>DATFRZ010000123.1:0-17904 GCA_035262885.1 Candidatus Acidiferrum sp.
GGCGGCAACCTCTCTCCGGCAGCTTTGAAATAATCAGCGCGCGCTCAATGCATCTCGCGGCCGCCAGGGTTGTCATCCAGAGCCTGCCTGCCGAAGGCAGGCGAAGCGAAGGATCTCAACGATCCGTACCTCGGGTTCCTACGCGGGAGTCACCTTCACGACCACCGGCTGCCCATGGCCTTTCCCACGCTGGGTCAGCCATGCCGCCAGTCCTTCCGCCAAGCGTTCCGGAGTTAAGCGAAAGCTCGCCTCGATCTTTCCATCAGCGACGGGCAGTGTGTCATCGAAATCCGCAGAGTTCGTGAAGTTGCGCATGCAGAATTGGTCCAACCACTCGAGGGGGCAGGGCTTCGTTTCTCCCTGAAGGATGACGCTAACGTTGAATTTTTGCGCATACATGATTTGCCAGCGGGCCAAGAAATCAGGGCAGACGGACCTTTAGGAACCGGATTCTCCCATGTTCCGCAGGGTTCAGGATCAGTCTTTGTGTTAGCCGTTCGTACTCGGCCAGGTAGGCTTTGGACCACCTTCCGTTGGCAACGAATACGGCCATGTTGTCATCGGACTTGTATCCGGCATACTTCGCATCCGAGAAAAAACTTACGGCCCACTCCCTTCCCCAGTCCGCCCGGCATTGTTTCAGAGAGCCCTGCAGAGTCAGCAACACCTTTTGCGCTTTTGCAGTTGTATTGATCTGGTCAACGCGGACGATGACAAAGATTCTCTCGTTGCGATCGTCGATTCGCACAATCTTAGCTGAATCGTCGCTCTTGCAATTTTCCTGAGGAGGCCTCTGCGCAGCAGCCGTGCCCGCGCGCAGAAACGCCAAAGCAAAAACCGCCCAATCTCGCAATCGAGGTCCCAAGATTTTCACCCGGATAGTTTTTACGAAACGCGAGGTCGCTTGACTGAATGCGCCAGGCCCACAGCTTCCAGCAGACAAATGAAATACCAGCCAATGTCGGTCTGATACCAGCGCAACCCGAGGCGTGCCGACCCGGCGTGTGTGTGATGATTTTTGTGCCAATTTTCGCCCCACGCCGTCAGTTGGAAGGGGCCAAGCCACCAGACGTTGATGCTCGAGTCCCCGCCTTCTTTCTGTTCGCCTAGGTGCGTCAGGCTATTCACCAGGCACTGCAGGTGAAGCGCATAGACCAGCCGCATCGCCCCCATCCAGAAAAAGCCCATCCACCCAAATCCCAGAATCCAGCCGCAAAAAATCGAAAGCAGGATAACCGGCGTTTCCGCCCAGCCCCAGATTTTGTAAATCCCACCCGTCATTTCCGGTGCCCAACGCTTCTTGTCGGCCGGTTCGGTTTGATAAAGCCATCGCAGATGCGCCCACCAGAAGCCGCCTTGCTTTGGGCTCGAAATATCTTCCGGCTGATCGGTCACCGCGTGATGCAAACGATGATAAGCCACCCAGCTTGCCGGATGTCCGGAGCCGTTAAAGACCGCCCAAAAAATCAAGAATTGTTCGACCGCCGGATGGGTCTTCAGCGTCCTGTGTGCCAGCATGCGGTGATAGCAAACCGTTGTGCCCAGGCCCCCCAACGCCGTGAAGAGCACGGTCATGCCAAGGACCTTAAGGCTGGGGATGGGAAAGAGAATCAGGCCGATGACAGAGAGAACGTGAATGAGAATCAAGTAAGTGAAAACGCCTTCCTTGCCGTGAACCGGCTTCCAAAACGGCCGTTCCCACGGATGTGCCTCTGGCGCTTGCTGCGTCAAGCTAATTTCCATGTATTCTCCGATGATCTACAAAACTGAAGGCGCTGGTGACCCGGCCCGCTCAGTGAAAGGACGCGAATCAGGATAACATTGTCCGCGTTAAATCGCTTGGAAACTGTGAAAAAAGTTGTGGAAATGATGAATGGGTGAATGGCGGAAAACGCTTGACCGCCGAGCACCTAAGTGAGCCTCCGAAAGCTGGCGTTGGAAGCAACGTCGCTCCCTAGGAATGAAGCATCCAGAGAATCTGCCGCAGCATGCCCAGGAGAAGTTCCGCATCTCCAGTGGAGAGATTCATTCGCCGAATCAACCGGCGAACCTTTTCCTCGGCCGGAGCGGCAGAGGGCGGTTTCGAGCGGCCCTGAGAGTTCTTAAGGTAACCGCTGGCCTGCAACGCTTCGAGCCATAGGGAGGTGAGGCGCTCGAGATCGCCCGCGGTCGAGAGCGCGGGTTTCGCCGGGACAAAAGACGATTTAGGTTCGCGCGCAAGCTCATACAGGCAGACGGCGACGGCCTGCCCGAGATTCATCGAGCGATGCTCTTCGCGAGTCGAAATGCGCAACAGCCAATGGCAGTGGCTAAGGTCTTCATTCGAAAGGCCGCGCTTCTCCGAGCCAAACAGCAGCGCCACTTGGCCCGGGCCAAGGCGCCTTCGAATCATCCGCGCTCCTTGCTGCAAGTCGCGCACCGTATGTCGAGGGTCGCGCCGGCTCAGCGCCGTCGTGCCAACCACCAGCGAACAATCCGCGATGCCTTCCGCGAGTGATTTGAACTGTTCGGCTTGCGCCAGCAAAGGTGCGGCTCCCACGGCCGAACGCGCTTCACGGAAGGCCAACTCGAACGGACTCACCACGCGCAAATGCGAAAACCCGAAGTTGCTCATCGCGCGCGCCGCTGCGCCGATGTTCAACGGGTTTCGCGCGTTCACCAGAACCACGCGCAGCTGCGCGAATTCGCTTTTTCGAGGCGAACTTTGTTTGGTCAAGGAGTCTCTAATCTAGCCAACAAAATCTACGCCAACCTGCCGGCGAAAATGCGCTCAACCCGACTTGCGGCAACCCTTTGAAGGTATTCAACCACACCCCGAGTTGCAACAAAGCCGACCGCTAACATAGACTGTCCTCGGGTAGCATCATCGCGCCTGCCAGCTCCGGCCGTAAGTCCCGCCTTTCAGGGGCCTGTTGGCATGGCCGGCTCCATTTCGCTCCATGACCTCGCATTGCGAGGGACTTAACGCTCTGCGCCAGCGGTGTCTCCAGCACCGCAAGCGCCTTGCGCTGGAACTTTGCAGTGAAAGAGTCTGCTGGCAGGAGAGCTGATTGGCAACTCCACTGGAAAACTGGGTTGAGGAAGCAGCGCGGCTCACCAAGCCGGACCGCGTCGTCTATTGCGACGGCTCCGAGGCAGAATACCGCCGGATGATCGACCAGCTGCTTCACGCTGACGACACCTTCCAGCTCAACGAAAAAACGCACCCAAACTGCCATCTGCACCGCAGTTCTGTAAACGACGTCGCCCGCACCGAGCATCTGACCTTTATCTGCTCGCCCGACAAAGATGATGCCGGGCCGACCAACAATTGGATGGACCCGAACGCGGCGAAACACAAAGTCGGCGCGCTCTTTGATGGTGCTATGCGCGGCCGCACCATGTACGTCGTACCGTACATCATGGGGCCGGTCAGTTCGCCCATCAGCAAAGTCGGCGTGGAAGTGACCGACAGCCCTTACGTTGTTGCCAGCATGCGCATTATGTCCCGCATGGGCCGGGTCGCGCTGGATCGCCTCGGTCCTTCGACGGAATTTGTTCCGGGGCTGCATTCGCTTGGCGATCTTGATCCCATGCGTCGCTATATCATGCATTTCCCGGAGGAAAGACTGATTTGGAGCATCGGCTCAGGCTACGGCGGAAACGCATTGCTTGGCAAAAAATGTTTTGCCTTGCGCATTGCCAGCGTGATGGCGCGCGAACAGGGCTGGATGGCGGAGCACATGCTCATCCTCGGCCTCGAATCCCCCGGCGGAAAAGTCACCTACATGGGAGCGGCCTTCCCCAGCGCCTGCGGCAAAACGAATCTCGCCATGATGGTGTCCGCGCTCGAAAGCCAGGGCTACCGCGTCTGGACCGTGGGCGACGACATCGCGTGGATGCAGATCGCCGATGACGGCTATTTGCACGCCATCAATCCCGAAGCAGGATTCTTTGGCGTCGCGCCCGGCACCGGCATGCTTACCAACCCCAACGTGATGGGTGCGCTGCACAAAAACACTTTATTCACCAACGTCGCTATGACCGCGAACCGCGAGCCTTGGTGGGAAGGAATCGGCAGCGAGCCTCCCACGGGCCTCACCAACTGGAAAGGCGAGCGTTGGGATTCCTCCAAAGGTCCCGCCGCCCACCCGAACGCGCGTTACACTGTGCCCGCCGAACAATCGCCGAGCATTTCGCCCCACTGGGAAGCGCCGGAAGGCGTGCCGATTTCCGCATTCATCTTCGGTGGAAGGCGCGCTCGCGTCGCCCCGCTGGTCTACGAATCGTTTGACTGGCAGCACGGCGTATTCGTCGGTTCGACGATGGCTTCGGAAACCACCGCCGCTGCGACCGGCGACGTGGGAATCACGCGCCGCGATCCCATGGCCATGCTGCCGTTTTGTGGCTACAACATGGCGGATTATTTCGGCCACTGGCTGCAAATGGGCAAGAAAATCCCAAAGCCGCCGAAGATTTTCCACGTCAACTGGTTCCGCAAAAGCGGGGACGGAAGGTTCCTGTGGCCCGGCTACGGCGAAAACGTTCGCGTGCTGAAGTGGATCCTGGAGCGCATAGAAGGCCGCGGCGCCGCGCAGGAAACGCCCATTGGCTTCGTGCCGGCAAAAAATGGCCTGACGATAGACGGCCTCAAGATTTCAGACGATGCGCTGAATGAATTGCTCCGCGTGAATGCCGCCGACTGGGAAAACGAGCTGGAGGATTCAAAGCAGTTCCTGATGAAATTCGGCTCACGCCTCCCAGGCGAAATTCGCGAAGAGCACGGAAAGCTTTCAAAGCGCTTTCAACACCTCGTCACCGCTTGAGCAACGCCTGTTTTTGCAGGTGAAACAAACCGCGCACCAAATGGCCAAATCCTCTTCTTTCCTAGAACGAACAACTAGAAACTTAACAACCAAAAACCAAAAACTCTAGCTTCCCGGATGGTAATCCCGCTCCGTGTGTCCCTTCAGTTGCTGGCGGTAAAAATAAACCTCGCGCAAGTCTCCCGTGCTGTACCGCTCGGCCTCATCGTTAAAATGCCTTGAGCCGGGATGCCCGCTCTCACCTCCAGCTGTTACTGCTCTCGCACGAATTTTCGGCCCAAACTCAACAACCGCCACGAAACTGTTCCCGCTCGTTCCATACAACTTCTTTGTTCCGGGATACGCCCGCGCTCCAAAAGCAGCCAGCGAGCCCCAGAACGATGAGGTGAATCCCACAGGGGTGCTCCGGCCCGAATCACTGAAGGGCTGGACGATGTCCCCCGCCAGGCGCTGGAAGCGGTTGATGTCGCCCCAAGGTGTTTTCCACGTGCCGAAATCAGAAGTCAGTTTCTCCGAAGCTTCGGCGAACGACTGCAAGAGAACTTCTGACGTAACTTTGGTGCAGATGTAGTCGCTGAGGTAGATTCCCGCATTTCGCGCATCGGGTCCGAATCGATGTTGCAGAACGTCGCCCCAGAACACAGCGAGGGATGTCGGCACGGAGTTCACTCCCCACCGCAAATCCCATTTGCTCACGGCTTCGATTGGCTCGGCCAATTTTGTCTTCAGGGAGCTGTCGGCGGGCGCATCGTTCCAAGCCCTGACTAAACGCGGAATCGGCTTTTCGAACCACATCAGGTAACTGTCGTACGCCGCCGCAATGAGCGAGTCGACCGTAAAATCCTTCTTGTCCCGCAAGACCCTGATAGCGTGCATTCCCCGCGCCGTCTCTCCGCCCGTTTCGACGTATGGAGGAAAATCCTCCTTCTTCGGGCTGTCCGGTCCCGCTGCAGACCACGGCCAATTGTTCGAGTTGTACAGCCAGCCGACTTTGGGATTCAGGAGGTGTGGCGTCTCATCGACCGAAAGAAGCCCGTGCCAGTCCGCTTCCGGATTGCTCCCCTCCACCGGTTTCGTCCAATCAAAACTGGGATCGCGGCGCGGGATGAAGTTGCCGTGAAAATAAGCGATGTCCCCGTCGGCGTCGGCGAAAATCGTGTTGTTCGACGAGTTCGTATGCAGTTCCATGGTTTCTCGAAACGACTTGTAATCCTTCGCCTTGGTGCGCGAGTAGGATTGCGTAAGCGCTTTGACCGGCTCGTTCATCAGCCGGATCGTCAGCCATTTGCCGCCGGATTCTCCGATCACCGGGCCATGCTGCGTGCGGTATACAGTGAACTTTTTCTCCGCCATCCCAGTACCGGTTTCATACGGCACCTTGATTTCGCTGGTCTCGACCGGAACTTCGTCCTTGCCGTACTTGTAGTAGAACCGATCCCCATTCTTCTGGACGGATTCCAGATAAAAGCTGAGCTGGCTTACGCCGCTCGAGGTATGCATCCATCCGGCGCGCTCGTTGAATCCTTGATAGACGAAAAACTGGCCCCACGTCACCGCCCCGTAGGCATCCAGGCCCTCTTCACTCGCCATTTGCAATTCACTTCGGAAGAAAAACGAGGTGTGCGGATTGATAAGCAGAAGGGCGTGATGGTCCACGGTGTTCGAAGGCGCGATCGCAATGCCATTCGAGCCGCCGGGCTCCTCGATGTCGTCGTCAAACGGCGGCGTGTTCTGGCTCACGGGTACTTTGCTGTAGAACGCCTCAAGCTGCGCGAGGTTCACGCGCTCGACGTCGCCTCCGATACTCCCCTCGGTAAACGTCAGCGCCATCCACGGCTCGAAGTGCTGTATCACTCTTGGCTTCACCTCACGATGTTTTGCGAGGTAGTAGTTCAGCCCGTCCGCCCACGAGTTCATCAGCTTCTTCAGCCATTCCGGAGTTTTCGCGTAGTCTTTCTTAATCTCGGCCGGGTCCATAAACAGCTTCATGCGCAAGTCCTGATAAATCCTCGACTCGCCCTCCGCTTCCGCCAGCCGCCCCATGGCATTGATATAGTTCGTTTCTACGCGATTGAAGTCGTCTTCCGCCTGCGCGTAAATCATGCCGAACACCGCATCCGCGTCGGTCTTCCCGTAAACGTGCGCAATGCCCCAGTCGTCGCGAACAATCGTGACGTTCCGGGCCTCGCGCTCCCACCGCGCCGTCTCCGGATTTTTGGCTGTCTGTGCCGCCAGGCATGCCGACACGGCCGCAAGGCAAAAGACAAAAACAATTTTCTTCATAAGCTCCCCTGAATTCAGCTACCGGCTGAAGAACTGAGAAACCTATTCCTCAACACGTCTCACAAGTCGGCCAGCCTAACATACTCTGTCCCTGCGGCACGCCACTCAAGCCTTCCCAGCCGTCCATCCCTCGTGTAAATTCCTTACTCTATGCGCTGGCACCTTGCTGCTGTTTTCGGGTTCGTAGCCGCCGGCAATTCGATGGCGGCACAGCTGCCTGACGGAATCCCGCGTGACCTTGCTCGCCAGCGCGCCGCTCAAGTTTCCGACGTTCGCTACCAACTTCGCTTCACGCTCACTCCTCACGCGCCTTCCGTCTCTGGTCACGAAGAGCTCCGCTTCCGCACCGGTTTTTCCGGCCCCGTTTTGCTCGACTTCCGCGAGGGAACTGCGGCGAATCCCACCGTCAACGGTGTCGCTGTTCCCGTAAAAATAGACAACGGCCACATCGAGTTGCCTGCAAACATGATTCATGCCGGTGAGAATGTCGTTATCGTCGATTTCACCGCCACCGTTGCCCCAGCCGGAAAAGCCATCACTCGCTTTGAAGACAAAGATGACAACACCGAGTACCTCTACACGCTCTTTGTCCCCATGGATGCGGAGATGGCCTTTCCCTGTTTCGATCAGCCCGATTTGAAAGGCCGCTTCCATCTGGAACTCACCGCTCCGGAAGACTGGACCGTCGTTTCCAACACGGCGATCGCGTCGCAATCGCCTGCTGGCTCCGGCCAGCGCACAACAGTCTTTTCCGAGACCCGTCCCATCAGCACGTATCTTTTTGCTTTCGCCGCCGGCCCCTTCGGCCGAGTGCATGAAACTCCTGGCCTGCCCGGACTCTATGTCCGCCAGTCGAAATTTAGGAAAGCACAGGAAGAAGCCCCCGAAGTGCAGCAAATCACTTCCCAGGGAATCGACTATCTGTCCAGTTTCTTCGCGCAACCTTTTCCCTTTCCCAAGTACGACATGGTGATGATCCCGGGCTTTGCCTACGGCGGAATGGAGCACGCCGGAGCCACTTTTTTGCGCGAAGAATCCATTCTCTTTCGCGCCGCGCCCACTCACAGCGACCATCTCAATCGCGACATCCTCCTTCTCCATGAACTAACCCACCAATGGTTCGGCGACTTCACCACCATGCGCTGGTTCGACGATCTCTGGCTCAAGGAAGGCTTCGCGCAATACATGGCTTACCAGGCGCTGGCTGCTCTCAAGCCCGATGAAAATATCTGGAAGCGCTTCTATCAATCCATCAAGCCCGCCGCTTACGGAATTGACTCCACCAAGGGCACCACGCCGATCTATCAGGACATCGCGAACCTCAAGGATGCGAAATCAGCCTACGGCGCCATCGTCTACTCCAAAGCTCCCGGTGTAATCAAGCAACTCGCCTTTGTGTTGGGAGAAGAGCACTTCCGCGACGGTCTCCGCCTTTACCTCAAAGAACATGCTTACGCCAACGCGCAGTGGAACGACCTCGTGCACGCGTTCGAAGGCGTGTCCGGAAGATCCCTTGGAGGTTGGGCGGCCTCCTGGATTCGTCGGCGCGGTATGCCTCAAGTGGATGCCTCCTGGTCCTGCGATGCGCAAGATCGCATTGACCGCTTTTCGTTAACCCAGGGTGATGTGCTCAGCGAAGGCGGCGTATGGCCCGTCACCATGCAGGTTGGACTTTACGATGACGGCGGCGCGCCGCTTCATCTTCGCGTGGAACTGACCAACGAAAAGGCGGACCTGCGCGAAGCCATTGGCAAGCCGTGTCCAAACTATGTCTTCCTCAACGATCACGATTACGCCTACGGACGCTTCCTGCTGGATAAGCATAGCCGCAAAGCCGTCATCGAAAAGGTGGGACGAGTTTCCGACGTTTTCGAACGAACTTTGCTTTGGGGCTCGCTCTGGGGTTCCGTCCGCGAAGCCGATCTCGCGCCCCGCGACTTTGTGGAACTGGCGCTGCGTCTTCTCCCCACAGAGACCGACGAATCGGTGGCGCAGAATCTCATCGGCCATGTCGCCACGGCCCTCCATCGCTACGTCAACTCGAGCGAGCGCGCGGAAATTGTTCCCCGGGCCGAAGCGCTCGCTTCGCATCAGATGCTGCATTCCCCAAGCCAGGATTTGCGTATCATCTGGTTTCGCGCGCTCCGCACCGTTGCTGAGAGCCCCCAGGGACGCGCCCAACTCAAAGATCTTCTCAGCGGAAAACTAGCCGTTCCCGGCGTTGAACTTCGCCCTCTGGATCGCTGGACCATCGTCACAACGCTCATCGCTTTGCAGGACTCAGAAGCGGAAGCTCTTTTCGCCGCGGAACAGAAACGCGACACCACCGGGGACGGCCACAAATATGCTTACACGGCTCGGGCCGCCCGTCCGGAGAGCGCCTCCAAGCAGCACTATTTCGACGACTATCTCCACGGTTCTTCTCGCCCGGAAGATTGGATCGAGCAGAGTCTGGGGCCCTTCAACTATTGGAACCAATCCGAGTTAACCATGCCGTACCTGAAACCGGCTCTCGAAGCGCTCCCGCGAATCAAGCGCGAGCGCAAGATCTTCTTTGCGCTAGGATGGCTGAACGCATTCCTTGGAGGTCAGCAATCCGCCGCGGCGCAGGAGCAGGTCCACGAGTTTCTAAGGACCGCGGCAATCGACAAAGACCTGCAGCTCAAGGTTCTGGAAGTTTCCGATGAGCTGGACCGTACGGTGAAGATCCGCCAGCGCTATCCGTAGAACCAACGACTTGCAATCCACGACTTAGAACCCACGGTTTCGGAAATCGCTAGCGAAAGAATGATTCAAAGGACGGTTTGGATTTCCTCGTCGAGGGAGACGTGCGTTGCGGGGATGCCGTTAACTAAGAACTTCTGGCCCTCGCCTTCGGAGAAATGGAAGAAGCGGCTGATATGGTAGTCCTCATCGTAAGAGGAAAAAAGGCGCTCGATTTCGCTGTGATCGAGCGGGAACGCGGAAAGCGCGACGGCCCGGCCGAATTCGCCGGCCTGTGAACGATAGTGGTGAACCAATTCGCTCAACGTCATGTTGAGAGCGCGCCGCGCTGCTTCAGCGCTCAGGAAAGTCTCCCGCCAGGGTTTCAGCCTCGGAAAACGAAAAAGCATCTCAAAAATCGTGCGAGGGTCCGGCGGCTTGTTTAAGCGCTGGCGGCCTTGACCTGCGACAGCGCCGAGGCCACTTCTTTGAGGTCCGGCACCACAGGAATGTCGTAGTTCTTGAACCATGCCACTTTGCCCGCTTTGTTAACGATGGCGATCGCGCGCCCAGTAATTCCTTTGTCGGCCAAGTAGACGCCGTACTGTTCGCTCATCGCTCCGCGCGGATGAAAATCCGCCAGCAGCGAATACTTGATGCCCATTTTTTCCGCATAAGCTTTATGCGACCACACGCTGTCCACGCTTACGCCAAGCACTTCCGCGTCCAGTTGGTCAAAATTCTTCATGTCGTTCACCAAGCAAGCGTGCTCGTTCGTGCAAGTCGGACTCCAGTCCAGCGGATACCACAGCAACACAACATTCTTCTTGCCGGCGAAGTCCGACAGCTTCACTTCTTTCTTGTCCTGGTTCAGCAATGTGAAATCGGGAGCCGCTTGTCCCACCGCAATGCTCATGAACTTTCCTCCGCGTGTTTTAAGTTTGCTTGACCATCTTACCGAATCTCCTTGGTCGAGGCCAGCAAGCCGCTCCATCAACAAAGACTGAGAGGGATTCCTCGGTGCGCTGGGAATGACAGGATTTCTGCTTTTCATCGCTTCAGTTCTTAGTGATCGGTGGCCGCGTCGTAGACCACTTTGCCGCCGACGAATGTCTTGAGGACACGGATGGAAAGAATCTCCGGCGCGGGAATCTTTGTGATGTCTTGCGCGATGACCGTTAAATCCGCGAGCTTGCCCTTTTCGATGGAGCCCTTGTCCTTTTCTTCGAACTCCGCGTAAGCGGCCTCCACGGTGTAACCGCGCAGTGCTTCTTCGAGTTTGAGCTTCTGCTCGGGGTACCATCCGCCCGGCGGATTGCCTTGCGGATCCTGCCGCGTGGTGGCGGCGTAGATTCCATAGAACGGATTCAGGGTTTCGCCTGGAAAATCCGAACTCAACGGCAAATGCGCCCTGGAATCCTTCACCGAGCGCCAGGCGTAAGCGCCTTTGATGCGTTCCGAACCAACACGCTTTTCGGCCCACGGCATATCGGAGGTGGCGTGCGTGGGCTGCATGGAAGCGATGACGCCAAGCTTCGCGAAACGCGGAATATCATCGGGCGCTAGCACTTGCGCATGTTCGATGCGCAGCCGCGGGTCGCGCGCACTGGGCGCCTTCTTCTCGGCTTGTTCGTAGGCGTTCAGCACACTGCGATTTGCCGCATCGCCGATGGCGTGAGTGCAGACCTGAAAACCGGCTTGCAGCGCTCGGCGAGTCAGGCGGTAAACGTCGGTCTCCGGGGTGGTCATTACGCCTTTCGTCTGAGGAGCGTCGCTGTAGGGTTCCAAAAGCGCAGCGCCGCGCGAGCCGAGCGCGCCATCGGCAAAAAGTTTGAAAGAGCGAATCGTCAGTTGATGGTTCGGATCGATTTCCGGGCCGCGCTTGATCCATTCCTCGACCAGATTCTTGTCCGCGCCATCCAACATTCCGTAAAGGCGCAATGGCATTTCTCCTTCGCGCACCAGTTCGTGAAATGCTTGGACCATAAGCGGCGTGACCTTGGCTTCGTGGATGGAAGTCAGCCCATTGCGGACGCATTCGCGAGCCGCAAGCTGCATGGCGCGTTTCGCCTGCTTGAGAGTCATTGGCGGAATGTGTCTCGAGACCAGCTCCTGTGCATGATTTAGCAGGATGCCAGTAAGCTCGCCGGTTTTTTCGTCGCGAAGGATTTTTCCGTTTTCCGGATCCTTGGTGTCTTTGTTGATGCCGGCAATTTCAAGCGCGCGCCGGTTGGCCCAGCCTGCAAAAGTATGCAAGCCGACGAGGAAGACCGGATTGTTCGGCGTGGCCGCGCTCAAAGCCTGATTCGTCGGGTAGTTGGATGCCCATTTGCCTTCGTCCCAGCCCCAGCCAAGGATCCATTCGCCGGGCACAGCCGAAGCGGCTCGTTGCTTCACACGTTCGACGATTTCTTTTTCGGTGGGAACGTCTTTGAGATTCAACCGGGTGAGGCTCTCTCCAAGGTTGATCAGGTGCGTGTGCGCGTCAATGAGGCCGGGAAGAACCGTAGCTCCGTGAAGGTCCATCGTGGGTGCCGAGGGGTATAGTTTTTTTCCCTCGTCGGAATTGCCAAGCCAAACAATGCGTTCGCCTCGGATGCCGATGGCCTGCGCCGAAGGCTGCTTGTCATTCATGGTGACGACATCCGCGTTGAGAAGAAGAAGCACCTCATTGGAGGACTGAGCGGAAACAGAAACTGCGAAAAAGGAGAGCGCCAAAAAGCAGAACGCGCTCATGCAGCACCTCGCGTGGCGAATGCCGGTTGCAACTTTCATGAGGCCTCCTAGCTTGAACCAGTCTTGGCCCGAACATGCGATGCCCACGCTACCGGTTCGACGCGACCGATCCAAAAGGCCCAGGACAGCGCGCCGAGCAAAGATACGACCGCCGTGATGGCGAAGGCCCAGAAATAGTGGCCGGTGCGGCCCAGGATGAAGCCGGTCAGAGCAGGAGCCACCGCCCCGCCCAGATTTCCCACGAAGTTCTCGATTCCCGTCCATCGCCCGGCCGCGCGCGGGCCCGCCAGCGTCTGGGTGATGGCCCAAACGTTGGAGGAACTGACGCCAAGCGACGCAGCGACCAATATCACCATTACCGTCGCGACTCTGGGGCCGGCCAGAACACAGGGCACCACGAAGATCGCGGCGCCCGCCATACCCATGCTCGTGAAGCCCTTGCGCACGAGGGTGGGAGCCGCCCCAGCGGCAATCCAGCGGTCGGAAAGCCAGCCGCACGTGGCCGCGACGAGAGCGCAGATAACGTAAGCCGCTCCCATTACGCCCGCCATTTGGTCCATGGAAAAATTTCGGCCGCGAACGAGGTAAGTCGGCATCCAGGTAAGGAAGAAATACGACAAGTAGTCCAGGCAAGCCAGAGCCGCGCAGGTGCCCCAAGCGGAGCGCAACTTCAGGATTTCGAGAATGCCCGGAGTTTCTTCCTGAGAACTACTGGCGGTCGAGTGTTTGACGCGGTCGGGCGGCATCCCTTGGAGCCACGGCAAGAGCCAGATCAGGCTGAGGAGACCGAGGACAAGGAAAAAAGAGCGCCAACCATAGCGGCCCATTAAGATGCCGCCAAAAAATAAGCCGAAAGCCGGGCCCGTATAAAAACCCGTGATGATGATGGAATTGGCCAGGCCGCGCTGATCTTCTGTGAAATAGCGGGCGAGGATCTTAGAGTAGGATGGGTATACGACCGATTCGCCAACTCCAAGGACCAGACGAGCAGCCAGCAGGAGCGCGAAGCTGCCGGCGAGACCGGTGGCGGCGGTGGCCACGGACCAGACGAAGAACCCGGCGGCGAGCATCCATTTGACGTCGACATGATCAACAAGCCAGCCGGAAGTGATCTGAAACAACGCATAGCTCCAGAAAAAGGCGGCGAGCAGGATTCCCAGTTGAGAGTCGGACAAGCCGAGTTCGGCTTTCAGCAGGGGCGCGGCAGCAGACAGGTTGCCGCGATCCACAAAATTGATAAACGCCGAGAGCGCCAGAAGGATTAAGACCGGTAGCATCGCCCGCGGGATTTTCGCGTGGACCCCCGTCGCGGGCGAACTCGGAGCTGAAGTTGCATGCGAAGTCGAAGGCGGCGTTGAAGGCGAAGACGTCATAGGGTCGCGCGCCATTCTAACAACGTCACGCCTTTTTTGGAGCGCGGCAGTCTTTCTGCCGCTTTTCTTTCGTGCAATCTGCCCTTTTGGCGGCACAAACCTTCCAACTTCAAACCTTCAGTTTGTCGCCGCCAACCTCCCCGCCCTCCGTGCGCTATGCTGTCCTCATCGTTCGCCACCCACAGCAGCGAGTGAGGTAGCGAATTTCCAGGAACAAAAAAATGAACGGCAACCAGCTATCTGCTCGCGGCACCACTTTGCTCGGCGCACAGCTCGCGCTTGGTCTCATATTTGGTGGTTGGATCCTTGGCACGCAAATCAAAGCCACGCGCCTCAGCGATCGTTATGTCACGGTCAAGGGACTCGTAGAACGCCAGGTCAAGTCCGACCTTGCCATCTGGCCCATCAGCTCCAAGGAGGCTGGCGATGACCTCGCTTCCGTTTACGGCCGCACTGAAGCTGACAAGAATACCGTCCCTCCAATTCCTCTCCCAGCAGGGCATCCAGCCGTCCGAAGTCGAGCTCGGCGTCGTCCGCGTCGTGGACACGCAGGCCAATGAATTCGGCGGCACCCAGCATGCGTCCCATCGCTACATCATCGAGCAGCAAATCACCGTGCGCACTTCCCGCGTGGACCAGGTAGCCGCTGCGGCGCAAAAAACCATGCAATTTGTGCGGAAGGGCATCGCCCTCAGTGGTAATGTAGGTCAAGAGCTGGGCGTTAGCTACAAATTCACCGGCCTCAACGCCATCAAACCCGACATGATTACCGAAGCTACTCGCAACGCCCGCGTTGCCGCCGATCGCTTCGCCGCCGATTCTGGTGCTAAAGTCGGCGGCATCCGACAGGCTAATCAAGGCGTGTTCGCCATTCTACCTGCCAATCAGGGCAGCGACACCAGCGAACCAGGCGAATTCAACGCCGCCGCTGGCTCCGCCGACTCGAGCCTCTTCAAAACCGTCCGCATCGTTACGACCATCGAATACTACCTCGACAAATAAATCGTCGTTTTCCTCTTGTGGAGGGACGCGGGAACGCTTGGATGGTTGCGGCCGAAGCAGTGACTCGTGGTGGAGAAGGCCACGAGCGGCGGCCAAGCGCTAACGTTGCATAGGAGTGTGATTACTTCTTCTCCGGAGATGGCGAAGACGCTGAATTATCGCTCGACGATGCGGACTGGGAGAAGGAACGCACGAGGAAAACGAGCTGCCAGCGCTGGTCTTCGGTGAGACGGCGTTTGAATGAAGGCATGGGCCGGCGGCCTGCGGTAATCTGGTAGAAAATCTCGCCGTCGGGTGTGTTTACCAGAAGGTTTGGGTCTGTAAGATCGGCAGGTAGCGGGTAGTGCGACCTGGCTTGCGGGCCGTCTCCTTTGCCGCGGTCGCCGTGACACTCCGCGCATTCGTCCACGTAGATTTGCCGCGCGGCATTCAAGTTGGATTCGGACCGAGTCAGGGGATTCTTCAGGCTCTTGTATTCCGGGGGGACCAGCCACGGCTTGTTTTCCTGGGTGATCCAGTGAATGACCAGGACGCAAATGAGAAGCAGGAGAGCGGCAAAGAGAAGCTTCCGGAGCCAGAGAGCACGCGGCGGGTTCGGGGACATGGGAGCAGAAAAAATTCTCGCATACGAAGGGTTCCTGCAAAAGGGAGCATTTTGCGAAGTCGCTCAAAGGGAAATTTAACACAGAGAGCCCAGATGGAAGAGGCACACAGAACACCGAGAAGGGGCTATGCGCCGCGGAAGATGAGCCAGAGGAGTTCGGCGTTGAAGAAGAGGATGGCGATGGCGACGATCCAGGCGAGGACGGTGACGACGCGTGAGTTGGCGAACTCGCCCATCTTTGAGCGGTCGGCAGTGAATTGGATAAGAGGAATCACGGCGAAGGGCAACTGAAAACTCAAGACGACCTGGCTGAGAATCAGCAGCGAAGTGACTCTGTTCTCGCCGGCAATGCCGATCACCAGAGCGGCCGGAATGATCGCAATGGCGCGCGTGATGAGGCGGCGCAGCCAGGGCTTTAAACGAAGATTCAGGAAGCCTTCCATGACGATTTGACCAGCGAGCGTGCCTGTGAGTGTGGAGTTCTGGCCGGAGGCAAGCAGGGCGCACGCGAAGAGCGTGCTGGCGAGGCTGGCTCCCAGGACGGGGCTGAGGAGCTTGTAGGCGTCGGCGATTTCCGCAACGTTGTTCAAGCCGCGCGTGTGAAACGCAGCGGCGCCGAGAACGAGGATCGCGGCGTTGATGAAAAGCGCGAAGGCGAGTGCGACGGTGGAATCAAAAACGGCATAGCGAATGGCCTCGCGGCGGTCGCTCGTGGAGACGCCGAAAGCGCGCGTCTGCACGATGCTGGAATGAAGATAAAGATTGTGCGGCATAACGGTGGCGCCGAGGATGCCGATGGCGATGTAGAGCATTTCGCGGTTGCGCAGGATTTCCGCGCGCGGGAGAAAGCCCATGGCTGCTTCGCGCCAGAGTGGATGCGCGAAAAAGATTTCATAAGCAAAGCAAGCGGCGATTGTGGCAATCAGCGTGACCACAAAAGCTTCCACGAGGCGGAAGCCGCGGCCTTGCAACGCGAGAACAAGAAGAACGTCGAGAGCGGTGATGAGGACCCCCGCTAACAGAGGCAAGCCGAAGAGCAGCTTCAACGCAACCGCCGAGCCAAGAACTTCTGCTAGGTCGCAAGCGGCGATTGCGATTTCGCAGACGATCCAAAGGAAAAGGGAAATGCGGGGCGAGTAGCGCTCACGGCAGGCTTGGGCGAGATCGCGACCGGTGGCGATTCCAAGCTTTGCCGAGAGAGCTTGCAGGAACATCGCCATCAGATTGCTGATCAGGATGACACTGAGAAGCGTGTAGCCGAATTTCGAGCCGCCGCCCAGGTCAGTAGCCCAGTTGCCCGGATCCATATAGCCGACCGCGACGAGATAGCCGGGGCCCGCAAACGCGAGAATCTTTCGGAGCCAGGATGCCCCCGAAGCGATGGGAATTGAGCGATGAGCTTCCGGCAAAGACGGGTGAGACATGCGCGCACGGAGGTCCGCTGTGGTCGGGAGCAGGCGCGTGCCGGATTCAGTTGTGGAGGGCGGGTCCGACTCGAGTTGTGGCGTGGTAACAGGTTCCATGGACGAAGTTAACTATGCTAAATAACATTCCTAAACTACACTTAATATAATCGCGTGTCAATAGGCTCTTTGCTGGTCTTTTAGTTGCAGGCGCAAGCCGAGGCACGACGCAAGGAGCCAAGCAGCGATGAGTGGCTTGTGGTAACGTCGAGGAAGCATTTCGGGAGCGAAATGAGATGGATCAACAGCAGCCAGCGCCGGGACAAGTACAAATCAAGGCGGACGAAAAAGAGTTGCAAGGGCAGTACAGCAACCTGGTGATGATTCACCACAATCTGGAAGAGTTCACGCTGAATTTTATTTACGTTTTTCCCAATGGGACGCAGGGGAAGCTCTTGAGCAGTTCGATCGTCAGCCCGGGGCACGCCAAACGCATTTGGCGGGCGCTGGGAGAGAACCTAAGCCGCTATGAAGCCCAATTCGGGGCCATCAAAGAAGTTCCAGAGGGCGGGCCGATGCCGAACGTGGGTTTTGTGCAGTAGTTTGCTACAGGTTAGAGGTTGCAGGGTAGAAGTTAGAAGAAACCACGGGGGCGTGTTAAGATTACAAAGTCCATTCCACACGGGCCTGTAGCTCAGGTGGCTAGAGCGCGCCCCTGATAAGGGCGAGGTCGGTGGTTCAAGTCCACCCAGGCCCACCATTAGTTTCAATGGCTTACCGGGTGTCACGCCAAAAACCTCAACCCACACGTTACTGCACCGTACTCGTACTGACTCCGAGCGCCATCAAATACTCTCCCTGCGCCGCTCGTGTTTCGTCGCTGTCTTCCTGTGTGTAGAGATCGAGCGTCGTCTGGATTCTGCTGTGACGCAAGATTCCCTGCACGGTTTTGGGTTCGATCTTTGCCTTGTTCACTAGCCAGTTGCTTAGGCTGT
>DATFRZ010000124.1:0-8822 GCA_035262885.1 Candidatus Acidiferrum sp.
TAGCACTTGATACCTAGTCGTATCGAAAACGTGAGGTGCAGGATCGGCCGGATGACCTTCGCGTCTTCCACGACAGCGCCGAGACAGTGAGCTAGTTGTGGCGGACCCAGCAGTTTTGCCAGTTGACACCCATATCTCTAAGTTCTGAAATCACGCTCGGCGCCAATCCGCCGGATTCCGGCCCTAGGCGACGAGGTGCGCGCCCTTCTTCCGCTCCCGCCGAACGAGGAACTCCATGAGGCCCGGTTCACTCACGCTTGGTCTTTGTTCCGCTCTCGCTTTGGTTCTCTTATCTTCTTTACCTGCCGTCTCCCAGTTCTCCAACAGCGTCATGCCCGGTCCGGGTTGGCAGGTGGTGAGGGCCCGATGGGGCTCCGGCAATCGCTGGATGGATGTCACTCCCCGCGTGCGCGTCCTGCTGACCGGCAATGGCAGGGTCCAGGTGAATAACCAGAATATGGGCGGCGATCCGGCGGTGGGTGCCGCCAAGACTCTGGTTATCGAGGCCAGGAACTTCCAGGGGCAAACGCGGCGATTCAACTTCAGAGAAGGTAGCGCGATCGATGCCAGCCAGTTTTACAACTATGGTGGCGGCCTAGGCGGGAACGCCGGCCCCGGCTGGCAGGTGATGTTTGCGGACTGGGGTTCCGGCAATCGCCGCGTTGTGGTCACCGACCGGGTCCGCAGCATGTTGTCGGGAAGAGGTATGGTGAGAGTGAACAACCAAAACCTGGGCGGCGATCCTGCGGTGGGTGCCGACAAGACTCTGCGCATTTCTGCTCGCGACGCGCGCGGACGGGTGCGGCAGTTTTCCTATCGGGAGGGCGCGAGCATCGACGCGAGCCAGTTTGCCAACTACGGCGGCTTTCCCGGCGGCGGAAGTCCAGGTCCGGCTCCCGGCTTTGGCAGCCTGCAGATCATTCGCGCCGTCTATGGGCTGAACAATCGCACCAACGACGTTTCGCAACTTCTCCGCAGCCAGATACGCAACAATTCCCTGGTTCTGCAAGTGAATAACCGCAACCTCGGCGGTGATCCCGCGCCGGGCGCGAACAAAGTTCTCACGGTGATCTATCGCTTTGGCGGCAGAGAACAGAGCATCACCGTAAAGGAAGGAAACACTCTCCGCATCCCCTAGTACCGCACCGCCCTCGCAGCTCACAGTTTCTTGACTCTGTTGGAGTCCGTCGTGAATCGGTGGGCATAGTTCCTCAGGTGTGATGCCGAAACCCTCCGCCCTTGCAACTCAGGACAGCGCGTATCCGGTTCTGCCGAACACGCGGTCGCCACTTGCTTCGACGGACGCCCCGCGGGAACCGCGTAGGCCGCTCCCTTAGCAACGGCCGAAGAAGTCCTTCAAAATGAATCCGAGTCTCGCTGCCAACTTCCAATCTCGCGGAGTTCATTTGCTGACTTTACGCGGGGCGCAAACCTCAGGGAATTTGCACGCTCGGAACGGCGCGCAGCTTTGCTGCTCGCGCCGCGCTGCGCTGCTCCGTCTGACAATACCGATACGCTTCAAAAACGGCTTCCAACGCCCTGTCCCAACTGGTATTGCCGACGAATTTCCGCGCCGCCTCTCCCATCTCCCGCAGTTTCTCCCGCCGGAATGCCAGCTCCACCACACGCGCCACGAGAGTCTCGTCTTTCGATTCCGCGTAACCCGATACTCCCGGCGCGATGAGGTGCTGCGGCCCTCCTTCAGTCGTCACCACCGCAGGCACACCCGAAGCGGCCGCTTCCTGCACCACATTCCCAAAGGTGTCCGTCCGCGAGGGAAACACAAATAAATCCAGGTTGGCGTAGGCTTCGGCGAGTTCTTGGCCAAGAAGCACGCCTGGAAAAACCCCGGTCCGCAAATTGCTCCGCAGCCATTCCCGTTCGCTCCCGTCCCCAATAATCACGATTTGAAACTTGCGGATGCCCGCATCCAGCAGGGCTTGCTCGATGCGCGGGAACAGGCGGACTCCCTTTTCCGGCGTCACCCGCCCCACAAAACCAAGCCGCAAAATTCCGTCGTGGCACGTGCGATGGCGTGGATGAAAAAGCTCGCTGTCGACCCCGCGAGTCATCAGGAATCCCGGCTTTCCGGTCGCTCGCCGCAGCCACACCACTTGGCTGGGCGTAGGCGCAAGCACCACTCGCGCAATCTTGTAGAATCTCAGGATCAACCGCAGGGCCGCGCGCTCCGCGCCCGCAGCCAAAGCATTCACGGCGTTTTCGGGAAGGAACCGCAGGAGCTTCCTCAGCCGCCGCGCGCCAAACTGATGGAGGTTGGTGTGCCACGAAACCACCAGCGGAATCTTCATCTCGTGCGCGAGGATCGCACCCAACTGCCCGAAATCCGCCGGACTGGTAGCGTGAATCACCTGCGGCCGAAATGCGGCGAGTGCTTTGCGCAGCATCGGCAAAAACCGCCACATGTAAAGGTCATACCGCAGGTCCCTTTCGACTCCGAAGCTCGCGCAGCCACGCGGCAATTCCATTCGCGTGACGCTTCCTCGCTCAATAAGCTTCAGAGACGGCCCTGGATATATGGCAAACATCGGGTGCTGGCGCCGCTCGGCAGCAGCCGTCAATTGCCGCGCCGTCAGCGCCACTCCGTTTACTTCGTGAAACGTCTCGCAAAAAAAAACTGCCCGGGGCTTTTCGCTCATAGCCCTTCTTCCCAGTTGTTTAGCAGCGTGAGTCGCATCGCCGGCCGGAACCAAGGATTGGCGAACAATCCCAGAGCCCAGTGGATCTGCTTAACGAATTGCGGGCCTTCTTTTCCCCAAAGAAAAGATACCGGCCGCTCCACTCCCTGGTCGGTAACATAGAAAACTCGCGCCGTCCAGTTTCGCCGCCCGAATTCCCCCGGCGCCTCCCCGAGAATGTGCCAGGTCTCTGCAAAAAGCCGCAGCTTGAGCGGCTCGAAGTATTGCGGCATCAGCACAATCTTGCTGTAGCCGTCCATGCGAATTTCATTGACAAACTCGTCAAAGGTTCCCGCCGTGGTGACATTCAGAGTCCCGTTCGGCTCGCACCCATGCCGGTCTCCGCCCGATACCAGCGGCAGGTCGTAAACCTTCGCCAACTCGCCTACCATTCGGTTTTCCGTGCGCGACCGCAGCCCATTGATTTCGAGAGCATGAATGACGTCGCTGTATTCCCCGAGGAACCGCATCAGACTAACTTGGTGCTCTCTTGCATCCACCCCTTCGGCGCTCCAGAAAGGATGGTTCAAAACGACCAGCGTTGACCGGCATCCTTGCAACTCGTGAAGCAGCTTGCGCAACAGGCCGGGGTCCGGTTTGCCAGTATGCTTCGCCATTTTCTTCATCCAAGTTGTAGCGGACTCGCGAGGAAAGTTGTGCACCCCGATGTGAAAGCAGGTTTCCAGATACGGCGCGCTCCACTCTACCGAAACGGGCGTCCCGGCGGTTTCGGGAAGCATCTGCAAGTGCATCCCCGCCTCGATATTGTCGTGATCCGTCAAAGAAACGAGCGGCCGCAGCCCCAACCCGCTCTCGATTTGCTGCGCTTCGAGCTTGTGCGCCTCGCGCGGCGACAACGGAGGTGTCCAATAAGCTCGCCCAAAGTCGACGATCTTCCCGCTGTAAAGATGGATGCGCCCCACCTCCCGCTCGGCTATCCCCGAAATGATGGGCAGCCGCCGGATGTACGACGGCAGCCGGCTCAGCGATTCCCTCGAATGCATCGTGTGGCTGTGCAGCGACACGCCTGTTCGAAAGTATTTGTCCAGTCGCAGGCTGGGGTCATTCTTCACGATCTCTGTCGAGAAGGTTTTCATCCCGAACCTCGGCTAGCAGCGTTCCCGATCTGCTTTTAGGCTAAGGGGCGCTGTATTAATCAGCGATGACCGTTACGTTTAAGTTTCTTACGTTAGTTTATGCTTTGGTCACTTTTGTGGCTCAAGCAGGCGCATAATCGCGTGCGTCCGCCTCCCGCTCGCCGCTCTCCTTCTGCCAACGAGCCTGCCGCCCGCCGATTCCCTCGTTTTGGAATCGCGCGTACAACCGGTCGTACAGCAGAAAATACCGCTCGGTGACTTGGCTCCAGCCAAACTCCTGGGTAGTCTTGCGGGCCCGCTCGAGCTTCTCTTCCCGCGCTTCTCCATCCAAGAGCGCCGTTCGGATGGCGGTGGCAAAGGCCCCTGGGGTGGGCTCGGCGAGCCAGGCATTCCGCCGGTTCGCGTATGTCAGCAGCCCTCCCGACGCTGGCGCGATTAGGGGCAACCCCGCGGTCATCGCCTCCAGCGGCGCGATGCCAAATGGTTCATGTGCGTTCGGGTGTACGAAAGCGTCGGCAGCGGCGTACAACTCCGCGAGCTTGTCAGAATCGCACTGCCCAAGAAACAGCGCCGCTCGCGGAGCACATTCGCTGAACGCTGCCCGTAACTCTCCCTCGGGGGGGGCCGCTTCCCGCTATGACAAATCGGAAATCCAAATTCCCCGTGGCCCTCAATCTTTCGAGCGTCGGCGGAAGCAGCAGAAGGTTTTTTTCTTTCCCCAGCCGTCCGGCGTAAAGAAGCAAAACAGTCCGCTCGTCTCCGCCCAGCATCGAAACCAGCTCGGCTCGCCACTGGGCACGCCTCCCCCTCTTGCTAAAACGTTCGTAATCCACTCCCATCGGCTCAACATAGAGCCGGTCCTGTTTTCGCCCCGGCAAGGCGCGCCTCAATTCCGCTGCCGTGTAGTCCGAAACCGCTATGTAAAAATCGAATCGCGGGGCGTACACCTTGCGCATATACGTCTGGCTCAGCCATCGCGCCGCCTTTCCGGAGCTTATGTAGGAAGCCATCACGTCGTCCAACCTCTCGCAGGTCAGCCCGACCAATGCCGGTACCGGAACATCCCCGATCCATTCCCGCCGCAGCACGCTAGGAAGATACGCCAGCCAGAATTTATCGCAGATCTCGACCAGGTCCGCACGCTCGACTGCGAGAATCCGCCGTAGCACCGTCTCTCCCGGCCAGACATAATCCTGGGGCATCAGCATGTGATAGCGCCGGTCCAACACGGGGGCCCTAGGCGCGGCAAGCGTGTAAATCCGGCCCCAGGCTCCAACTTCCTCCACGGAACTCTTCGGCCCCGGCACCACCAGCCGTATCCGGCGCCGGTGTACATTGGCCGCTTTCAAAAGCGCCTCATAAAAGGTGCGAACGCCGCCGGAACTGGGATGGTAGGAGTTGGTTATATGAAGTGTTTTAATCATTCGTTCGCGGCTTGCCGGGAGTCGATTTTCGGCGCCAGCGCCGGACCCAACGTGCCGGAAGCACACAGAACTCTACGACGAGCCTGGGGAATCGCCACAGATCGTGGAGTAAAGCCTTGCGCCCGTGGCCCACTGTAAAATGACCCACGCCGCATGGCGTAATAGTTGAACAGTGACGACAGCGCGGTCAGAGCCACCGAAGCGCCGATGCTCGAGTACAACCGGCTTGTTCCTCGCAGCCAGTGTACAAAAAATTCGACGGAATGATTGGCTATCGGCAGCAGCACCAGCACCGCCAGGGCCCCAGCCCACGGCGGCTCGACGTCACTCAGCGCTTGCGTCAGCGCTCCGTAGAACCCGGAGGTAACTCCCCGGTAAACTCATTCTGTGGTCGGCGCCGCCAAGGCCGCGGGCAGCCCAGCCTTCAGGTTAGTGAAAAAGAACAACACCGACCGCAATACCGTGCTCAGGATTGCCGATTTCCAGTTCCATTTCTTGATGAGGGCTTCGTTGGGATGGCGCAGCAGCCGCAGCAACGCGCTGCCTGCGGTAACGCCTTTCCGTTCTCTCCTCGAACCCGAAGTCTCCGGTGAAAAATTCTGTTCTGTAGAAGAATTCTCAGGAGTAGGAACTAATATCGGCAGTGAGCGATCCGCGAACTGCAAACTGGGCTGGATGGAAGGGCTCTGTAGCTTGGTCACGTGGCCGCTGCGACGCCTCCTCGAGTGGATCTGCCCTTGCCCTGCGTGTCTTTCAACCGCTGCAGGAAGTCGGTACACTGCCGGACGCATGCAGGTTACAACCACGAGCCGCAATTGCAGATTACAAACGTGCGTTGAATATTTCAACTTTTTGTAAATCTTGCGTAATAATCAATACGGACACTGGCCTCAGCGATGAGCAACCATGTCCTCTTGGCTTTTCGTTTCGCCGTCCCGGAGGCGGCTCTTTGATGCGGCCCCGGCCGCGTTTCCTTCTCGCTTCTCTTTTCCTTTTTTATCTTTCTCCCGCGGCCCTTGACGCCCAATCAGACCAAAAACTCGCTCTCGAGGAAGCCCTAAATTGGGTAAGGAAAACTCCGAGTCATACCGTCCAATACAACTATGAAATGTCCGCGCGCGTTCGCTTGCTGATTCTCTGGGTCGGCAAGGAAAACGTTGGCGGCGGCTACGTCCGCAGAAGTCGTTCTTCGGATGTGCATAACGTCGAATCTATTCAAGTTCTTTTTGGTTCCGACCCTGCGAAAGCTCCCCGGGCCATCAATCGCTGGGGCGCAGGAACCGAAGTGTTCCGCCCCGCAGCTCCCGGTGATGACTCCACTGCTTACAGCGCCTTCTTCGGTTTTATGAAGTCATCTAGAGGCAAATCTGCGTCGGAAATGCAGGGAGAGTTGGCGAAAGAAGATGCGCAGGGACAGCATCTCTTCAGCGCCATTCTCAGCCGCGTGGATTCCGGCCGCGCGCTCTCTCTCATCGTGCCCATGCAATCCAACGTCGATTACAATCTGCACCAGCTCAGCGAAGCGGAGTCCTACGTCTTCGACGAATTTCTATCCAGCCCGCGCCCGGTGAAGAAAACCCCCTCCGCGGAGCAGTGTCCTCGCAACGCCGGATTCCTTGGCACCGTCGCAGAATTAATTGACGACGCCCTCGCTGGTCAAAAAACCCCCGTTTCTCTTTGCTATGTCTACGACGCCCAGGTTTACACGCTGACACTTCGTAGCGTCTCCTCTTTGAACAGAGTCACGCTCCGTGCTCACGCCCCGAACGCCCCAAAAGACGCTCCCGCGGTCAAGCGTACCTATTCCGATCTCCTCGAAGGCGAATTCCTCTCCGAGAGCAAGCAATCCGGCAAGCGCTCCGGCTTTACTCTCGTCCTGGGAACGGCCGGCAACCTGCGCGGCATTCCGGTGCAAATTCGCCATCAGCCGAACTGGTGGTTCCAAGTGGTGCTGAACCTCTGCCCCGAGTCCTCCCAGGTTCAAGCCGCCAGCAGCAACTAGCAGTCACATAAGTTGCCGAGAGCTTCTGCGCCCTTCACCCTTTTTCCACAGTGCATACGCTTTCTGAATCCATCAAATCAAGTCTTTCGATTGACGCTCGCATCGCGCACGCGATACGCTATTGCTCATAGAATGGTTGCGTCTGCACCAAAGTTAGCGCCCGCACAAGCGCCCGCTTCCAATTTGAGGAGATCCATGTCGATCGAAAACGGACTTCGTACCTTTCTCTCTCTTCCCTACGATGAGCTCGAGCAATTGAACCTGAAGGCCAAAGAACAGCGCAGGAATCGCGTGCCGGTTCACAAAGTCCAGGAGGAGCGCCTCAAATACCTTACCGACGAAAAGCGCATCAAGGCCGTCACGGTCCTCTTCAGCGACCTCGAAGGCCGCCTCCACATGCTCGACTACGACAAAAAATTTCTCATCAAGAGCTGGGATAACCTCACCTTCGACAGCTCCTCGATTCGCGGCTTCACCGCACAACGCGAAAGCGATCTTCGCCTCGCCATGGACTGGCCCTCGTTCTACTGGGCACCTTCCGACGTCTTCGGCTCCGGCAAAGTTCTCGTTTTCGGCCACGTCATTGACAAAGACGGCACGCCCTACACCGCCGACATTCGCGGCGTCCTAAAAGGCTACGCCGACGGCCTCTACGAGAAAAAAGGCTATACGCTCAACGCCGCCAACGAAATCGAAGGTTTTCTCTTCAACGGCCCCGATGCCGAGCGCCGCTATCACGAAACCGGGAAATTCGAATACGTCAACACCGGCGGCTACTATCATTCCCTTCCCGGCGATCCGCTCCGCACTTTCATTGATACGACGGCCGAAGTGCAGCGCGCCCTGGCTTCCAGAACGAAAAAGATCACCCCGAAGTGGCGCCGTCGCAATTCGAAATCAACTACGGCTACGGCGAAGTCGTGCAAGCCGCCGACCAGATTCAGCTTTACAAACTCATTTGCCGGCAGGTCGCCACGAACATGGGCTTCACCGCCAGCTTCCTGCTCAAGCCCGTCGTCGGCGTGAACGGCAGCGGCATGCACACCAACGTTTCCGTCAGCAAGGACGGAGTAAATCTTTTCTGGGACGAGAGCGGCGAAGAGAAGCTCAGCAAGTTCGGCTGGGATTTCGTCGACCGCATCCTCACCCACGGCAACGACATCTGCCTGCTCATCAATTCCAGCGTCAATGCCTATCGTCGGCTCGACCCGCACTACGAAGCGCCCAATCAGCTCAACGCCTCGCCCACCAACCGCGGCGCCATGGTACGTATCCCCATCGGCAACCATAAAAGCATGCGCACCGAAGTCCGCGCCGTCGCACCCGACTCGAATCCCTACATGGTGATGTACTCGATCTTCAAGAGCGGCCTGGACGGCGAGACCGCCCAAATTAAGGATTTGCGTTCCGCCAAGCGCTTCCTCCCGGACAACATCTACACCGCCATCGAAAATTTCGAAAAAGCCGAGTGGACCACCACGCTTCTCGGCGCCGACGTCAAGGGCCGTTACGCCGAACTGAAGCGCATTGCCGCTGATCGCTGTTTTCGTGTCCTGGGTATCATTGTCAAGGTGCAAGAAGTTCAGTTCCACCACGAAGTTTA
>DATFRZ010000125.1:0-10672 GCA_035262885.1 Candidatus Acidiferrum sp.
CGAGCCTGCACGCCGCCGAGTCAGTCTTGAATGAAGGGCCGCGGGTTCAGCTCGACCCGCGTGTGCCTCCCGACGTGGCGCGCTCGTTCGTTGAAGAACGGATGTAAGGGAGCTTTACCGCCTCACACACGTATCCTACCAGGCCAGACAGGCAGGAGTGTCTGTTCCACTGGCGGCGGACTAGAAGCTCGCGTTCAACTGGAACTAGCGGCAGAGCCCATACGCCTGAGTTGCAGAATGACTTCGGTGAAAAGAAGAGGAATTACCCAGCTGGCCCAGCCGATGGTGATGGCGCGGTCGCCAGCTGGCTGGAGACGCGAGAAAGGGCTGAAATCGCTCAGCAACCGGAAGGTCACGAAGGCAAACGTAACGACGTAAGTTCGCACCATCCATTCCCTGTGAATCTGGATGCGGCCGCTCAGGATGGCGTAGAGCGCCACGGATGCCGTGGTGACCCAAGCGACTGCCAACATGAACAGGGCGAAGCCGAAAGCCCACCCTGCGGAATCGACTACGGCAATGCGAAAGGCGCCGGTGGCACCGATGGCCACGCCGGAGAGAAACAACCGGCCGGTCCAGCGGTGCAGCCTGGCAAAGCGCGCGCGAAAACCCGTCCAGAACTGCCAGGGTCCGCTCAGCAGAGCGATCATTCCGCCGGTCATGTGCATCAGCAGCCAGACGCGCAAGGTCCAAAAGTTGGGGGCGCCGAGATTGGGGTCGGTAAAAGCCGCCTGGTTGTAGTGGAGGTAGTAACGGAACACGTAGCGTCGAACGAAGAAAAGGGCGACGGCGAGGATCGCTCCTGAGCCAAGAAGTTTTGCGGTGAAGTACGGTGTTCTTTTCTTCTCTGAGGTCGCGAGCTGGCTGGGAGCCGCGATAGTGGACATTAGCACCTCCGTATTTGCGTGACATAATGGCACCACAGGTTGAGTTATACAAGGGAATCGTGATTGCTGCGGTACGCAGAAAGCAAAACAGAGCGTGGAGTAGGATACGCAGGGCGGTAAAGTGGGACGGGCATTGTTGCCTGTCCAGTTTGCTGCGGGTGGGCACCATGAATGCGAAGGATTTTCGGCGGATTGCGTTGAGCTTGGAAGGTGCGGAGGAAGGCTCGCACATGGGCGCGGTGGACTTCCGAGTAGGCGGGAGGATATTTGCGACGCTGGCGTCTGTAAAGCAGGGCTATGGCAACTTGATGCTGACACCGGAGCAGCAGGCCGCGTTCGTGACAGAGCTGCCCGAAGTGTTCCTGCCCGTTCACGGCGGATGGGGAAGGAACGGAGCGACGCACGTGCGGTTGGCGGTGGTAAGCGAAGATGTGCTGGAAGGTGCGCTGCGCACCGCCTGGAAGCTGCGGCTGGGCAAGCACGCGAAATCGGGCAAGAAGAGCGGCACGTCGGCGAAGAAGACGCGCCCCATGAAAAGCAGCCGCAAGAAGGGGTGAGGAAGCAAGCGCTGTCAGGATTCAGAAAGGATACGCTTGTAGTAAGATTCATAGACGGGTATGACGTCGTTGGCGCAGAATTTTTTCCTGGCGTTGACGCGGGCGGTCTTGCCCATTTCGCGGCCGCGGTCTGAGCGACACAAGATTTCGATGGCGTAGCGCGCCGCTGCCTGCACGTCGCCCGGTTCCACCAAATATCCATCCACGCCGTGCTCGACGACTTCGGGCATGCCTCCCGCATTTGTGCCGATCACCGGAACTTCGCAGGCCATGGCTTCAAGAGCGGCAAGCCCAAACGATTCTAGCTGCGAGGGAAGCAGGAAAAGATCGGCCGCGGCCAGCTTTTCGTAGACGGCATCCTGCTTGCCGAGGAAGAAGACGTCCTTCTGCAACTTTTTCTTGCGGACGAGATACTCCGCGGCCCCGCGGTCCGGGCCATCGCCGATAAGCGCGAGCTTCGCAGGCATCTT
Organism: Candidatus Acidiferrum sp.; assembly: GCA_035262885.1. Classification (GTDB taxonomy): domain Bacteria; phylum Acidobacteriota; class Terriglobia; order Acidiferrales; family UBA7541; genus Acidiferrum. The sequence continues at coordinate 1,915 of DATFRZ010000125.1, forward strand.
GGCGCGCACCAGAGCAAAAATTTCCACGGCATCGGTGAGCCGCTTGACCGGCCTGAAATTAGAAAGGTGCATGAGGACCGGCTCGCCGTTTGGCGCCCATTGTCGCGCGAGGCCTTTGTCGGCGGAACGGCTATAGAGATCGCAGTTCACAAAATTCGGAATCACTTCGATCGGCCGCTTGATATCGAACTCTTTCAACGTCTGGCCCAGCAAATAGCGCGAAATGGAAGTTACGCCGTCGCTTTGTTCAATGGAAAACTTCGTGATGGGCAGATAGCTGCGGTTGCTTCCGACCAGCGTGATGTCCGTTCCGTGAAGCGTGGTTATAAACGGAAGCCGTCGCGGCGCAGCCATGGAGCGCGCCAACAGCGCGCTGACCGAATGCGGAATCGCATAATGCACGTGCAGCAAGTCGAGGGATTCCGACTCGAACACTTCGAGCATTTTGGTGGCGAGCGCCAGCGTGTACGGTGGATGGTCGAACAGCGGGTAGCTGACAACTTCGACTTCGTGGAAGCGGATGCGGTCACCGTTGAGGTTTAGCCTGATAGGCGGTGCGTAGCTGATGAAATGAATGTCGTGCCCGCGCGCGGCAAGCTCGATGCCGAGCTCCGTGGCCACGACGCCGGAGCCGCCGTACGTGGGGTAGCAGGTGATGCCGATGCGCATAGTTGGCTTTGGGGCTCCGCCGGTTGTTTGAGAACCGGTGCGATACAACAGTTTTCCATGGCCACTGCGTACAGCTGGCAGACTGAAAGCGCGGGTCCGGCTTCGGCAAGAAGCCTCAGCCTAAAGAAGACCCGCCACTACGGCCGCGACCCTTCGAGGGTCAGGGTAAAAGCCCGGCCTCCTACAAAAAGCCAGAAACGATGGCCGCGGTGGCTTGCAGGTCCGCGAGCCGGAATGCTAGAGTCGCGCGCACCGGGCGGGACAAGTCCCGATGGCGCGGCATCTTATAGACGCCCTTATTAGACGCACGTGTGGGGAAAATCGTGACACGACTGGCAGGCAAAGTGGCCTTGATCACTGGCGGCGGCACGGGTATTGGCCGGGCCATCGCGCTGGCTTTTTCACGCGAGGGCGCGAACGTGGCTGTGGCGGGCCGTCGTCTGGAAAAGGTTAAAGACGTCGCCGCAGAAATCGAGAAGCAGGGCGGCGTGGGGATGGCGTTACAGTGTGACGTGTCGCGCGCGAGGGACGCCGAGAGAGCGACTAGCGAAACCGCGACCAAATTCGGCAAGCTCAGCGTGCTGGTCAACAACGCCGGAACGCTAAGCGTCTCGACCGTGGACACCATCAGCGAAGACGACTGGGACCGCGTCATAACCATAAATTTAAAGGGTCTGTTCCTGATGTCGCGCGCAGCCCTGAAGGAATTCCGCAAGAATGGCGGGGGGACCATCGTAAATGTCGGCTCCGTGCTGGGTCTGGTGGCGATGAAGGATCGCGCCGCGTATTGCGCCTCCAAAGGAGGCGTGACCATGCTTACAAAAGCGATGGCCCTCGATCACGCACACGAAAATGTCCGTGTGAACTGCATTTGCCCGTCCATCGTCGAAACGGAATTGGTGAAAGGCTTGTTCGACGATAGCGAACAGGGAAAGAGATTAAAGCAGTCGCGCTTGGGAACAATTCCTCTGGGACGTTTCGGTAAGCCTGCTGATGTGGCGGACCTAGCCGTGTTTCTCGCCTCCGACGAATCGTCTTGGGTCACTGGCGCAGCGATTCCCTTGGATGGAGGCCTGACGGCATTTTGAAGCGTCATCTCACCTATGAAAGCTATGAAAGCGAAGACTAAACAGCAGCCCGAGGACATGCGCTGGGCCACGGAACTAGTCCGCGAGCGCATGAAGGAAAGCCAGGCGATCACGCACCTCGGCTTCGACGTGGAAAGAGTGGAGAAGGGCCGGGCGATTTTCCTGTTGGATGTGCGTGCGCACCACAAGCAAATCCACGGCGTCGTGCACGGAGGGATCCTCGCCGCGCTCGCAGACACCACGGCGGCCATCGCTGCCTACACCGTCGTGCCGCGCGGAACGGAAATCGCCACGGTGGAGCTGAAGATCAATTACCTCGAGCCGGTGCCCGGCGGACGTATTAAGGCCGACGCACGAGTGCTGCGCGCGGGAAGAAACTTTGTCGTGTCCGAGTGTGAGATCTGGAATGAGGACAAGTCGCTAGCCGCAAAAGCGTTGCTCACGTTCGGAGCAGCCGCCGGACACTCGATCAAGGAGTAGAGTATTACTCGTCGCCGCCCTGTGCGGATTCCTCTCCATCCTTGTGAACGTACTTGATCACGCGCTTGAAAATGAGCAGGTTCGGACTGCCCTGGCGCGTCAGTTTGATGCAATCGCGGTCATACCACTCGACGGTGCCGCGAAGCACCTCGCCGTCTTCCAAGACCACCGCCATGGGCGTGTGCGACTGCATCTGCTTGACCCAGTAAAAGTTCTCGGCGTGCGTCGTTTCTGGCGGGGCTGGTTTTTTGCTGGGTACTGGACCATTGTGCGGCCCGTTGTGCGGAGGGCGGGGTGCGCTGGGCTCCTTCACGTCCGGAAACCCCGGACGAAACATGCGGCGATTCACCATGACTGCTCCTTTAGAACACCTCAGGGTTGGAGTGACTGACCTTAAGATGCGCGGACGATGCGTTAGGTTTCAGTGTACGCGATTCTTCGCCGCAGATGCCAGTCCTACCCTGCAAAAATCAGAAGCGGCGCTCGGAGCCGCTGGAAGTCGCCGGAGCAACGGGTGCAAGCGATGCTGCGAGGGCATCGAGACCAAGCTGGCGGTTCAAATTGCGGCGCGCGCCGGCGTAAAGCTCGTCAAAGCCCGCGATGGCGCGAACTACCCATGCCGAATCCACCGATTTGCTGAGCGATTCGAGCTCTTTGGCAAGGTTAGCGTTGCGGAGAGCAGGTTCCTTTATTTTGGACGTCAGCTCGAGCAGGTCGGTAAGCAATCCGTAAAACACCCCCATCTGATCTTCGAAAGAGGATTCACGGTCCTTTGCGAGGGCGGCGGTGTCTGCAAACAGTTGCGCGAAACCTTGACCGTGCGCCGCGCGCTCCAGGATGCGCAAAGCGTTTTTTCGATTTTGGGCCGCGGTGGTTACCTCCATTTCGATAGCAAGACCGGGGCTCCCCTCGGCCAGTTGTGCAGCCAGCTTGACCTCCGCGGGCCTGCGGTTAGTTTTTTCCCTCAGGACTTTTTCGACAGCGGCCTGCGCGAGCGGCGCGAAGTGAAATTGCAGACAGCGCGAAACGATCGTAGGTAAAAGTGCATAGGGCGAAGGCGCGGTGAGAATAAGAGTGGCCGAGCCCGGGGGCTCCTCCAGAATTTTCAGGAAAACGTTAGCCACGTCCCAGCGCATGGTTTCCGCGCCATCGAGAATAAACACGCGGCGCCGGCCCATGGGCTGAAAATAGGCGGCGCGCTGCACCGCCCGCAATTGGCCGATGCGCAGCATCGGACGTGCTACGGGACTTTTCAGGCGAACTGGATCAGGCACCAGCGCCCAAACATCGGGATGCGATTGCAGGATCAGCGGAACGCGCTCGACCGTCGCCGCGTCGGCGCTTTCGCCGCGCTCCACGAGTCCCTGCTCGATGAGTTTCTGCGGCTCGGCGAGCAGTCCAATGCGCTGGCAGGTAAGGCACTCGCCGCAGAAATCGTCTGTGAGGCGCTCGCAATTTGCCGCTTCCGCGAACATCCGCGCCAGCGTGAATTTGCCCACGCCGCGCGGGCCGGTAAACAGCAACGCATGTGGAACGCGCCCGCTCTTCAGAGTGCCGCGCAACGCCGCGACGATTTGTTCATTGCCAAGGAATTCGGAGAAGGCCATCAGCGGCCGCCCACTTTGGAGGGTTGGGAGGTCATCAAAACTGTGTCGAGAACTTCTTTCGCAATGTCCTCGGCTGGTCGCATCTGATTCCGTTTACTATCGAAGCATTCAATCGTATTCCACTTCGGCCGCTTCGAAAGCGCGTCGTACATCTGCGCCGCATCTTCCAGGTGCCGCAAACTAGCTTCCTGTAAATCCTGTTGCGCCGACGTATAGCTGCGCGCCGATTTCAGCGCCACCAGTTTCTGCGCTTCCACCGGCGGCATGCGAAGATACAGGACCAGATCTTCTTTTGGCAGCTCGTAAATTCCGTATTCCAGATGCTCGATCCATTCCTGGAACGCTGCGCGTTTCGCGCGATCCACCCGAGCCGTCTGATGCGCGAGATTCGAGGCGATATAGCGGTCCACCAGAACAATTTGGCCCTTGTTTAGCGCCGTTTCCAGCTTAGGTTTGGCCTCGTAGCGGTCGCCAGCGTAAAGCAGCGCGCTAAAATGAGGATCGACGCTCTCCAACGGACCCAGTTCGCCATTCAGAAATTGGCCGACCATTTTCCCAAACCACGAATCGTATTGGGGAAAGCCCGTTGCAAAGACGGAATGGCTTCGCTCACGCAGCGCGGTTGTCAAGAGATCCACTTGGGTGCGCTTGCCGCTACCATCGATTCCCTCGATAGCGATCAATTTTCCGCGACTGGTCATGCCGCAGCCAGTCTAACCGGAGAGGCGTAGTGCTGCAATGTTGCCCGCTAGGTGCGCCAGACGCGTACATTTGTCATTCCCGAGAAGCGAAGCGACGAGCGATCCTAGCTTTATTGCGACTCAGCCGAGGTCGACGTGAGCAGGTAACATTCTGCCCGCCACTCGCCGCTTTCCTCCCTCTGACGGTCAACGGTAAACTGTCAACCGTAAAACCATGACGCCCGCTTCCATTCGTGAAAACTTGCTTCGCATTCAAGAGCGCATCGCCAGCGCCGCCACACGCTCCGGCCGCCGGACCGACGACATCACGCTCATCGGCGTCTCCAAAACGCACCCCGCCATCGCCATCCAGGAAGCCTATCAAGCCGGAGTGCGCCATTTTGGCGAGAACCGCGTCCAAGAGTGGGAAGGAAAGCGCGTGGGCACGAACAATCTGGCCGCAACGTGGCACCTCATCGGTCATTTGCAAAGCAACAAAGCCGCGAAGGCCGCCAAGCTATTCCACGCGGTCGATTCGGTGGACGATTTTGCCCTTGCGCAAAAACTCGATCGCCCAAGAGCAGAAGCGAACATCCCTGGTAAGCTTCGTGTGCTTCTCGAAGTGCGCGTGGCAAACGAAGAGACGAAAAGCGGCGTGGAAATCGCTGCGCTCCCCGAACTGGCCGAAAAAGTCTGCGCGCTGCCGCACCTAGAGCTCGCCGGCCTGATGTGTATTCCTCCCTATTTGCTCGAACCCGAGCAGGTCCGGCCATATTTTCGCCGTTTGCGCGAGCTGCGCGATGAGCTAAAAACAAAACTGGGCCTGCCGCTCCCGGTTTTGTCTATGGGGATGTCCCACGACTTCGAAGTGGCCATCGACGAGGGCGCGACGGAAGTGCGCGTGGGGACCGCTCTTTTCGGGGGTCGCGAAATTAAATAGGAAACGTATGCAGGGGAGAAGATGTTAGAGATTCAGGAACGGGACGGTGCCACCATTTTTTCCGTTCGCGTGCAGCCCCGTGCGAGCAAAGATGAACTCGCAGGAGAAATGAGCGGCGCACTGAAAGTGCGGCTGCAGGCCCCAGCGGTGGAGAGCCAAGCCAATGACGCATTGATTGAGTTCCTCGCCGAGCTTTTGAAAACGCCCAAGGCGGCTGTTAGAATCCTCAGCGGCGATCGAAGCCGCACGAAACGCATCGAGATTCGTGGAGTGACCGGGCAGCAAGTCCGGGCTCTTCTGCCCAAGGAAGCCTAGCCGATGTCTGCAAACATTCGGAGCATTCAAAACGACCTGCGCGCCGCCAAGCTGGATGGCTGGCTCTTCTACGATTTTCGCGGGCGCGATCCCATCGCGCAGAACGTTTTGCAATTGCCCAATGGAATGCGCACGCGCCGCTGGTATTACTTTGTCCCCGCCAAAGGCGAGCCGAAGAAACTCGTTCACAAGATTGAGTCCGAGTCTCTCGCCGCGCTGCCGGGAGACACGCTGTATTACGCAAAGCAAGACGAACTGCACAAGAATCTGAAGAAAATTCTTGCCCGAGCGAAAACCGTGGCCATGCAATACTCGCCTAAGAATGAGATTCCTTACGTAGCAATGGTGGATGCCGGAACCATCGAGCTCGTGCGCGGCGCGGGAGCCAAAGTGGTGAGCTCCGCAGACCTTGTCCAGAAATACGAAGCCTGCTGGAGCCCTGAACAAGTCGAATCCCATTTTTCTGCTGGCGTGATCATCGACCGCATCGTCCGCGGAGCTTTCGAGCATGCCGCGAAATGCGTGCGCGAAAAAAAGGTTCTGACGGAATACGACTTGAAGCAGTGGATCCTGAGAGAGTTTGAAACCGCGGAAATCTGGGCGGAGGAAGGCCCGGACATCGCCGTGAACGCGCACGCCAGCGATCCGCACTATGGCCCCACGCCCGAATCTGCCGCAACAATTCGCGAAGGCGATTTGCTGCTCCTCGATGTCTGGGGAAAAAAGAAAACGCCAGGAAGCGTCTACTACGATGTGACGTGGATGGGCTACCTTGGCGCGAAAGTTCCGGGAAAATATTCGAAGATTTTTGATGTGGTGCGCGGGGCGCGCGACAAGGCCGTTGATTTAATTCGCACCCACGTTGCACAAGGAAAGCCGCTGCAGGGCTGGCAGGTGGATAAGGCCGCGCGCGCCGTCATCGAGAAAGCTGGATACGGCAAATATTTCTTCCATCGCACCGGCCATAGCATCGGCGAGAAGGTTCACGGGAACGGCGCCAACATGGACGGACTCGAGACACACGACGTGCGCCACCTGATCGCGCACACGTGCAATTCTGTGGAACCAGGAATCTATCTGCCGGAATTCGGGGTGCGCACGGAAGTGAACGTCTACGTTGATGAAAAGGAAGCGCGCATCACGGGGGCAGTGCAAACCGCGATTTTGCCCCTGCTAGCGTAGTTTGGCGAAGAAACAGCGCACGCCAAGTGAGAGAGACGGGAATGGCTGAGGAAACAACAGTTCAGGAGCCGCTGAATCCGCCGCACAATGCAAGACGCGGAGCTCTCGCCTTGGAAGTGGGCGTGGCGGGCTGGCTCGTGCCGGGGCTCGGCCATGCCTTGCTGAAAATGTGGGGGCGTGCTCTGATCTGCTTTCTGACCGTGGGGGTGTTTGTGTGGGTCGGCGCAGGAATGCGTGGCAACCTTTTCATTTCGCGCGGGAACGACGCTTTCGATTCGCTGGGATACATCGCAGATTTAGGCACTGGTGGCTTTTATATGGTAGCAAAAGCTCTCGAAGCGAACGGGCCGGATGTCTCGCACGCGGACGGCGACTACGGCACGAGATTCCTGGCCACGGCGGGCGTATTCAACTTGCTCGCGGCGCTGCATGCGTATGAAGCGGCGCGAGGTCGCAAAGCATGACGTCGCCCGTGTTGGCTAGGCTGGCCATGTCCGGCGCGTCGGCGCTAGTTGCGTCGATGGCTGTGAAACTTACCCATCTACAAGCCTTGGTGATTTTTGCCCTGGTGATTTCTGTTGCGTTCGGGTTTCTGGGGCGCCGCCATCCTAAGGAACGCGTGAAGTACATCCTCTGGACGCTTTTGCTTTTTCTGCTAGTGGGCGTCGGCATCGGCTGGGCCATGTATCCCTTCTCGCGCTGAGCGTCCCGCGATTGTCAAGCGAAATCAATAGACTGCAGACAAAAAGAGATTGAATTCTCACAGCCATTAGATTGGGGTCCGCCGTAAGCCCGCATCCGCCGCAACCACCAGCGGCTACCGTCAAACGGTCTTATCGAACGCGCGCCAGAGCATCGCGCACACGCGTCGTCCTTCGCAAAAATGCGCGCCTCCGATAAAACTCTAACGTTTACAGAGGACTTGCTGAGAGTCGCGGACTGGAAGGACAATTAGCGGAACCGCCCTCTAGGAACCGGCTTAGGAAATGGAGGGAACAATGCGGATATCAAGATTTGTGTTCGCGCTAATGCTGCTCGTGACTCTTGCGCTTTCTGGAGGCCCTGCGCTCGTCAAGGCGCACTGTGCATGTGCCTGTGACGGCGATGTATATGGAGACGTGCTTGCCTGAACCAGGTGAATTTCGTCTCTCCTCTCCAGCTCTCATTCGAGACAATCAGCTACTGGTTAACATGGCCGGCTTGATGGCTGTGGCCACTGAAATAGATCCCGCGACAGCGCTCTATTCACCGGGATTGGGGCGATTCGTCTTTTCGTCGGTTCCGTTTCAAGGTGCAATCGAAGGAAAGCTTCAGCTCAGCCAAATCAGCTTCACCCTCGAAGACAGGTCATATCTGCTTCTGACGGGAGCGCCGATTACCCGCGTCGGGCGCGTCTGGGTGTTGCATCAACCGGAATGGAGGCCAACCGGCCTCGTAAAGCTGAACGCATCAGAGCCGATGGTGGAAGCTTCAAGCCTTCACGTCCTTTTAGGGTTGGAGCCCTAGCAGGCTGGTTATTTCCGCAACTCTGTTCAATAGTGCCGGATAAGCCGCTTTAGCTCCTGTCAGTTCATACAGTTCCCGTGGATCGCTTCTCTCGATGAGACTTAGGCCTTATTTGGACGGCCCAGATATTCTTATTCCCAGCCCGATGCAAAGCGTTGGTTTGAAAGGGGAAGTTTATGCTTAACAGAGGTTTGAGGGTGGCTGCGGGGATACTGGCAGGCTGTTTTGTGGTGCTGCCCCCGAGCCTCGCCCAGGACAAAGCTAAGGTTAAAGGACTCATTACCACCCATA
>DATFRZ010000126.1:0-12562 GCA_035262885.1 Candidatus Acidiferrum sp.
CACATTTCTAAGCGGCGGCGCGGGCGGGGAGTTCTTTGAGGATCTCGGAGACGAACGCCTTGGCATCGCCGAAGAGCATCAGCGTTTTGTCCATGTAATACAGCGGATTCTCGATGCCCGCAAAGCCTGCTCCCATGCTGCGTTTGATGACCATCACCGTGCGCGCCTTGTCCACGTCGAGGATAGGCATGCCAAAAATCGGGCTTGAGGAATCCGTGCGCGCCGCGGGATTGGTAACGTCGTTCGCGCCGATAATCAGCGCAACATCGGTCTGCGAGAATTCGCCGTTGATTTCGTCCATGTCCAGAAGTTTGTCGTAAGGAATGTCCGCCTCCGCCAGCAACACGTTCATATGACCCGGCATGCGGCCCGCCACGGGATGGATGCCGAATTTTACGTCGATGCCGCGCTTTGTGAGTCCATCGAAAAGTTCACGCACTTTGTGCTGCGCCTGAGCCACGGCCATGCCGTAGCCGGGAACAATCACAACTTTATTCGCAGCCGCAAGAATCGCAGCGGCTTCTTCGGGACTCGCGCTGCGCGCACTGCGTGTTTCCTTGGCACCGGCTCCGGCACCATCTTGCTCCTGTCCAAAAGCGCCGAAGAGCACATTCGTAAACGAACGGTTCATGGCTTTCGACATGTTGACGGAAAGAATGAAGCCTGAAGCTCCGTCCAGCGCGCCCGCGATAATCAGCAGCTTGCTCTGCAACACGAAGCCCATGGCCGCCGCCGAAAGGCCCGCGTAGGAATTCAAAAGCGAAATCACCGTCGGCATGTCCGCGCCGCCGATGGGAATAATCATCATCACACCGAAGACAAGTGGAATGCCAACGACGAGAGGGAAAAGCTGCATCTTCTCCGGATGCGCAACGAGCACGCCGGCAACGACAATCGCCACGGCGAGCAAGCCCAAATTCACAAAATTCTGCCCTTTGTAGGTGATCGGACGCTGCGGAAGAATCTCCTGCAGCTTCCCTGCGGCCATCAAGCTGCCGGTGAACGTCAGCGAACCCAAAATGATCTCCATGGAAAGAACGCCCATCACGAACGGCGGCACGCTGGGAGCGCGCAGGTAATATTCCGCTGTGCCGACCAGCGTTACGCAAAGCGCGCCGAAGGCGTGGCTCAACGCGGTCCGTTGCGGAACGGCCGTCATCGCCACTTCGCCGAGCGGCACGCCGATAATCGATCCAAGCACCAGGGCGATGACAATCCATTTGTATTCAACAATGCCGTGGTACATCAGCGTTCCGACGATCGCCAAGAGCATGCCGATTTCGCCGGCGAAAACGCCTCGGCGTGCCGTCGTCGGAGAGCTGAGCCACTTCAACGAAAGAATGAAAAGCGCCGTAGCAATCAGGTAGGTGATTTCGATGATGTGTTCGGTTGGCACGCCGGTCACTGTTTCCTCGGCCCGCTGGCCTTGAACATGCGCAGCATGCGGTCGGTGATGAGGAAGCCGCCAACGATGTTACTTGTGGCCGCGACGATAGCGATGGTCCCGAGAATTTTCGCGAGCCGCCCGCCGTGCTGGTGAGATTCGCCGGCCAAGATGATCGCGCCCACAACCGCGATCGCGTCCAGCGCGTTCGTCAACGACATCAGCGGCGTGTGCAGCAGCGGCGAAACGCGCCGGATCACTTCAAATCCGATAAACGCGGCCAGCATGAAAACGTAGACACTGGTCAGCAAGTCCAGCTTCATGATTTCGCGATCTCCTTGGCTGCCCCAGGCAAAGCCGGAAGCGAAAAGAATTCCCGCACGCGCGCGTTGACGACTTCTCCGTCACGCGTGAGCAGCGTCTCACGCACAATCTCGTCATCGAGGTTCAATTGCAGCTTTCCGTCCTTAACCAGATGCAAAAGAAATGCGGTCAAATTTCGTGCGTACATCTGGCTGGCGTGGTAGGGCATGCCGGTCGCCAGGTTGAAATAACCGATGATGGTCACGCCATGTTCAACAATGACTTCGCCCGGCTTTGTGCACTCGCAGTTTCCACCACGCTCGCTGGCAAGATCCACAATCACCGAACCTGGCGCCATGCTCGCTACCATCTCCTTGGTAACCAGAACAGGTGGCTTTTTTCCCGGAATGACCGCGGCGGTGATAACCACATCGCTGTCCGCCACGGCCTTGCCAAGAAGCTCGCGTTGCCGCTGATAAAACGTTTCGTCCTGCGCCCGCGCGTAACCCCGCGAATCCTGTGCGTCCTTCGCTTCAATCGGAAGTTCCACAAACCGCCCGCCGAGGCTTTGCACCTGTTCTTTGGCGGCAGGCCGCAAATCGTATGCCGAAGCGACTGCGCCAAGTCGCCGCGCTGTAGAAATGGCCTGCAAGCCGGCAACTCCCGCACCGATAATAAACACGCGCGCTGGCGTAATCGTTCCAGCGGCCGTCGTCAGCATCGGAAAAATGCGCGGCAATTTGTCGGCGGCAAGGACGACCGCTTTATATCCGCAGACAGTGGCCATGGACGAAAGCGCGTCCATGCTCTGTGCGCGCGTCGTCCGCGGCATCAACTCGACGGAAAACGAAGTCACGCCCTTGGACGCAATCTCGTGAATCGGCTCAATCGAACCCAGCGGCCTCAGAAACCCAATCAGTACCTGGCCGGCACGGTACAAAGGAACATCTGCTCTCCCGGTTTTGTCATTCGAGCCGTAACACAAAACTTGCACAACCATATCGGCGGCGCGAAAAACTTCCGCGCGGCTCGTCACAATCTTTGCGCCTTTCGAAACGTATTCCGCATCCTGATAACCCGCGGCTATCCCGGCGCCTGCTTCGAGCAAGACTTCGAACCCTGTTTTTGTGAGGTTCGGTACCACCAGCGGCACTAACGCCACACGACGCTCTCCCGGGAAGCTTTCTCGCGGAACGCCCACAATCATGAAGTTTCCTCCAAGACCAAAGCCCTCAACTTATGGGATTGCACTGTTTCGACGAGACGCACCCAAGCGCTCAACAGAGGTCTACCCCACCACCGCCAACAATCTCAAAGCATACACTCTTCGCGAGCATTCAGTAAGAGCCGCGCAGATTCGTGCCGTCGAGCTATACTGAGTGGGCCCTGCAACAATTTTGGGACGAGGCAATTTGGAGGGCGACAGCCTTGCTGCCGCTTTTCGTGGCTTCTCGTCTTTCCAATTTGGCGAGGTCCAGTGAGTATGTGCTCATCGCGCCGCTTCTCTCTCGCTTCCGCAATTCTTCCGAGTCTTCTGCTCGCCGCCGGTCTCTTTGCCCAGGACGGTAGCTTCGAACAGGAAACCGCCGCGTGGCGCCAACAACATACGGCAGACCTGCTGAAACCAGATGGCTGGCTGTCCCTTGCGGGGCTGGAGTGGCTGCAACCCGGCGACAATTCCGTGGGCGCCGCCCCGGACAGCAAGATTCATCTCAGCAAAGGCCCCGCACATCTTGCAGTCCTGCATCTCGAAGGGGACAACGTTACGCTGAATCCTCCTCCCGGCGGCTTCCCTCAAGACCTTCTCGTATCCGGCGCGCCTGCAAAACCCCAATCTCTTCGCGCGGAAGGCAACAAGGACAAATTCGCGCCACGTATGACCATCGGCGATCTCAACCTCTACGTGATCCGCCGCGAATCCCGTTTCGCCCTGCGTATCAAGGACGCCCACTCACCTTCGATCACCGGATTTCACGGCCTGAAGTGGTATCCACCAGACGAAACCTACCGCGTCACCGCAAAGTGGATTCCCCATAGTCCGTACAAGACCATCACGCTCGCCACTCTGATCGGCACCAGTTACGATCAGCCTGTCCCCGGGGTGGCGGAATTCACTCTCGCCGGAAAAACGTTTCGCCTCGAGCCAGTCCTCGAAGATCCGGCGGTCGCCAAACTTTTCTTTATCCTTCGCGACACCACCAGCACGACGACAACTTACGGCGCGTGCCGTTTCCTCTACACCGGTTTCCCGTCGAAGGGCCTGGACAAGCCGGGCGAACTGGTGCTCGACTTTAACCGTGTGGAAAATCCCCCGTGCGCGTACACGCCATACTCCACCTGCCCGCTTCCACCTCCTGGCAACCGTCTACCCATCCCCTTGCCCGTCGGCGAGCAGCGCTACCACGACTGACGTTGTCTTCTGCGTTCTGCTCCGGCCACTTGTTTTGAAAATGGGCCTATCTGGCGGAAAATAAGACGTAGACAAACATGGACTCCACGAACTCCAAATTGGAGGGCTCCAATCACGACTCTCCGGCACGCGAAAAGCTCATTGCCTTGCGGCTGGCCCTTTTGCGAGTGCACAAGACGCTGCTCGAGATGGAACGCCGGTCCTACGAGCGAGAGCACGGCCACGTCAACGCCGGAGAGCTTTTCCGCCTCGTTGTAGACCACTCCCAATTCGCCTGGCTGCACAACATCTCCGAGTTCGTCGTTCGCATTGATGAATCTCTCGCCGCCAAAGAGCCCATTACTCCGGAATACACGAAAGTGGCGTTTTCCCTGGCGCGCAAAATGTTTGTTCCCACGGAATCCGGCGACAATTTTCAGAAAAAGTATTTCGACGCCATCCAGAGCGATCCAGCCGTGGTCATAGAGCACGCGGAACTCGCCAAACTTTTTAACAACGAGCCGCCTGACTCTTCGGCTGCCTAAGGCCCGCGGAGATTCCTGATAGAATTCGTCGCTCCGGCAGGAGACTTATCGTGGAATTAAACTTGGAGGCCGTCGCCGTCACGCATAACCAAGAGGCCCGTCGCTTTGAAGCCACGGTCGACGGGTTCCGCGCGCTCATAACCTATCGCCGCTTCCCCGACCGCATCGTGCTCCTCCACACAGAAGTTCCCACCCCGTACCAAGGCCACGGAATTGCCGCCAAACTGACGCGCGCCGCACTGGATTTTGCGCGCGCGAATCACTTGCGCGTGGTTCCTTTGTGTCCCTACGTCTCAAATTTTCTGCGCAAGGATAGCGAATACCACGCCTTGCTTTCCGCCGACGATCTTCGCAAAATTCTTTCCGCTGAATCTGCTTGAAAATGTCCTCACCAAAGACCGCCCTCAAGGATCCTCTGAAAATTCCCATTCGGCGGATGCGCCGCTCCGAGCTTCCCGAGGACACCGTCAAACTTTCGCGTTTCCTCATCGGCAAAGTCGTAGTCCACGATCTGCCCGCCGGACGCGTCTGCGGCCGCATCGTCGAGACCGAAGCTTATCCTCCGGGCGATCCCGCCGGTCATCATTTCCGCGGGCCCACGCCGCGCATCAAATCCATGTACCTCGCCCCCGGTCACGTCTACGTTTTTTTCAACTACGGCGCGCATTTCATGCTCAATGTCGTCAGCGAACCTCCCGAAACCGCCGCCGCGATTTTGATTCGCGCGCTCGAGCCGATCGAAGGCATCGAAATCATGCAGCGCCACCGCAAAACCAATGAACTTCGTGCCCTCACACGCGGCCCCGGCCGCCTCGCGCAGGCGCTGCAAATCGATCGCCGCCACGACGGCGTGGACCTATGCGAAGACGAAAAACTCTGGCTTGGCGAAATCCATCATCGCGTCGGCCCCATCGCCAAAAGCGTACGCATCGGCATCACACGCGCCGCCGACAAGCTACTGCGTTTTTTTGAACGCGGCAATCCCTTTGTCAGCGGTTCCAAGAGTCTTAATCACGGAACGCTCGGACGCCCGAAGCACCGCGCACGCTCCGCGTAAGCGCAAATCAGCATCCAATCTACTGGCGCTTCTTTGCTTTTAGGTTTTGTCTGATACGACCGCTCGCAATGCCAGCGATTTCGTGCCAGAATCATTTTGGTGAGCGCCTTGGCCCCGGCCTGCGAATTGCAAGTCGACGAGGATCCGGCCCCGTCCAAGACGCCATCGCCCTCTCTTGAAGTTCGAACGGTAGATGCGCCTGTCCGCGTTTACCGGCGGCGAGGGTTCTCGTGCTCGAGGTGTAAGATGAGTTTTTCCTGGAAACAATACGAAGGCCAGGTCATCAACAACGCGTTTCCGCTTCAACGGTATCTTGGCGGCTCCGGCGAATCCGCCGTTTTCCTTACGCAACTCGCCGGCCCGCAATCTTCCAAAGCAGTGATTAAGCTGGTTCCTGAAAGCGTATCGACGGATCTGCAACTCTCTCTCTGGCGCCGCGCTTCCAAGTTAACCCATCCAAATTTGCTTCAATTGTATCAAGGCGGCCGCTGTCGCCTTGCGGACATGGACCTTCTTTATGTGGTCATGGAATACGCCGAAGAGGATCTGTCGCAGATTCTCCCGCAGCGCGCACTCACTTCCGCGGAAGCGCGCGACATGCTCGGCCCGGTGCTCGACGCCCTCAGCGATTTGCATGCGCAAGGCCTCGTTCATTCGCGACTGAAGCCTTCCAACATTATGGCCACCAGCGATCAAGTCAAGCTTTCCACCGACCGCCTCTTTCCTGCCGGAGAATATCGCAAGTCCACCGCGAAACGCACCGCCTACGACGCGCCGGAAACGGAAACCGACACGCTCACTGACGCAAGCGACGTGTGGTCGCTCGGCGTGCTTCTCATCGAAGTGCTCACGCAACGCGCGCCAGATTCACAGGCACGCGCGCCGATCCAGTTTGCGGCAGAGTCTCTGGCGCAACCGTTTCGCGATATCGCGCGTCACGCACTCGAACCAGATCCTCGGCTTCGCTGGACAATCGCCGACATCGAAGGCAGCCTGAATCCTCGCGCCGCCGCGGCTGCTCACGGCGCGTCTCCGGTGTCGATACGGCCCTCCGCCGTTCCCGCGATGCCTGCCGAAAAACTGCAAGCACCGCGTCCCGCGCCAATCGTGCCCCCGCCCGCGCCAGCGATTCCCTCCATAGGCAGAGGTCCGCTGACATCGGCAGTGCCAGCTCCCATGCCAGCACACCTTGTGCCGCCTTTGAACACCCCGCCAGCCGCCAAAGCCCTCGGCAAAGCACCTTCAGCGTTCCCCTTGCCGCCCATCCCGGCCGTGAGCGCGCAGAGGAACGCTCCTAGACGCGCCCCGGGACAACCGATCGTCCTGCCAAGCTACGTCATTCCGATTGCGGTTGGGCTGGTAGTTGTCGGCTCCATCATCGCGTTGCCGAAAATCCTCGGCTGGCGCGCTGATACTTCTTCTGCCTCCACAAGCGCAAAAACGCACGCCGTTGCGCCACCATCGGACGATCAACCCACAGATTCGGGAGTCTCCCGCAAGGCAAAACCGAACGCCGCTTCTCCCAGCCGCGATTCGTCGCGACCCGGTGCCGCTAAATCTTCGCCGAAGGAAGTTTCCCACGGGCCCGCCGCTTCGCCTTCTCCCACGGCGCTTCGAACGGAAACGAAACCTTCAACCGCTGCACCGCAGAGCCCCTCAGCCTCTTCGACTTCCGGGGCCGGCTCCCGGGCAAAGACGGCCAAAGGCGAAGTTCTGGACCAGATCCTGCCGGACGTCTCCCAGAAAGCTCTGTCTACCATTTCAGGCAAAGTGCGCGTCACCGTGCTGGCTCACGTCGACGCCTCCGGCAACGTCTCCTCAGCCGATTTCGAGAATCCCGGCCCGAGCCAGTACTTCGCGGACCTCGCCCTGAAGGCCATGCACCGCTGGGAATTCAACTCCCCCGAAGTCAATGGCCATAGCGTACCCAGCGAATGGCTTGTCCGCTTCGAGTTCGCGCCCTCCGGCGTCGAAGCCTTCCCTCAACAAATCACGCCGTAGAGTTTTCTTTTTGTTTCACCTGTAGGGCCGGCCTTTTTACCCGGCTTGCCCTGCGATGCGAGGGGAGCGAAGCGAAGGGCGGAGGCGGACCGAGGGGCACGGTATCGAAGATTCCGGTCTGCGGCCGGAGCATAGGGCCCTCGTTCCGTCTCTGCTCCGTGACTCTGAACCAACCAGAGGGAATCCTGTGCCTTCTGCCCTCTCGCCGGCTGTATCCTTGCCGCAGCTCAAGCATCTAATGCGATTCCGATCAATGAAGCTCATCTCTCTCAATGTCGGCCTCCCCCGCGAAGTCCCGTGGCATAACACGATGGTCACCACCGGCATCTTCAAGCAACCCGTTTCCGATCGCCTCGCTCTTCGCAAGCTGAATCTCGATGGCGACCGTCAAGCCGACCTCAAGGCCCATGGCGGCGAATACAAGGCGGTTTACTGCTATCCCGTCGAACACTATGCCTACTGGAAGAAGGAGCTGCCTGGCCGCGATCTTCCTTTTGGCATGTTCGGAGAGAACTTCACCACCGAAGGCTTGCTGGAAGATTCCGTGCATCTCGGCGACCGCTTCGCCGTCGGCTCCGCGGAAGTGGTGGTCACCCAGCCCCGTCTGCCTTGCTACAAACTGGGCATCCGTTTTGCCTCTGACGATATGGTGAAGCGCTTTCTCGCGAGTGCCCGCACGGGTTTCTACCTGGCCGTCACACGCGAGGGCGAAGTCGGCGCCAGCGATGAAATCAAGCTGCTTTCTCGCGACCCCAGCGCCGTCCCCATCTCAGAGATCAGTCGCCTGTACGTGGCCAACCCGGGATCGCGTGGCGAAGCTTTTGACGATGCGGACGCCGCCATCGTGCACCGCGCCCTCCAGGTTGCCGCCTTTCCCGAAACCTGGAAGTCCTACTTTCGCGATCGCCTGCCCAAGGTGAACGCCTAACCCTGGCGGGTCATTCCTGAACCCAGTCGCGCATTGGCCCGCGGTAGGCGGGGCTTAATGGCGAAGACCAAACGTGACATTCACTGCGCTTTTAGGACTCCGACGATGGCAGGTCTCCCTTGTACTTTTGCGAATCCAGGCAAGTCTAGAAGCGATTCATATCGAGCGAGAGATCTTCCGCATCCGGCCGGTGCTGGAAAAAAATGCTGGGTCGCAGATGTGAGAGGGGTGAGAAACGTGGCTCGGCCTGCCACCGTTCGCCTTCGGCCAAACCCAGGACAGAGAAACGGTAAAAACCTGTGCCGTCCTCACCCCAAGGAGGCAAAGCTTAAACCCGCCGACCACTTTGTTTCAAGAACAATTCAACTTGGCGGGTGGAGCCGAAGCCGATGCGCAGGCGATTTTCGCGTGCCGAAATCCCGGCTTGCACTGATGTCCGAAGGGCAGTTTTCAAGGTGCGGAAAGTCGACTCTGAGCTGTCAGCTGTCGACCCCTTCTGCCTCCTGCTTTCTGCCTTGCCTTCCACTTGCAAACCCGCCGCGCTACCTCTACCCTACTCGCGGAGGAGACCACACCGCTCTTGATGCCCGATCTTTCACCGCAAGCCCTTGCCATTTATTTCATCCTGTTCGTGGTTTTTCTTTTTTCCACAACCTGCCACGAAGCCGCGCACGCGCTTGTGGCCAAGATTGGCGGAGACGAGACGGCCTTCCATGGCGGACAGGTAACACTCAATCCCGTGCCGCACATCCAGCGCGAGCCCTGGGGCATGGTTGTGATTCCCGTCCTGATGTTGATCTTGACCGGCTCGATCATCGGATGGGCCAGCGCGCCGTACGATCCCCACTGGGAGCGGCGCCACCCGCACCGCGCCGCCTGGATGGCGCTCGCCGGCCCGGCAACGAACTACACGCTGATGCTCGTCGCCGCAATCGGTCTGCGAACGGGATGGCACCAGGGCTGGCTGCACCCCAAATCCTTTCCCGAGACGCTGCTTGCGGCGCTGTTCTCGCTCAATCTTTTGCTTGGGACGTTCAATCTGCTCCCGGTGCAGCCGCTCGACGGCAGCACGGCGATCATGTTGTTCATGGGAGAAAGGCGTGCGCAAGGCTACCTGGATTGGCTGCGCGGCAATCAATACGGCATCCTGGGCTTGGTGCTGGCGCTGTTCGCGTTCCGCTACGTTTACGGACCTATCGAAGCGTTCGCCACGGACATTCTCCTGCGCAGCCACTTCTGAAAACGGCCGTTTTCAGTGGTTCGCCCTTCTGTGGTTAGTCAGAAGAAACGAAAAGATGTGTTCCGGGAGCAACGCGCGTCGTTCCGCGCTCCGTCCCCGCGGAAGGCGCATCGACACAACTGCAGGCCAAACTCTTAAAACGTTGGCTCGCCCAAGTTTTACTGGTGCGAGTTGGGAGGCAGACGCTTGTATGGCCAGCGCGGGATGCTTGGCAGAAAAGTGGCAAGAAGGCCAAGATACCCGCAGAGACCGGGTGGCTCAAGATTTCGGCACAAGCGGCGCGTGCGCAAATTGCCTGGCATACAGCTCGGCCACGCGATCGAGGGTATCGATTTCCGTTACAGGTTTATCCAGACGCAGGCGCACGATCCGCGGAAAACGCAGTGCATAGCCGCTGTTGTGGCGGTTTGATTTTTGGATGTTGTTGAAGGCAACTTCCATCACCACGGTTGGTTCGACGATTCGCCGGAAGCCTTCCTCTTGCGTGGCGTGGCGCAGGAAATAGTCCGTTAGCTGAGCAATCTCCTTGTCGGTCAAGCCCGAGTAGGCTTTGCCTATATTGAGGAGCTGATCGACATGCCGCACGGCAAAGGTATAGTCGGACAACACGCCATGCCGTTTTCCATGCCCGTACTCGACCGCGGTTACCACAACGTCCAGCGTAGCGAACGGCTTTTTCAGCTTGAACCAATGACCGCCGCGCCTTCCCGGCGCATAGGGCGAGGCCGGGTCTTTGGCGACAAGGCCTTCATGCCCCGCGGCCAGTGATGCGCGAAACAGATCCGTCATCCTGTCCGCTGAATGGCAGAGCGTCGAAGGAGCGGCGTGAATGCGCGAATCGCGCGACTGGGCCAGGAGCTTTTCTAGACGGGCGCGACGCTCGCGGAGAGGGGAATCCAGCAGCGTCTCACCATCCTGGTAGAGCAAATCGAAACAGACGAATTTCACAGGGACGTCGCTCTGCGTCCAGAGGTTCATTTGAGTCTCTTTTCGCCCAAGGCGCTTTTGTAGTTCAGTGAAGGGCAGCGGATGAGTGCCCTGCCAAGCGAGAATTTCACCATCCAGAATGAAAGTGCCGGGCAGGCACCCGACCGGCTCACTGAGCTCCGGAAATTCCGTGACTTCGTCCAGGGTTCGCGAGAAGAACCTCACTTGGCCCGCATTCTTGTGGGCTTGCGCACGAATTCCGTCATACTTCTCTTCCACAAGGAACGCCGTTGGGGACTCTTCAAAGAGCTCGTCCGGTGCTTCGATGGAAGCGGCCAGCATGAAATGGAGGGGATGAAACAAAGTGACGGCGGCGGAGGCGAGCGCGTCGCTGGCTGCCAGCCGAAGCGCCTCTCCGATGTTGCCGGTTAGCATGTTGGCCCGACGCACACCTACAATCGCGCGGTCGAAGCACCTGGCGATGGCTTCTTCCACCAGGCTCTCCTTCAAACCGATGCGCAGATCGCCCGTAATAATCTTGATGATGTATTTGACGTCGCCGGCGCTCGCTCCCGCGAACAGCGACTTCAGCAACGCATATTTCTGCGCTTGGGAGCGGAGTAAAGGAAGCTTCGCAAAGGCGTTCGCCACTTCGTTTAGGGAAACATCAGCGCCGGAGTGGGCCGGCTGCAAGAGTTCCCCCGCAACGGAACCGAGGTCACCGTGCTGGCGGTAAACCTCGCCAAGCTGTGCCGCAGCTTTGCCCGCAAGCTCGGCGACAAGGCGGTACAGCTGGGTTCCGCCGACGCCGAGGATGCGCTCGTCGTTGCGGGGAAACGCGCGTCCAGTCAAAAAGATTGCGGCCCGGACGGCGTCCTCCAGGTGAAGGGACTTTAGAAGTTGGCTGACAAGACGGATCTTTTCGAGCTTCTTGGCAGTCGCGGCGACGGCGTCGCAGGTTTCGACAAAGGCGCGCATGATCCAGGGTCATCTTAGAACGAAAAAGTAAGCCTAGGTTGCGTGACCTAAGACTCGGAACCGCGCAGTTCTGAATGAGCAGGGGGAGAATGGTGCGTTGGAGTTCCGCGTGATAGCGGCAGTGTTTCGAACCTGAACGGTTTCCCGGCCTGAAGCAAGGGCGGAGCCGCCGCGCCAAAGCAAAAGAGAAAAGTTTCGCGGGAATGCGAGCCGATGGTTCGTCGGCTGGCGTTCGCGAAAAGGTTCTAGCGACCGCAGTTCCGCAAGCTGTCCACGGCTCGCCTGCCGGAACCCCTGGGAGCGGCGCGTTACGGAACCCACACCCGGAACGCGGCGCCATACCTCCTCTAACTTGAGGGTGGCTATTACGGTTGTTGCGGCAGGCCGATGCGGCGGAGAACGTCAACAAAGCGCGGGTCGTTTCTCACTGCATCGAGCCGGGGATCCACCCCGACGGAGGGCATTCAATCCGAACGCGCGAGAAAAGCTTTGTCAAGCCAGGCAAAAGCGTGTTCCTTCTCTCCGAGAGCGGAATAGAGGCAGGCGACGTTAAATCCGCAGACGTAACGCTTCTGCGCCTGACCCTCGATCCCTGGGATCATTTCACGCGCTTTGTCCTTTCTCCCAGCAAGGGCGTAGGCAGCCGCGATCTGCGACAGGATGGCAGGACTTTGAGCGGTTTTTATGGCGCGATCTGCCGCAGCAAGCGCTTGTTCGTACTGGCCGAGTTCCGCGTAGGAGAGCGCCAGGATGTGATCATCCCGGCCGACCTTGAGAGCAGCCTCGATGGACTCGGTGTAGCGTCTCGCG
>DATFRZ010000127.1:0-32043 GCA_035262885.1 Candidatus Acidiferrum sp.
CCGCGGCCTGCCAAGGGAGTCAACGATGTTGATGGGGCTTACTGGCACTCCGCCTTGGCCGCGGGCAATGGACACGACTGCGAAGAACGCCACCAGGGCGATAAGAAACCAACGGCGCCTCTTGACCCGCACAAAGCCAAAAACAGGAATCTCCGCTTTCTGGCAGTCAGGACTGATAGCTCTTGGCTCTAGAATGGGTTTTGGCACAGTTTTGGCTCGCCCCTGGTAAGCGCGACGCACGGTTCCGTATCCAACGCCTATCTCCCGCGCGATGGCCCTCCAGCTATGGCCCGCGGTACGGAGCTGAGCTACGGCGTCCGCATCTATGGGAAGCCTGGGCCTGCCTCCGCGATTCATTTCCGCTGTTTCTGAAAGCCTCATTATGTTCAACTGGCGTTCAACTGGCCAAATAATCCCTTGCCTATCAAAGCGTTAGAATTGACCGCTGGTTAGCCTAACCTGTGGTCATTTGCATTTTCGTTCGCTCCGGCGACAACATGAACGACCTTGACGATCATTTCGCCCGGGCCGCCACTCTTGAGCGCCTCCGCCCTGGCTAGCAACTCATTCGCTGATAGTAGGCATTCCCTTGCTTCACGCGCCGCCAGGACTGCGCCGCGATAGTCGCCGTCAGCTTCCATCTTGCCGAGCAGATCCAAGGCTTTGTCCTGCAGCTGCTTTATTCCATCGAAAATGCCGTCTCCGAGCTTTTCCTCGCGCCTTTCCTCGCGGCGCTCCTGCAGCCTCACAAGAGCATGGGAAACGTGGGATTTGTGGCGTAAAAGCCCCGCTGCAGATATCGCAACGCGTTTCGCTATGCTTCGTAATGGCTCAAGATGTTGCAGAACAGTCCTAGCGAGCCTGACGCGGCAAGGTACAAATTGCTCGCAGGGCAGGCCAACCAAATCGGAGCCCGCAAATAATGGCGACCGCCGCGGCCAAACTCGGGATAGTGCAGCCTGGCCTTGCCCCACTCCGGCCAGAAGACATTTTGACGCCGGCGCAGTTGGCCGAGCGCCTACAGGTGTCGACGTCCTGGGTGTTCGAGCAGACCCGCACCCGCGCTAAGGTCCGCAACAGAAACCCACTGCCTTGCATTAGGCTCGGTAAATACATTAGGTTCTCGTGGTCAAGCGTGTGCCAATGGATGGCCGAGAATAATAGTTGACAAGCTCTGTGGTGTATGGTATTTTTATTACCATAAGAAAGGGATGGGATGGTGAAGCGAGTGGGCAGGCCAGCGAAAGCCGAGAGCGAGAAGCGGACTGTAATCTTCCGGTTTTTGGTTACGAGGGCGGAAGAAAAACGGCTGCGTGCCAGGGCTAAAGAGCTGGGCCTTGAGATTTCGGAGTACCTACGGAGGGTTGCGATCCCTAAGGAGTAACCGCAGTGGCACAACATGGATTCGTTTTCAGGAAGGGCCGGAGTTGGTTCCTGCGTTATCGGCATAATTTGATCGTGGACGGCGAAAAGATCCGAAAGCAGAAGTGCATCAAGCTGGCGGACTATTGCGACCGCTATCGCCGTGAAGGTGACCTCGATGATCTCGTAGCCGAGAAGATGGCTGGTGTTCGCCAAGCTGCCAAGTGTCCGAAGTCTGGCCAGATGTTCACGGCCTACGTTGAGGAAACCTATCTGCCATACGCGAAGCGCACCACGAAGCCCTCAACCTACGCAGGCCGGAAAACATACTGGGAGCACTACATCAAGCCCCGCGTAGCCAAGTGCGCCCTCCGCGATTTCACCACGGCTATTGTGTATAGCCTTTTGGATGATGTCGCTCACACACACAGAGTGAACGTGGGGAGCGTTTCAAAACTGCGCGCCGTTCTCTACGGCATCTTTCAGTACGCCATCAATACCGGAGATCTTCCAGGTGGGAACCCCACAGAAGGCGTGATTCTTCCTGAGTCGGCCACAAAACCAAAGCCTACTGTGGCGGCCACGCGTGAGGAAGTGCAGGCGATCCTGACGGCCTTGAAGGGCAAACCTGTGGCGCGCGCCGCGGTCGGCGTCATGGCTTTTACTGGCGTTCGTCCAGGGGAAGCGCGCGGACTTCGATGGGAAGAATGGGATCGCGTTGAGCAGCACATCCACGTGCGCCGCTCGATCTGGCATCGGGAAGAAGGCGAGCCCAAGACGGAAGGTAGCATCCGCTTCGTGACTGTCACCGATGAGTTGCGCGGGATCCTGCTCGATCTCTGGAACGCTCAGGGTTGCCCGACGGGCGGGTACATCTTTGCCGGGCGCAAGGGGCAGCCTATCATTCTGGACAACATGGCGAAACGCGTTCTGCGTCCCGTGCTCGAAGAGGCTAAGATTGAATGGCACGGATGGTACGCGTTGCGGCGTTTCCATGGGACCCAGGTCCGCATGCACGCCGACAGCGAGACTAGCGCCAAGGCTCTGGGCAACTCCAAAGCGGTCGCCGATAAGCATTACATCAAGCCACAGACGGTTCTGCCTGACGTCCGAAAAGCGGTGAATAGTGCGGTTTCCGGCCTAGTCCATTGAACAACGCGTGTGCAACGACGGAGGGAATCAAGATGCGTAAGTTACTGAAAAGATGGTGGGCGACGAAGGACTTGAACCTTCGACCTCTCCCGTGTGAGGGGAGCGCTCTAACCAACTGAGCTAGTCGCCCGATGTTGCCAAATGACGCCGACGCGAGGCCGCGGAGCATCATCTATGTTGTAGCAGGAAGGACCCGAGTTTTCAATTGAAAGCATGACCGCGAACCGGTTCAACATGCCAACTGCCACCTCCCAAGTTGTCTCGCAGCTCCAGCGCTCTATTGCGCGCGCCATTTTCGGCAAGGAAGACGCCATCCAGCTTGCGCTCATCACCCTTCTGGCGCGCGGCCATTTGCTCATTGAAGACGTGCCCGGCGTAGGAAAAACCACTCTGGCGCAGGCGCTTGCCAAATCGTTTCATTGCAGCTTCCAGCGCATTCAGTTCACTTCGGACTTGCTGCCGAGCGATGTGCTGGGAGTTAGCGTCTACAATCCGGAGAACCGCGAATTTGAATTTCGCCCCGGGCCGATTTTTGCAAACGTGGTGCTCGCCGACGAAATCAACCGCACCACACCGCGCACGCAATCCGCGCTGCTCGAAGCCATGAACGAGGCACAGGTCAGCATGGACGGCAAGACCCAGGCGCTCCCGCAGCCGTTTTTCGTTGTGGCCACGCAAAATCCTGTCGAGCATCACGGCACCTACCCCCTGCCGGAGTCGCAGCTCGACCGCTTCCTGATGCGCATTAAGATGGGCTACCCGTCGCATGAAACCGAGCGGGAAATCCTGCGCAAACGCATTGGGGATGATCCGATTCAATCGCTCGAACCGGTGGCGGATTTAAGCGAAGTACTCGCCATGCAGGAAGCCGTCAATCACATCAAGGTGGACTCCAGCTTGCACGATTATGCGCTTGAAATTGTCAATCGCACGCGCAAGACCGAGCAGCTCGCGCTCGGCGTCAGCCCGCGCGGTACATTGATGTTGCAGCGAGCAGCGCAAGCCCGCGCGTTCCTCGATGGACGCGATTATTGCCTGCCCGATGATTTCAAGCAGCTGGCGGTTCCTGTTTTCGCGCATCGCGTGGTGGCTAGTTCCCGACATGCTTCGTTACAGAAAAAGTCCGAGACGACGGAATCGGTCCTGCGCGAAATCGTCGAATCCGTGGCCGTTCCGCTGTGAGTTTCTTGTTCCCAAATCCGACTCCGGAAAAACGCGTCATTCTGAGGGCATCCGACGAGGATGCCTGGAGAGTCTCAACCGATCTGAAATTGCATAGTGTAGTTTCGTTGAGATCCTTCGCTGCGCCGGGTCGAGGCAGGCTCAGGATGACCCCGGGAGTGATTGGTGCTTAAGCCTCAGGATTGAAGCATGGCGGCGATTCGCTCCACTCTTGCGCAGATGCTGGCCAAGGCCGACCGGCCCGGCGTCCGCGCGTTCTTTCTTTCTATGGCCGCGCTTTCTGGCGCGCTGCTGCTGGCGCTTTACTCCAGCGCCGCCGCGGAACTTGGCCAGATCCTTCTCGCCAGCACTTCGGCGCTTGTAGCCCTGGCCATCGCCGGATGGGTCGCCGTGACGCTAGTGCCCACGTTGGCGCGCCGCACGCCGTTGCGCTGGATTGGTTACAGAATTCAATACAAAATTTCTCGCGAAGGCTGGATCTATTTCGGCGGACTTCTCCTGGTCGCACTGGCCGCACTCAACACGGGAAACAATCTTCTCTTCCTCATTCTCGCGTGCCTCATTGCGCTCATTCTGATGTCCGGGATTCTTTCTTCCATCAGCCTCTCCGGTGTCGAAATGCGGCTCCTCCTCCCAGAGAATATTTTCGCTGGTCAATCCGTGCGCGCGTTCGTGGAACTGGAAAATCAAAAACTCACGCTGCCTTCTTTCTCTCTGCGCGTCGAAGCGGTCCGCGAAAAAGGCGCGGCTCCATCGGCGATTCTCGGGAAGCCGGTCTACTTTCCGTATTTGCCCAAGCAGGAGCAGCTCCAGCAAAGTGTTCCGCTGACTTTCCAACATCGCGGAGTTTACCGCCAGGATGCGTTTCGCATCGTCACACGCTTCCCTTTCGGCTTTTTGCAGAAGTCGAGGCGCTTGGATCTGAAAACTGAAGCGATCGTTTATCCCTCGGTGCAGCCGACACCGGAATACATGGAGCTTCTGCCTGTTCTGCAGGGAGCGCTCGAAAGCATCACCAAGGGGCGGGGACAGGATTTGTATGCGCTGCGCGACTATGTCCACACCGACAGCGCGCGGCTGGTGCACTGGAAAGCGACGGCGCGTTCCGGTTCGCTGATGGTCCGGGAGTTTACGCGAGAAGAAGACTCCCGGCTACTTCTGGTGCTTGATCCTCACTCTGCGGCGATCGAGCCATCCGCGCAAAGTTCGCCAACAACACGAGCCCCGATCAACGAGCGCTTCGAGCGAGCCGTGGCTCTCTGCGCGAATATTGCGTGGCATTTTTATCAAGCCAATTCCATGCTGCAATTCCGCAGCGTGGGCTTCGATACGCCTCTGGCTCCTGCGGAAAGAAATATTTTTGCAATCCTGGGCCACCTTGCCGCCGTGCAGCCGCTGCCGATCGATCCGGAGCAAAAGCTCATCAGCGAACTGGCTTCGAGCCCGGAAATCTTCAAAATCGTCGTAACCAGCCAGCCGCGCGGCTTCTTTCCTCAAGCGGTGTGGAGCACCTCTTACATCGTCTTCCTCGACTAAGAAGTGCAGTCCTAGAGAGGACGCTTCCTCGAATAACTCATCTACTTGTGCGAGAATCGCGACGCGCCATGCTGAAGGGAAGAGAGCTCGCCGCATTCCGCAAACAACTGCTTGCTTGGTTCCGCCAATTCCAGCGCGGCTTGCCCTGGCGGCGCACGCGCGACCCATATTGCATATGGCTTTCCGAAATTATGCTACAGCAAACTCGTGTGGCCGCAGTGATTCCTTACTATCAACGTTTTCTCGAACGGTTTCCGAATCTTCACGCGCTGGCCGCCGCGCCGGAGAAAGAAGTGCTGCGCCTGTGGTCTGGGCTAGGTTATTACCGCCGCGCGCGGAATCTGCACAAAGCGGCGAAGAGGATCGTCGGCGAGCATGGAGGGGAGTTTCCGTCGCGCCTGGAAGACCTGCTGGCCCTGCCGGGAATTGGGAATTACACCGCCTCGGCCATTCTCAGCATTGCGTTTGAGCAAAAACAGGCTGTGCTGGATGGCAACGTGGCTCGTGTTCTCGCGCGTCTGGGAGCCATTCGCGGAGATTTCCGCGAATCGCCGCGCTGGCAAGAGTTCCAGAGGTGCGCGGACGCTTATCTTGAGCCGAAATCGCCCGGCGACTGGAACCAGGCGATGATGGAGTTGGGCGCTACTCTTTGCTCGCCAAAATCGCCGCAATGCCTGCTCTGCCCCGTTGCGCAATTTTGTGAAGGCCGGAAACTCGGCATCGCAGATCTTCTGCCGGAAAGGCCCAAGAAACGCGCGGGGGTGGAGATCCGCCTGGCCGCGGCTGTCTTTGCGGACCAAGGTGGCCGTACGCTGCTTCTTCCTCCGTCCGAAGAAGGAGACCCGGAAGCACCTGCCGATCACCTTTCGGCGCTCACCTCCAATTTGTGGCATTTTCCAATGATCGCCGTGGACCGAGACGCAGTCGCGAAATTGCGCGGCCATTTGCGAAAGTTGCCAATGCAAAGCCGGAATGGCAGTTTTCGTCTCGTGGGGGCGGACAAAGTTCGGCACACGGTAACGTACCGAGAAATAACAGTGGAGCCCTTTCGCATCGACGTGAAAAAACTCCCCCGCATTAAGGGGGCTGAAGAAGTTCCGCTGAGCGAAATCACGGTTCTGCCCATTTCCAACCTCACGCGAAAAGTTGCCCGCGCCGTACTGGCGCTGGGTCCTTCTTTGCAAAAAGCAAGTTCCTCGTCGCCCCCCTCCTCGGAATGACACGCCTCGGCCTTCAGCAATCCTCAAGAGCCTTATCCATTTAGGCGTTTTCTCTCGCCAAAGAGCACCGAGACCCATAGCTGCCAATGCTAAAATGGGAAACGGCCATGGCCGCCACCGCGACAGCTCAAGCTGCACCGGCATTACCGGCCGAAAAATACTTCCGGGCATCGCTTTCGCTGCTCGTCCTTACTTCGATTCTCACACTGGGCAGCACCGGCAAGCTGGATCTAGTTACGTCCCTGATTGGCCCGCTGGCCGCGCTGCACAAAGGTTATCGCTGGTGGCATGGGCGGCCCGCCGAACTTTCTCCCCGTGCCGCAACCTGGTGCCTGCTGGTGTATCTCGCGTTCTTCCCGGTCGACGCGCTGTTTCTCTCGCGTTTTTTTGTCGGTGGTTCTTCGAATCCGCCACTTTTCGCTTTGCTTCTAGCCGTGGTGCACTTTCTCATCGTGGCCATAGCGGTGCGTTTCTACAGTGCTTCGTCTGACCGCGACGCACTTTTTCTTAGCATGCTTTCGTTTGCTGCAATTCTGGCCGCCGCCATTCTCACAGTCGACACGCTGTTCCTGACGCTGTTTTTTCTTTTCCTCTTGTGCGGGATTTCCACGTTCATCGGATTGGAATTGCGCCGGGGCGCCGTCGGAGCCATAACGCCAGTCTGTGCGCACCGGGAAACGGCGCGCAAACTGAACCGCTCGCTCAGCCTGGCGTCGCTCGGGGTAGCCGTGGGCTCCATCCTACTCGGTGGCATGTTCTTCTTCTTCTTTCCTCGGTTTAGCGCTGGCTACCTGGGACGCGTTAGCTTCAGTCCAACGCTCATGACCGGCTTCACCGAAGACGTCGAGCTCGGGCAGATTGGGGAAATCAAGAAGAGTACCGCGGTAGTCATGCGCGTGGAGACCGGCAAGCCGATTGGATACGAATGGCTGCGATGGAGAGGTGTAGCGTTAACAACTTTCGATGGAAGGCGTTGGAGCTCAAACGTCGTTAATCCTCAGAGGTTGGCTACCAAGGCGGATGGCTGGATTCACACGCTGGAATCAGCCCAAAAAGAGAACACTTCGGGGCAGACCGTCAATTACACCGTCTATCTTGAGCCGGTAGCCACGAACGCGATTTTCGTTCCAGGAAGGGTTTTATCGGTGCAGGGAAATTTCAGCGGTGGAGCGAGCAATTCGTTTGCCGCGATGCAGCGCAATTATCTTCTTACCGACGAGACAGGGACGCTGAAAGTCCCCTTTCGTAACTTCGCCGCCATTCGCTACACCGGTAACTCCCGCCTGCCGTCGCGCGACGCCGGACGGCTTCGAGGCGCTGGAACCGACTATGCTCATGACATTACTCCGACCTATTTGCAGCTTCCCGCTGGCCTCGACCGGCGCATTCCGGAGTTGGCGCGCGAAATCACAAAGAATGCGGAAACACCATTCGACAAAGCGCTGCGCATCGAGACGTATCTGCGCACGCGGTTCGCTTACACCCTGAATCTCACCGGAAAGCCTGGCCAGGATCCGCTGGCACACTTCCTGTTCGAAACGCGCGCGGGGCACTGCGAATACTTCGCTTCGGCGTTGGCCATCATGCTTCGAACGCTCGGCATTCCCTCGCGCGAAGTAAACGGGTTTCTTTCGGGAGAATACAACGATCTTGGCGGAGACTATATCGTGCGCGCGAGCGACGCGCATAGCTGGGTGGAAGTGTACTTCCCTGGAAATGGCTGGCAAGTTTTCGATCCCACGCCGTCCAGCATCGAAGGCGGGAATAGTTTAATGACGCGTCTGGGGATGTATATCGACTGGATGCAGATTACCTGGAACGAATGGGTGATTGGCTACGATTTCGCGCACCAGGTAGCGCTTGCGCAAAACCTGCAGCGGGGCTCGAAGAATTGGGGAGAATCGGCTCGGGCGTGGTTCGACCGGAAGCAGCAGGACGGCAGGCGTTGGCTGAAGTCCTGGCAGCTCGAGCACGGCTCGCTCGGATATTTGCTCCCGGTGGCGCTGATGCTGTTGCTTTTGGCGCTGCGGTATGACGTGCCGGCGGAAGTGATGCGGCGGGTTCGCCTGTTTCTCCGGATTCGCGCGGCAAAGTCCGGACGGTCCGATCCGCAGCTTGCTTCGCGGCTTTATGCGGAATTGCTGCGGGTGTTGGCGCGGCGCGGGCTGTTGCGCAGTGAAACGCAGACGCCTCTGGAATTTGCGGCCGAGATGAATTCTCCGCTGGTTGCTCCCGCCGTGCACGAGTTCACCCAGCTTTACATCCATGCGCGCTTTGGCGGCGCTCCGTGCGACACCACAAGGCTTGGGCAACTGCTCGAGCAGGTCCGGGCGGCTTTGCGCGCACGGCCGCACATCTCGCATTAGTCAGACCAAGCAACCTACCGCAAATTCAGGCCTCAAGAAGGTCGCATGGTAGACTTTAGAATTGCGCAAAGGGGTGATTTTACAGCGTTATGACCAAGGTTGGATTTGTGAGCCTGGGGTGCCCGAAAAACCTCGTGGACAGCGAGGTGATGATGGGCATTCTTGCGCGCGATGGTTACGAATTGACGCCTCGCGCCGATGAAGCCGAAGTGCTGGTCGTCAACACGTGCAGCTTCATTGAGGCGGCACAAAAGGAATCCGTGGATGCCATCCTGGAAATGGCGGAGCACAAGAAATTTGGCGCGGCGAAAAAATTGATTGTCGCCGGCTGCCTGGTGGAGCGTTACCGCGAACAGATTCTGGAGCAAGTGCCGGAAGTGGATGCGGTGGTGGGAACCGGCGAAGTCGGGCGCATTCTGGAAGCCGTGCACGGCGACTTGCGGGTTTTGCCAGTGCAGCCGCCCACGTTTTTGTACCACGAGCTCACCCCGCGCATCGTGACCACGCCAAAACACGCGGCTTACATCAAGATCGCGGAAGGCTGCGATCATCCCTGCACGTTTTGCATCATCCCGGAGCTGCGCGGAAAATTCCGCAGCAGGCGATTCGAATCGGTGGTGCGCGAAGCGCAGAATCTTGGGGCGGCGGGTGCACGAGAAATCACGCTGATCGGTCAGGATACCACTTGTTACGGAGAAGATTTGGGCCTCCGCGATGGGCTGGCGCAATTGCTTGCAAAGCTTGCGCAAGTCGAGGGGTTGCTGTGGGTGCGGTTTCTCTACGCGTATCCGAATCGCGTGACGCAAAAATTGCTGGACACCATCGCCGCGCATCCGCGGCTAGCGAAATACATTGACATGCCGCTACAACACGCCAGTCGGAACGTTTTGGCGCGCATGAAGCGCGGGTCGAGTGGGGAGGCGTTCCTGCAGCTACTCGATCGGGTGCGGAAGACGATCCCCGGCGTTTCGCTGCGGACGTCGTTCATCGTGGGATTCCCGGGTGAAACGGAAAGGGATTTTGAAGGGCTGTGCAATTTTGTCAAGGCCGCGAAGTTCGACTGGATGGGCGTGTTCGAATATTCGGACGTCGACAACGCCGAGAGCTATGCTCTGAATGAAAAGATCGATGCGGAAACGATGGCTGATCGGCGAAACCGTTTGATGGCAATTCAGAAGAAGACTTCGCGCGAGA
Organism: Candidatus Acidiferrum sp.; assembly: GCA_035262885.1. Lineage (GTDB taxonomy): Bacteria > Acidobacteriota > Terriglobia > Acidiferrales > UBA7541 > Acidiferrum. The sequence goes on from DATFRZ010000127.1 coordinate 10,013, forward strand.
ATCTGCGAGGGAAATACCGCTCGGCGAGGCGCGAGACTTTTGTGGCGCTCGTCGAAGGGCCGTCAAGGGACAATCCGATGGTGTGGGAAGCGCGGCTGGAAGGCATGGCGCCGGAGATCGATGGAAAGCTGTACCTGACGGATCTCCAGCTGGCCGGCGGGGAAGTGGCGGAAGCAGGAGACGTGGTTCGCGTGCAAATCACGAAGTCCGACGCCTACGACTTGATCGGGCGCGTGGTGGAAATCCTGCCGCGGCCCGAAAAAAGAGCAGACGCGAGCGCCCCTATTCCAGTGCCAGTTCCGCCCGCAGAGAAACTTCACAGAATTGCTACCGGAGCGCCGTTGCGTGTGCTCGGGTAAGCTATACTTTCCTGTGAAAGAGCTATTCTCTGTGAACTGATTTCTCAACGCCGACCGCGTTTTGTGCGTTCTCATCGCGCAGGCCGCAGAGTTCGCTGAGAAGAAAACGCTTTCCATGAAACATAGATGCCCGATTTGCAAAGCGGTGACCGATTCGGAAGTCCACAAGGATTTTCCGTTTTGCAGCGAGCGTTGCCGGATACAGGATCTGGGCAACTGGGCCAGCGAAAAGTACGTGGTCTCCGATGCGATTTTTGACGAAGAAGAAGCGGCGGAAGGCGAGCGCAAAACAATTCTGCTCGATCTCGACAAACCCGATGACCACGAATCCTAGCCCCGCGCGCACATTGGATACATCCGCCGAAAAGCCGCGACTCGCCTTAGCAATCGCGACGGTGTTCGGAATTGGTAACATCGGCAAAGCGCCCGGCACCCTTGGGTCGCTGGCAGGCGTCGCAACCGCTTTTCTTTCGGCCATATTCTTTTTGCATCCGCGATCCGTTCGCGATTTATTTTCGTTGCACCCACTGGCTGAAACGATCCTGAGAGAGAACTTGTTTGGCGCACCCGGAACAAATGTCCACAACTCCACGCTCGGCTTTCCGTTGGTGATTACAGGCGTGGTCTTCCTTCTACTGTCGGCTCTCGGCGTTTGGAGCGCGTCGCGCGTGGCTTCTTACGAACACGCTGAAGATCCGCAGCACGTGGTGATTGACGAAGTCGCGGGCCAGCATCTCACGCTGCTCCTGCCGCTTGTCCCCATCGCCTTGCCGCATTTGATGACGCATTTCGACTTCTCCGAATACACGATCTTTTTCGCTCTGAGCCTTGCCAACTGGAAATACCTGGTCTTGGGTTTTATACTTTTTCGAGTGTTCGATATCTGGAAGCCGTGGCCCATTCGCCGCCTGGAAAAATTGCGCGGCGGCTGGGGCATCATGGCCGATGACTGGATGGCCGGGGTGTTCGCCGCAATCCTGTTGCGCGTGGCGTTGTATTTCGGCCTTCTGACGATTCACATTGGTTGGGTATGAAATTCGGCTTCGGTTCCTCAGCTGAAAAGAACGGCATTCCGCACATTGAGAGAGTTGCGCCCGCAGCGGGCATTCCCGGCGGGGAGATGACCATTCACGGGCGCGGCTTCGTTTCACGCGCGCAGGCGAGGCCCGTGGTGCATTTCGGAGATGCGGAAGCAAGCTTGTCTCTCGCCAGCGAGAATCGGCTGATCGCCCGTGTTCCGGAGGGCGCCAGCGGCGGAACCGTGCGCGTGGCTTCTGCGGGGCACGAAAGCTCGCCGCACCCCGTCCACATCGGCATACAAATCGCAGACAATCTGCATCCGGTGGCGAATCCTGCGGTCGATCACGAGGGAAACATCTATGTGACGTTCTCCGGGCCGCGCGGCCAGCGCGTTCCGGTGTCACTGTACAAAATCACGGCGAACTACAACGTGAAGCCGTTTGTGACTTCGCTCGTGAATCCCACGGGACTGGCGCTCGACCGCGAAGGAAATCTTTTCGTTTCGTGTCGCAATGATGGAACGATTCATCGCGTGACACCCGACGGACGCTGCGAGTCCTGGATCGAGGGCATGGGCATCGCAACGGGCATCGCGTTCGATCGCGTGGGCAATTTGTATGTAGGAGACCGCAGCGGAACGATTTTCAAGATCAGCCCGGCGCGGGAGATTTTTGTCTTCGCGACGCTCGAGCCTTCGGTGGCCGCTTATCACCTGGCGTTCCATCCCAACGGCGACCTCTACGTATCGGGGCCGACTACTTCCAGCTTCGATCGCGTCTATCGCATCACGCCGGGGGGCGATGTCAGCGTATTCTTCCGCGGGCTGGGCCGGCCACAAGGGCTCGCGTTTGACCGGGACGGCAATTTGTTTGTAGCCGCGTCCTACCAGGGCTGGCGAGGCATCGTCCGCATCGACACGCAAGCCCACGCGGACACTGCGCTCGGCGGTTCGAGTTTGGTTGGCCTGGCGCTACAATCCTCCGGGCGCGCCATTCTGGCCACCACCGGCGCGCTTTTCACGCTGGATTGGGACGTCCGCGGACTGCCGCTTGTCGGATAGCGAACCGCTATGGAGCATAAACTCTCCTTGCTGGAATTCTCGGTTCGCGAGAGACCAAACGGAAAATCGCCAAATGGAACCTCGCAGCCTGAGCGTAACTATCTTGACTTGGTAATCGACGGCCAGTCGCTCATGACCCTAGCGCGATACCATCTTGTTGCGGCCCTTTGCCGAGATTGCGTACCTCGAGGATGCGAGAAATCCGTCGACCGCCTAGTTCAGCTGGAACCAGCTGATTTTCCTGGCGACCGACAATCTATCCTTGTTTGTGAAGAGTGCGCGACATCGCTTGCGGGGCGGTCTCCGTGATTATCGAATTCTCAAACGAGTCAGCCTTTTGGAAAGCCTTCGGTTATCAAAGCACACAAACGCTCCAAATCCGCGGCGAGGGCCGCAGACGTTTGGGGCCATTTGAGTTCGGTTTGGAAGATTGTAAGGCCGCTCTATTTCAAGCTTTGGGCACGCTCAACGCGAATTTATGAAAGCAGAGATCATCGCGGTTGGTTCGGAACTGCTGACTCCGGACCGCTTGGATACCAACTCGCTCTTTCTCACCGAGGAGCTCAACAAGCTCGGCATCGAGGTCGTTCGCAAAACGATTGTGGGCGACAACCGGGAATTGCTGGCGGAGGCGTTTCGCGACGCGCTCGAGCGTGTACCATTGATCTTGGCAAGCGGGGGGCTCGGGCCTACCGAAGACGACTTGACCCGCGAAACGGTTGCCGAGCTGCTTCACCGCAAGCTGATTCTGAACGAAGCCATTGTCAAATACATCGAAGGGCGCTTCCGGCAATTAGGCCGGGAAATGCCAGCGGTGAATGTGCGGCAAGCGATGGTTCCCGAAGGCGCGGAAGTTCTGGACAATCCCCGTGGCTCGGCGCCGGGATTGTGGCTTGAAGACCGGGGACGATGCATTGCCCTGTTGCCCGGGCCGCCGCGCGAATTGAAGCCGATGTACCTGGAACAAGTTCTGCCGCGGCTGGAGAAGCGGCGATCGGGCGTACGTATGTTTCACCGTGAGCTGCGCGTTGCGGGACTGGGTGAGTCGGCGCTCGAACAACGCATCAAGCCGATTTACACGCGCTACTCCGACGTGCATACCACGATTCTTGCGGCCCCAAGCGAAATCCAGATCCATGAGCGCATGTGGACCGACAATGCCATGCAGGCGCAGCAAACCCTCGATGAGATCGTGCAAAGCTTCGAGCTGGCGCTGACCGACCGTATTTACTCGAAAGATGGCTCTTCGATGGAAGAAGTCATTGCGCAACTGCTCAGGACGAACCAGGCGACGATTTCCGCGGCGGAAAGCTGCACAGGAGGCTTGCTGGCCGAACGGCTGACCAGCATTGCAGGCAGCTCGTCGTATTTTCTGGGCGGCGTGGTTTGCTATAGCAACGACTTAAAAACGTCCTGGGCGAATGTGCCCGCAGAGCTGATTCAGTCGAAAGGCGCGGTAAGCAGCGAAGTGGCGATGGCACTGGCCGACGGAATTCGCCGGAGCGTGGGAAGCACGCTGGGCGTCGGCATCACGGGAATTGCCGGACCGGGAGGCGGCAGCGAAGAAAAACCGGTAGGCACGGTGCACATTGCTCTCTCGCATGCGGGCGGAGTAAAAGAGCGAGGCGTGCGCTTTCCCGGGGACCGCGAAGCCATTCGTTGGCACGCGTCGCAGCTCGCGCTGGACATGGTGCGTTTGCATTTTCTCTACAACGGCGGAGAGCCACCGAGCCAAGACGCGAAAAGGTCTTGAACGGTGCGCCTTTTCGTCGCCCTGGAAATTCCCTCCTCCGTGCGCGAAACTTTGGTCTCTTTGCTGGCCTCCATGCGCGCCATCACCAAAGAACCGCGCTGGGTGCGTGGGGAGAATCTCCACGTCACATTGCAATTCCTTGGAGAAGTCGCCGAGGCAAACGTGGATGCGGTTCGCAACGCGCTTGGGGAGATTCGCTCTGACCAGGCTGTCGCTCTGGAGTTTCGCGGCCTGGGATTTTTCCCCAATGAAACGCATCCACGAGTGTTCTGGGCTGGCATGGAGGCTTCGCCGAACTTGAAAACACTTGCCGGGGATATCGAACGAGCGATGGAGAAGTTTGGCATTCCACGCGAGAAGCGCGAGTTTTCACCGCATCTCACACTGGCTCGATTCGAACGCCCGCGCCTGCCGGAAGCGCTGCGTAAGCTCATCGCCGACAATCAACCGAAGGACTTTGGCTCGCTGCGCACGAGCGAGTTTCATTTGATTCAAAGCAAGCTGAAACCCACCGGCGCGGAGTACACTACGATTGCTACTTTCCAGTTCGCTCCAAACATGGAATAACACCGGTTGGTGGCATCACCCATGTTGATGACTTTTCTTGCCATTCCATTGATCGCCTACTTCCTGGGCTCCATTCCTTTTGGGTTGCTTTTGACAAAGGCATTCGGACGCGGCGACGTCCGCAAAGTGGGCAGCGGAAACATCGGAGCAACCAATGTCGCCCGGGCTGCAGGCCTTTTGGCCGGCGCACTTACCTTAGTGCTCGACGTGGCCAAGGGTGCAGGCGCGGTCTTGCTCGCGGAAAAGCTTACCAACGACAGCGCCACATGGATGATGATGGCTGCACTAGCCGCACTGCTGGGACACTGCTTCCCCGTTTGGCTGAAGTTCAAAGGCGGCAAGGGCGTCGCGACGGCTGCGGGAATATTTCTGGTTTTATCGCCGCTCGCGTGTCTTGCGGCGGTCATTTTGTTCATTCTCGTAGTGGTTTTTTGGAGGTACGTCTCTCTCGGCTCAGTTTCCGCCGCCGCTGCCATGCCTCTGCTTATCTATTTTCTATGGGCGCCACAGCACGCTCCGCCGCCGGCAGTTACAATTGGCGCGATTGCCACCGCCCTGCTCATCATTTACAAGCATCGGAGCAATTTGCAGCGCCTGTTCAAAGGCGCGGAGCCAAAGTTTTCTTTCTCCAAAAACAAGGGCGGGGGATGACGCGAATCACCATTCTCGGAGCAGGAAGCTGGGGGACAGCGCTGTCCGTCGTACTCTCGTGCGCGCGGAAACCGCACGAGATTTCGCTCTGGGCGCACAACTCGGAACTTGCAGAAGCTTTGCAGCGTCAGCGCGAAAACACAACGTATCTTGCGAGCGTTCGATTGCCCGACGGCATTAGGGCTACTCACGATATGGCGCAGGCGCTGTCCGGCGCTCAAATCGTAATCGGCGCGATTCCCTCGGTGCATGCGCGAGCCGTTTATACGCAAGCTCTTCCATTTATCACACCAGAAATAATCTATGTGAGCGCCACCAAGGGGCTCGAACCCGAAACGCACCTGCGCATGAGCCTGGTGCTCGGGCAAGTTCTTGCAAAAACAGGAACGGCGGAACCGTCCAAGCGCATCGCAGTTCTTTCCGGCCCCTCCTTTGCCGCAGAAGCCGCGCGCGGCGAGCCCACGGCTGTGGTGCTGGCGGCGGAGAACGTGGGACTAGCAAGCAAACTACAAGAGGAACTGTCCGGTCCATCCTTCCGCCTCTACACCAACGATGACGTGCTGGGCGTGGAACTCGCCGGCGCCATGAAAAACGTGATCGCTATTGCGGCTGGAGCCTGCCAAGGACTTGGGCTCGGTTCGAATCCTCTTGCGGCGTTAATTACACGAGGCCTCGCGGAAATGATGCGCCTCGCGGCAGCACTCCGAGCGCGCCCGGAAACACTAAGCGGGCTGGCTGGTCTGGGAGATTTGGTCTTAACGTGCACCGGCACGCTCAGCCGCAACCGGCACGTTGGAATGGAACTCGGCAAAGGCCGCAAGCTTCCAGAAATCCTCGCCGAAATGCGCATGGTCGCGGAGGGCGTCGACACCACCGCCCCGCTTCTGGCCTTGGCGCGTGAACACAGCATCACCATGCCCATTACGGAACAGGTGGATGCCATTTTGCACCGGCGCCAGTCGCCCAAGGACGCGATCCGCGAAATCATGGACCGGCCACTAAAACGTGAATAACCAGCATAATTTGGCCGTCTGCCGCCCGATTTTTTCCATTAGTACTAAAGTCCTAGTTGCAGTTGCGAGACGCCCGGGCCTAGTTGTCCCCCCGCCGGCCGCGGTCTCACCCTAAAATTTAGAGTTAGATGCCGCCCGCCGCTCAATCTCTTTGGGCCCTCTGGAAACGTCTGCGCGCTGGACATGTGCGCGTTCTCTGGCTTGTTCTTGGCGCGCTTTTGTTGGTCAGCATTCTGCCCCTGGGCCTGTACCACCGCCTCGTTTTGCAGCTCAGCCAGGACAAATTAGTCGATACCGAACGCGTGCAGCAGACCGAACTGGTGCGTTCCCTAGCCCAAGAAATCCAGCACTTCGACTCCAACCTAACCGAGCAACTGATGAGTGAGCGTCAAATCATGGACCTCACGGACGTCATCAAAGACGTTGAGGATCCCGCCGCGGAACCCAAAGTGACGCACCTGCTACAGAACTTTGTCGAGAGCAATCCGAACACGTTCCTTTACCTGACGGCGGTTGGCAAATCCGGGCGCGGCACGAAAGCATCGCAGGGAAATTTTCAGGCCGAGCAGGATCCCTTCGTGGCAAAGGCGCTGCAGCGCGCATTTGTTACCTGTCTGCAATCGCAACAGCTCCAGGTGACCAAGTTTCGCAGCGATCCGCTGGCTTTGGTTCCCGATAACCGGCCGGCGTTTGTGATAGCCGTTCCGCTGAAGGACGCCAACGAGAACTTCACGGGCATGCTGGCAGCGGTGGTCTCGTTGGACTCTATCCTTCACCGGTTGCAGGACGCCAGCGTGCGAGGCCGCTCTGTTTTTATCGTGGACCACAACGGCCACATCGTCGCGCATCACGACACCAAAAATTTCGTGCCGGGCGCAGACGCGCGTGGCAATCCCCTGGTTGACCAAGTGCGCGCGCTTCCTCAGGACCTTCGCAATACCGAGACGATGCGGTTCTCGGAAACTCTCAAGAAACGCTCCGTCGAGATGATTGGCACCTACAGTACGTTTCCCGAACTCAACTGGGCCGTGATTGCAGAGCGGCGCCTGGATGCCGCAGAAAGCGACACGGGTGTTAACGAGCTGAACCGGCAAGCTTTGGTGTTTGCCGCGATCGTGGTGCTAGCCGCCATCGTGGTCGGATATTTCTTTGCCGTGGGCATCAGCGGGCCGATCCGCGGACTTGCCGCGTCAACGCGCGCCATCAGCCGCGGCGAGTTCCATCAACGCTCCGTGGCCCGCGGAGCGCTCGAAATCAGCGAACTCGCCGAAAATTTCAACAAGATGGCCGGCGACATCGAGGAATTCATTGAGAGACTGAAAGAGGCCGCGGAAGAGAACCGCGAACTGTTTATCGGCTCGATTCGCATGCTCGCAGCGGCCATCGACGAAAAGGACCCGTATACGCGCGGTCACTCCGGCCGCGTGGCGAAGTATTCCACGCTCATTGGCCAGGAACTCGGGCTCTCCGCCGAAGAGCTCGACAAGCTGCGGATTTCCGCGCTGCTCCACGATGTGGGAAAAATCGGCGTCGAAGATCGCGTGTTAAAAAAGCCTGGCGCGCTTACTCCCGAAGAGTTCAGCTTGATGAAACAGCATACCGTCAAGGGAGCGAACATCATGCGCCCGGTTTCGCAACTGAAAGAAGTGCTGCCGGGCATCGAATTACACCACGAACACATTGATGGCCGCGGCTACCCCTATGGATTGTCGGGCACACAAATTCCGATGATGGCGCGCATCATCGGCGTGGCCGATACCCTCGATGCCATGACCACCAATCGTCCCTACCAGACGGCCATGGATTTGGACTTTGCCATGGAACGCATCCGTACACTGGCCGGCTCGAAGTTCGATCCGGTCGTCGTCACTGCACTCGAATCCGCTGTTTCACACGGCAAGCTGCGCCTCAGCGCCGTCGAAGTCCACGTCTAGCCTTTGTCGGACATTAACATCACGCCACGGATGGACATGTGGGGCTTTGTAGGCATCATGCTAGCGCTTCTTTTCATGTTCCTGCTAGTGACAACAGATACTCCCGTCCGAATTCCGGTGGAATGTCAGGAATAGAGAACGTCAGCTCCCTCACTCAGAAACCGCACCGCTAAAACCCACCCCGGCCTCGGTCAATTGCTTCTGCTACAATTTTGAGTTGCGCTGGAATCATAACGCGCGACCGTATGATCTCCCTCTTTGGCAAAAACGAGCCGGAACCAACGCTTCTCGACAAGCTGAAGAAGTCCGTCAGCAAGACCAAGACGGCGCTTTCCGAAACCGTGGACACGATTTTTCTCGGCGAGCGCAAGATCGATCCTTCCATCCTCAAGAATCTGGAGACGGCGCTGCTATCCACCGACCTCGGCGTAAAGCCCACACGCGAAATTCTCGACGCCGTCCGCGAAAAATTGGATCGCGACGCCCTCTCGGACGCCGCCCAGCTCAAGCGCGAGATCAAATCGCACATCCTGCGCATCCTGAATGCTTCGGCAAAACCGGACGTCGCCGGCGCGAGCGGCATTTCCGCATCGCCGAACGGGGCGGGGACGCGCGTCATCTTCATCGTCGGCGTCAACGGCGCCGGCAAAACCACCAGCATCGGCAAGCTGGCCAACCGGCTACGGCAGGAGAATCGCAGCGTCGTCCTTTGCGCCGCGGACACCTTTCGGGCCGCCGCTATCGAGCAGCTCGAAATCTGGGCGCAGCGCAATGGCGTCGAAGTGGTCAAGCAAAAATCCGGCGCCGATCCAGCCGCCGTCGTTTACGACGCCATGGCCGCCGCCAAAGCGCGCTCAGCCGATGTCGTCATCGTGGACACCGCCGGCCGCCTGCACACCAAATCCAACCTGATGGCCGAACTCGAAAAAATGAAGCGCACCGCGGCGAAAGTCATTCCCGGCGCACCGCACGACGTTCTTCTCGTTCTCGACGCCACTACCGGGCAAAACGGCCTCGCGCAAGCCCGCGAATTCACTTCGACCGTCGGCATCACGGGAATCATCCTTACCAAACTTGACGGCACGGCCAAAGGCGGCATCGTCGTCGCCATTTCGCGCGAACTGGGTTTGCCGATTCGCTTTGTCGGCACCGGCGAACAAATCAACGATTTGGTTCCCTTCGACGCCGAAGCGTACGCCAATTCCCTTTTCGATTAAATCGTGAACGAACACGACATTCGCTTCATGGAGCACGCGCTGGCTCTCGCGCGCAAGGGAGTTGGCCTGGCCAGCCCGAATCCAACGGTCGGCTGCGTCATCGTCAACGACGGCCAAATTGTCGGCGAGGGCTTTCATCAATACGATTGGCGCGACCACGCAGAAATCGTCGCGCTGAAGTCGGCGAAAGAGCGGGCGCGCGGTGCAACTCTCTACGTCACCCTCGAACCATGCAGCCGCACTGGTCGTACCGGCCCCTGCACCGACGCGATTATCTCCGCCGGCGTGCGGCGCGTCGTCGCCGCGATCGAAGATCCGAACCCGCTCAATGCCAGCCACGGCTTCGAGCGCCTCGGCCTGGCTGGGATTGAAGTCGTCAAAGACCTTTGCGAAGAACAAGCACGCCGCTTGAATGAAGGCTTTGCTTCCTGGATTCGAACGAAAAAACCTTTTGTCACACTGAAGTCTGCGCTCACCCTCGACGGCCAACTCGCTTTACCGCAACCCGGAAAGAAAAGCGCAAGATACCTCGCCAAACGTGACGGCCATGACTGGATCACATCGGAAGAGTCCCGCGCGGAAGTCCACCGCATGCGTCACGCGTCAGACGCTCTGCTCACCGGAATCGGAACGATTCTCGCCGACGATCCTCTGCTCACGGAACGTAGCGGCTTACAACGCCGGAGGCGGCTCTTACGTGTCGTGCTCGATTCGAAACTGCGCTTGTCTCCAAAGTCCCGTATCGTCGAAACCGCCGAGGACGATCTCCTCGTCTTTACGGCGGCTTCCCTGAAATCGGCCAAGGCACGAAGATTACAAAACGGAGGAATCGAAATCGTACAGCTCAAGGCAAAAGGAGGCCGCCTCAACTTGCGCACTGTTCTTACGGAACTCGGCCGCCGTGAAATCCTAAGCGTTTTGCTCGAGGCAGGCCCCAGGCTCAATGGCGCCGCCCTGGCCGCCGGCATCGTTCACAAACTCTTCCTTTTCTACGCGCCAAAAATTGCCGGTGAAAACCGCGTTCCGTTTGCCCAGGCTCCGAATCTCCCTCTTCTTCCGCTGCGCAACATCCGCACCCAAGGATTCGGTCCGGATATCGCCTTCGAAGTGTGCTTGCGCGGGGCATTTCGCGATTGACTTGCCCCTCCGGCACGGACATACTTCCTGACAAGTCCATTTTCGATTCTCATCTTCCCTGGTTTGGCAGTATCTGATTCCGTCAAGGAGTGACCTCATGCGCCGCATTCCAGTTCTTTTTGCGATTCTCCTTTTTTCTGCCTCCCTGCCCTTGGCCGCCCAGGAACATCACCACGAACTCTCCGCCGAAGAGGTAGGCTCGGTCCAGTTCGCCACTTCGTGCTCGAAGGCGGTTGCGGTAAGTTTCAACCGCGCCCTAGCGCTCCTGCACTCCTTTCAATACGAACAAGCAAGAGGGGCATTCACAGAAATCTCCAAGCAGGACCCCTCTTGCGCCATGGCGCAGTGGGGCGTTGCCATGTCCCACTATCACGGGTTGTGGAGGAACGGCGACACGGCAGCAGGCCGGCTGGCGCTAAAAAATGCGCAACAACTCGCGGCTTCCAACGCCGCTACAACGGCGCGAGAGAAAGCCTATATCGACGCCCTCTCGGCCGTGTATGCGGAAGACGGCAAGCCCACTGCTTCTTACGATCAAGCCTTTGAGAAAAAAATGGGCGAACTGCAGCGCGCTTATCCCGACGATGACGAAGCCGCCATTTTTCACGCGCTCACTCTTTCCATTACTGCCCCCAAAACGGACAAGACCTTTGCTAATCAGCGGCGCTGCGGCGAAATCCTCGAACCCATTTTCCAGAAGCGGCCTCACCATCCTGGGGTCGCGCACTACATCATCCATTGCTACGACAATGCCGTTCTCGCGGAAAAAGGGCTTCCCGCGGCGCGCATGTACGCCAAGATTGCGCCCGCTTCCGCTCACGCCAACCACATGCCTTCGCATCTTTTCACGCGCGTGGGCTCATGGGATGAGTCCATCGCGTCGAACATCAAATCCGCGCAGCTCGCTGCGGCCGATGAACCTACATCCAAAAATGGTGAGGCGCGCGACCAGCACCTTCATGCCATGGACTATCTCGAATATGCGTATCTCCAGAGCGGCCGCGTGAAGCAGGCCATGGCCGTGCTGGACGAAATGAATGCGCTGTCCCCGATTTCCGGACTCACGCTAACGGGTGATTACGCGCTTGCGGCGATTCCCGCGCGCGCCGCGATTGAACTTGGCGATTGGAAGCAGGGCAGTATGTTGACGCCGAGAAAAGGGATGGTGCCCTGGGCGGAGGCGATTACTTGGGCAGCTATTGGGGAAGGTAGCGCGCGCGCCGGAAACCTGGAAACTGCCGCCAATGCCGAGCAGACGCTTGCCGCGTTGCGCGACGCGACAGCAAAGCTGAGCAACACTTACTGGGCGAACCAGATTGAAGTGCAGCGCCGCGAGGTCGCCGCCTGGATGGCCGAGAGAGCCGGAAACAAAGCCGACGCATTTTCCAAGATGCGCTCCGCCGTCGAACTGGAAGAGAGCATGGATAAAGACGCGGTCACGCCGGGAGCCGTCACGCCCGCCCGAGAAATGCTCGCGGAACTCTATTCCCTGGAGAATCAGCCCAAGGAATCTCTAGCCGAATATGAAGCCGTTCTCAAGGTCGCGCCGAATCGCTTCAACGCCGTCTATGGAGCCGCGCGCGCTGCCGAAGCCTCGGGAAACAACGAAGTCGCCAAGCGCTACTACCAGAAATTGACAGAAATCTCGCCTGGCGACGAGCGCCCCAAAGCGCCCGTAAAAACCGCCGCTAACTCTTCATCCTCGAACTAAGAGCTTGCGCGCCTAAACTGGTTCCCGCCGTCAACGCCTCGACACACCCATCGCCAAAAGCCATGAGAACCTTTTTGTAGTCTGTCACCATACGCAGTTGCGAACGGATGTAGCGATACACCTCTAAACATGAACTTCCTTCGGTGCTGGTCACAACAAGCCATCGCTCATGCGCAAGGCTGGGCGCAAAGCTCGTCGCCCGCCTGCCGGAATCGACGCTAATCAGCTCAAGCAATTCCCGCGTCATGTCGAAGAGTAGAAGTGGGTCTGTATCCGGGTTGGGCACGAACCCAATCATTCTCGACGCTTGCCCCGATTCGTTTCCCCACACACTACGTGCTTCACTGCCGCCGGCAATTTCATTCCTGTACTCGGAGGACCGCAGCTCCAGGAATCGCATCATTCTTCAGCGCATTCAGCGCGCGATTCGCATCCCGCAAAGGAAAAATCTGCACGTGCGTCCGAATCGGAATCTCCGCCGCGACCCGAAGGAAATCCTCACCATCCTGCCGCGTATTATTGGCCACGCTGCGAATCACCCGCTCTTGATACAGCAAGTCATAAGCCAAGGATGGGATAGGGCTCATGTGAATTCCGCCCAGCACCAACACTCCGCCTTTCTTAAGCGCTTGAAGTGCAGCCGGAACGATCTCTCCCGCAGGCGCAAAAACAATCGCCGCGTTCAGTTTCTTCGGCGGCTCATCAAACGTTCCGCCGGCCCACACGGCCCCCAATTCCAGCGCCAACTTCTGATGCCGCGCATCTCGCGTGGAAGCGTACACTTCCACGTTCCAGTGCCGTGCCACTTGAATGGCCACGTGAGCCGCCGCCCCAAAGCCATAAAAGCCCAGCCTGCCTCCCGCCTTGATCCCCGAAAGTCGCAGCGAGCGAAATCCAATTATCCCGGCGCAGAGGAGCGGCGCGGTTTGCTCGTCGGGAAATCCTTCCGGTATCGCGTAGGCAAAACCCTCCGGCGCCACAATGTACTCGGCATACCCGCCATTCACCGTGTAACCGGTGAACTCCGGCGCATCGCACAAATTCTCCGCGCCCGCTCGGCAGTATTCGCAGGTTCCATCCGTTTTGTGCAGCCAGGCAACCCCAACGCGCGCGCCAACCGCAAATCGCCGCGCACTCTTGCCTAACTTCTCGACCTTGCCCACGACCTGATGCCCGGGAATCACAGGGGACTTTCGCTGCGGCAGTTCGCCCTCGATCACATGCAAATCCGTTCGGCACACCCCGCAGGAGCGCACGCGCGCGCGAACTTCACCCTCGCCCGGCTCAGGCACTTCCGTGTCGGTGTACTTCAGTGGGTTCGTTTCAACTTTCGCCGGTGCTCGCAAAACGCAGGCTTTCATACGGAACCTCAGCGAGATTCAACGCTGACCGCAGTACAGTCTAGTGCTTTTCAGCCTTCGACGCGAAATGCTGTAAACTCGATTGCCGAGGCTGGCAAGCAACGTGTTCACCGGAATCATCGAACATCTGGGAACCATTGGGTCCCTCGAGCTGCACCCCGACGGCGGCCGAGTCACGATTCATGCCCCATCCCTTGGGCCTTCGCTGGCCGTCGCGAACAGCATCGCGGTGAACGGCTGCTGCCTGACGATCACGGGAATCCACAACGGCCGCTTCTCCGCCGATCTTTCCCGCGAAACTCTGAGCAAGACTTCCTTCTGCGCAAGCGAAGGGGGCCTTCGTGTCAGTTCTCGCGTCAATCTCGAACGGCCTCTTACCGCCGGCAAGGAATTCGGCGGCCACTTCGTTCTGGGACACGTGGACACGGTCGGCCAGGTAACGCATCTCACGCCGGAAGGCGAAAACTGGTGGTATGGTGTGCGCGTCCCCGAAGATTTCGCGCGCTACATTGTTCCGAAGGGCTCCATCTCCATAGACGGCATCAGCCTCACCGTTGCGCGCTGGCGCGACAACGTCGCCGAAGCCGCAATCATTCCGTACACCTACGACCACACCAACATCCGCGACCGCCGCCCCGGCGACGCTGTGAACCTCGAAGCCGACATCCTCGGCAAATATATCCAGCGCTGCCTGGAGTCGCGACAAAGCGCTAAAGCCGAATCAAACATCAGTGTGGAACAGTTGGTTCGCGAAGGTTTCTAAATCACGTTGCGGACTCGGCCTTCTTCCCTCTTACACCTCGCCAATACAGGGTCAAGCCCACTCCTAACGCCACGATGACCCACAGGAGGGTCCTCAAAAGGAAGGAAATCCGATTTGAACTCTCTCCTGGTGGGAATATAGACAGCCCAATAGAAAGCAACGTGATGAAAAACGCGACTCCGCTGACGATGCAAACTCCCGGAAGTCCGCCAGGGATGAGCACTGCCTGTTTGTTTTCCGTCCGGTCCTTGCGGCCAGACAGCCAAATCGCCGCAGCAAACATATAGAGAAATGGGATGAAATAGAGAATGATTGCGGTGTCGACCAACTGTTGGTAGGAATCACGCGTTGTCTGATTGATTTGACTCACAAGTAATACTAGCCCGGAAAGAATCGCTTGCACGAGAATCGCAACATACGGCGTCTTCCAGCGTGAGTGAATTTTTCCAAAGGCAGCCGGCAAATACCGGTCAATGCCGACCACAAACGGCACGCGCGCAATCCCAGCCACGGTGCTGCCGACTCCGCCTGCGTTTCCGACGGTCACCAGCACAGCCGCAAGAATCCCGAAGAAACCCACCTTTAGCGCGATCGAGCCGACGGTAATCGCACGAAATACTCCACTGGTTACCGACACATCCGCGGCAGGGACCAGCACCAGCACCGCCAGGGTTCCGACGATGTACATCGCGGCAATCAGCACGCCTGCTCCGTATACGGCGCGCGGCAAGGTGCGCTGCGGATCGCGCACCTCGGCGCTCATTGCGGAGACCAGTTCGAGTCCGGTAAACGCGAAAGCAATTTGCGACCAGAAATTTACGGTGCCCCAATTCCACGCGGGCATCATATTGCCGAGACGGAAGTGCGTCACCGATCCTTGCCGCATCCCAAGCAAACCCGCGACGCCAACCAGCAGCAACAACGGCAAATATGTGCACGTCCCTCCGGCATTCTGCAACCACTTGCCCACATTGAGTCCGATGATGTTCAGCACGACCGCAACGAGCAGCAACCCCAGGGAAACCAGCAAAAGAAATCTCCGATCATGCTCCAGCCTCGCGCCACTCTCACCAATCACGTACGCGCTCATCGAAGCGCTCGCGAGCAACAGTCCCGGAAAATAGAACACCGTGTAAATCCAATAGCACCATCCCGCGACGAAGCCGTGAAAGTCCCCGAACGCTTCTTTGGACCAAACGTACAGCCCGCCTTCATGCGGAAATCGCGAGGACAGTTCATTGATCACCAGCGCGGAAGGAACAAAGAAAAACAACGCCGCGATGATCCACAAACTAATCGACGAAGTTCCGTTGTGCGCCGCGGCGGCAATCCAGCGTGGCCCAAGCACCGTGGCGATATTAAAAAGGAGGACATCCCAGAATCCCATTTCCTTGCGAAGCTGCCCGATGGGATTTGCGGAGACGGGGCTGGAAGAGTCGGGATCCGCGGAGCCGCTCGCGGCCCGGTTCACAGAGTCACGTCCAAAGCCGGAATGAGTTCATCCTGTTTGCGGAAATTGACGATAAACGGATCGGTCGAGTTCTCGAATCCGCCCCAGGGCCCAAAATACGTGACGCGACCTTCTTGCAGAAAAACGACCCGGTCGGCGAGTTTCTTCGCCAAATGCGTGTCGTGGGTCACGACGATCGAAGTTTTGTGAAACGCTTCTTTCAATCGCAAAATCAAATCGCCCATGTGTCCCGCCATGATGGGGTCCACCATGGTTGTCGGCTCGTCGTACAGAATCGCCTCGGGATTCTGCGCGAAAGCGCGCCCAATAGCCACCGCGCGCCTCATGCCGGTCGAGAGCTCGCTCGGCAGCTTGTCCAGCACCTGGTCCACTTCCAGCATGTGCGCGATTTTCGCAACGTACTCGTCGATGTCTTCCCAGGTCAGTCCAGGCTGGCCATCCAGCGGAAAAGAAATATTCTCGCGCACCGTCAGCGAATCAAACAGCGCGCCGGACTGGAACACCATCGTCACTTTTCGCCGCACTTCCGCAAATTGCCCTTCGGTGTAATCGGTGACGTCTTCTCCGTCCACAATGACGCGCCCCGAGTCCGCTTTCAAAAACCCCATGATGTGCTTTAGGGTGACGGACTTTCCCACGCCGCTTCGCCCCATGATGATGCACGTTTCTCCGTGCTTCACCGTGAAGCTGACGTGATCCAGCACCGCGCGCTCATCAAAAGCCTTGCACACATCGCGGAACTCGAAGAAATTCTCTGAACGCGGATCGGCATAGTCGTGAGGTGTCCACTCGCTCTCTTCGCGAGGAAAACTCAGCTTCGTGGGCCCGCCGCGGTTGATGTTCAGAATGTCAGTCATTGCCCTTCCGATTCCAGAATGCGCCGCGCTTCTTCGTACTCCGCAGGGGTGTTCATGTTCCAAAAGAGCCGGCCATTTTTATCAAATCCTTTCCAATCCATCTCGTCAACTATTTCCATGCTAACGCGTTTCATGGCCTCGGTCACTTTGCGAGTGCCGTCTTCGAACGCATATTGCAACTTGCCCGTCGCGCCCACATGCCAACACGCGCAGAGCGGCTCCAGCCCAAGAGAGGATTGCGGCGCAACCACTGCTGCGCTGCTTCGGAGGGCTCGCTCCTTCAAATATCTCAGCCATTCGCTTGTAAGAAACGGCATGTCGCAGCCAACCATCAGGCACCAAGTGGGTTGATGATTTTGCGCGTGCGCATCCATCAAAGCGGTGATGATGCCGCCTAGCGGCCCTTCGCCGGGCCAGCGATCATCCACAATGCGTTCGCCAAATCCCGCGTAACGTCCAGATGGCGCGACCACGCTCACCTCTCCGGTCACTTCTCTGAGAAGCCTGGCCATACGTACCACCATGGCCTCGCCGTTCAATTCGGCACGCGCTTTGTCGAAACCAAACCGCGTGCTCGCGCCTCCAGCCATCACGTATCCGGCAACCGAAAGCCTGTTTGCCATCGCCTTCACATCAAAAAGAAAGCAATCAATTTTCTTGTTCGTACAAAAAACTTAAGACTAAGAACGAACTACTCTTCCTCCATCGGTTCACGACCCGGGCGCCGGATTCCCAACTCCCGCAATTTCTCCTGCAAACTCTGCCGGTGCAACCCAATCGTCGCCGCGGTGCGCGAAACGTTCCAGCGATGCTCGGCCAATTGCTTCGTCAAATAGGCCACCTCAAATTTTCGCTTCGCCTCGCGAAAATCCTGCTCTCCCATTCCATGATCCGCAGTTTCGCCGTGGTGCTTTATGAAAATCGCTTCCCCGTGCACCACTTCTGCCGGCAAGTCCTCCACGCCGATTTCATCCCTGTGGCAAAGCACCACGCTGCGTTCCAGTGCATTCTTCAATTCGCGCACGTTCCCCGGCCAATCGTATTTCTCGACGGCCGCCAGCGCTTCGCGGTTCAGCCGCACTGCCCGCCCCAGCCTCGCGCCGTGCATTTGCAGAAAGGCCTCCGCAAGCAACGCGATGTCGCCCTTGTGCGCACGCAACGGCGGCAGGTCGACAGTCACCACGCGCAACCGGTAAAACAAGTCCTCGCGAAACTTTCCATTGCGAATTTCCGCCGCCAGGTTGCGGTGGGTCGCACTGATCAGCCGCACATCCACGAGAATCGAGTGCGTCCCGCCCAGCCGTTCAATCGTGCGGTTCTCCAGCACACGCAGCACTTTGGCTTGTGTCACCGGGTTCATGTCCCCGATTTCGTCCAAGAAAATCGTTCCGCCCGACGCGAGTTCGAATTTTCCCTTCTTCTGCTGTGCCGCCCCCGTAAACGCTCCGCGCTCGTAGCCAAACAATTCCGATTCGATCAGCGTTTCCGGCAGCGCCGCGCAATTCACCGCAACGTACGGTTTCCCCGCTCGCGTCGACCGCGTGTGAATCTCCTGCGCCAGCAAATCTTTTCCCGTCCCGCTCTCGCCGAGAATCAGCACTGTCGAGTCGGTCGGCGCCACGCGGTCCGCCACTTCAAAGGCCTGTCGCATTTCGGAGGACCGCCCAATCATCTGTCCGAACTGCCCCTCCGTAGCCACGCGGCGGCGTAACGCATCATTCTCTTTCTCGAGCGTCGCCAACTTCAGCAGGTTCGCCACTCGCTGACGCAACTCCTCCAACTCGAAACCCTTCACCAAGTAGTCCGCCGCGCCAAGCTGCAGCGCTTGCACCGCCGTTTTTGCCGCGTCCAACGCGGAAACCATTAGCACCGGGACTTCGCTTCCCTGCTCGCGAATCCATTTCAAGAACGACAATCCATCCTGCCCCGGCAAAACCACGTCGAGCAGCACCAAGTCTGGCTGCTCACGGGGCAACGCCTCTCGCGCCGCCTCAGCCGAATCCGCTTCCGCGATTCGATATTTTGATTCGAGCGCCCGCCGCAAGCCGTATCGTGCCGCCGGCTCATCATCCACAATCAGTATCGTCTTCATAGCTCCTTTTCCTTACGTCGTTATCTCTTTACCTCCCGTTCTCCACCGGGAAGTGTGACCTTAAAGATCGTCCCTTTCCCGTCTTTCACCGGGCTTTCCCAGTCGATTTTTCCGCCACACTCCGCCACGCGCCGCGCCACAATCGCCAGCCCCAATCCGGTCCCTTGAGATTTCGTGGTAAAAAACGGCTGCAGAATCTTTTCCCGCAGCGCCGTAGGAATCCCCGGTCCGTCGTCTTCCACCACCAAGCAGAACCTTCTGTCTTGCTTCGCGACGCCCGCACTCACGTGGCCTCCGCGCGGCGTGGCCTCCAGCGCATTCACCACCAGATTCGACACGATGTCATTCAGCGCTTCCGCGCTGATCGCAACTTGAGCGTTCACCCCATCGGTCTTTGTTTCCAATTTCAATCCGCGCCGTTCCGCTTCGTGTGACAGTACGCCCGCCACTTCCTCCACCACCACCGCGGCATTGCAACTCCCGGTTCCATTCGCTCCTCGCACCGCCGGCCGGCTGAATTGCAGCAACTGATTGAGCTTGGTCGAAAGCCGGCTGATCTCGTCCAGCACCATCTTCGTCTCGCCGCGAATCGAATCCGGCAGCTCCGGATTCTCCAGTTGCACTTGCAAAATTGTCTTCATCGAGCCCAACGGGTTTTTCAGGTTGTGTGAAATGCTCGCCGCCATTTGGCCCACAAGTGCCAGCCGTTCTCGCTCCGCCAATTCCCTTTCGAGCCGGAGCTTCTCCTCAATCAACCGGCACAAATCCAGCGCCCCCGGCAACTGCTCGCCCAAAAACTCCAGCGCTCCCACGGTTTCGCCGGAAACCATCGCTCCATGGGACTTCACCGTAAGTGTTCCAATCTGGTGTCCTGCTTGCCGAATGACGAAAACCTCCTCGTTGGCTCCATGACTGTGCTCCGCGTTCTGGGTTTCATTCAGCACGAGCTTGACTTCAGCAAGTTGCACCTCTTCGGCAATCCATTTTTCGATGAAGTTGCCCAGTTTCTCCTGATTTCCGAGACGGGCGACTTCCAGAATCGGCCCCATCAAGCGTTGCGCGCGATCCAACTCTGTTTGTGCGGTGCGCCGCAGGGCCTTTTTCATCAAGCGCTGGAGCGGCTCGAAAAACACCACCGGAAGAAACAGCAAAATTGCCGCGGTCGCTTCCGGCGGCAAGTATGGCTCCATCCATTGGCTGGTGCGGCGGACAAAACCGAGATACAAGAGCGCTAGAAAGGTGGCGAATACCGCGTAGATTAGGTTTCTCTGCCGTCCAATCTGCAGGAAGTTAAACTGCTGGACATTTCGAATGAGGCCGATGAGCGGCGCCATCGCGAAACAGGTCAGAATCGTACTGTAAAACACGACAGAGTCATCTTCGCTGCCCCGTCCCCGTAGATGCACGATGATGTGAAGCCCGGCGATCCACAAGGCCATGAATGCCAGAACATTGCGCAAGGTCCGATGAAAGAACCTCTGCTGGTCGTCGGGAGCCGCTCTTACGAATCGCCACTGCCAGCCCGCCGAGATGAACAAACTGGCCACCAGCCAGATTTGAAAGGGCCATCCCAAGGAATTGCTTGGAAGCACGAAATCGAGCCTGCCGGGCGGCCGCAACGCGGCATACAGCCACGTCAGCAGATACGCAGCCGGAGCGTAGGCGCCAATCAGCCACATCTTCTTTTCGCTTCCGGCGCGGAGCAATTCGCGGATTTGCGCGTATTCGACGTGCAAAACAACCAGCAGCGAAGGCAAGAACCAAAGACCCAAACACTGGACGGTCCAGGCAAAGAGCGCCAAAGGTGCCGGGATGGTTGTGTAATAGAGTTGCGCATTCAGGGCCAGCAGCGAACTGCCAAAGAAAAAAACAAGCGCGAGGCAAAGGAAAAAGAAGATGCGTTCAAAATCCCTCTGCCTGCGGTGGCCGAGGATGACCACCATCCAAAAAAAAGGCAGGAGCGTTCCCGCGGTCAGCGTCACGAGTCGAAAATAGATAGTGTAGTGCATGAGGAAAGCTTGCCGCGATTCTATGCCTGGACCCGTAGCAAGGCAATGACCTACTGCAAGGTTTTTCTTGCACCAGGTAATCCATTGCTATAAAAGAACTTAATATGGATTTGACCCTCACGCGCAATTTCGGGGAGATGACGGGGAAACCCTTGACATGAAAGAGCTATATGCTATATTAGCACTCGGTTGCGAGGAGTGCTAGTCGCCCTCTTTCGCTGCCAAACCACATCAAAAGCCGCAACATCACCTATGGAGGTTTTTCAAAGATGGCAGTACATCTGACCCCGCTCCACGACCGTGTCATCGTGAAGCGCATTGAAGAGAAGGAAACGGTCAAGGGTGGCATCATCATCCCTGACTCCGCAAAAGAAAAGCCCATGGAGGGTGAAGTCATCGCCGTGGGCACCGGCAAGCGCGAGAAGGGCGAATTGATTCCTCTCGACGTGAAACCGGGCGATCGCGTCCTCTTTGGCAAGTACAGCGGTACGGAAATCAAGATTGCAGACGAGGAGTACCTCATTCTTCGCGAGGAAGAGATTCTGGCGAAGCTGAGCGGCGCCGCCAAGGCCGCCGGTTCCCGCAAGTAGTGGCGGCTTGTTTAGGCTGAGGCTCCTTGCCGAAGCCGGACCGGTGGTTTCCCAATGTAAAGGCCGGGCTTTAGCCCGGCGGCAGTGCAGGGCAATCAAGAATTTGAGAAGTCGTATCAGAATTCAGGAGGAATCAAGAAATGGCGAAGCAGATTGTAACAGGCGAGAATTCCCGCCAAGCGATTTTGCGCGGCGTGAACGCTCTTGCCGATGCAGTGAAGATTACCCTCGGCCCCAAGGGCCGCAACGCGGTAATCGAAAAGAAATTCGGCGCGCCCGTCATCACCAAGGACGGCGTGACCGTGGCGAAGGAAATCGAATTGAAAGATGCCCTCGAGAACATGGGCGCGCAGATGGTCCGCGAAGTCGCTTCCAAGACTTCCGACGTTGCCGGTGACGGCACCACCACTGCCACCGTGCTGGCGCAGGCCATCTTCCGCGAAGGCGTGAAGACCGTCGCGGCCGG
>DATFRZ010000128.1:0-19976 GCA_035262885.1 Candidatus Acidiferrum sp.
GCAGGTTCGCTGAGCCACACGACCACCGTTTCGCTTACGGTCAACTAAATAACCGCTAGCGCCGTGAAGCCGCCAACGGCTTCGCTCCTAGGGATGTTGCCGTGCCGGTTGTTGGCGACACTGCTTGGCGCGGCCTACATAGTGCGGCTGGCTCGGTGCCCGGCACCCAGATTAGGCATCGTCACGGATTTCTTAGCTGCGCTTGATGATAAACACGGTTTTGTCGTCGATACGATCTTGCCCCCCAATCTGGCGCAGACGTTCGTCTCTCTTTACTGCGTGATCCATCAATGCATTGCAGATTTCTTTTGCTGGTTGACGATAGTGCTCACGCATGACGCCTTCCAGTTGCTGGCGTTCCTCTTTGTCGCTGCCGTCATACACTCCGTCGGTATACAGGAAGAAAATGTCCCCCGGACTCAGCAATGTGAGCTCGGCAATATTGGAGGAGCTCAGTCTTCTCTCGCGCGATTCCAGGGACAAATATCTGTTGCGATCCGGATGATCCTCGGGGATCTGCAAGCCTAATGGTAGGAACTGCACCATCCGGCTTTTATCAATTTCCATGAACTTGCGATACTCGGCGGAGAAGACTAGCGGCGGTGGGTGTCCGAAGTTCACAAACCGGAAATAGCCGTAAGGATGCACCTCGCCGTAGAGCATGGTCGCAATCTCCTGGGCGCCTTCTTTCTCGCTACGGCCGAGAGCATTTCTGGCCGTGACCGATTGGGCCAACCTCAGATTGATTCTCTCGAACAACTCCGGCGTGGATTTCCCTCGATGATCGAGTTCGGAAAGCATGAGAGCGTGAAATGTGTCGTGGACTGTGGACGCGATTTTCGCTGCAATGATTCCGTGTCCTTGAGCGTCCACCAGCAAGACGCCGGCGGTGTTATGCAACTCGCGCAAGTCTTCGGAGACGCGCACTTGTTCCGAGCTGCGTGCCTCCCGGTACGCGGATTCCATTTCGGGCTTGAAATCCGGCCTTGATTTCAGCCATTCGACATGATCGTCCACTGAATTACGGGGGGGCGCACCGGCCGGGAGTGGCTCGAGAAACTCCTTTGATAGCTTCAGGGCCCGCTGAATGCGGGCGTCGATGTCGTAACGCTGCTGAAAGTTGATGTACTCAAACAGGTCTCCACCGACCGTTCCCGCTGGAATGGAGTTGCCGTACATCTCGATTCCTTCCACATGCGGAATCGCGCCTTCCACCGGCATCAGCCGCTTGCGCAGGTATTCATCGATACTTGGAACGGTGTACGTGTTGGCCATAAGAAAATGCGGCGCTGAAGGGACCCACTCCTTGGATGTTTGTCTGACTGCGTCCATTACATGAGGATGGGCCATTTCATACGACGGGACCATTGTATCTTGGTAGCGGTCCGCATAGGCTGGCACAGATGGGACGGACAGTTTAAGATTGCGCCTATCAGACGCGCGTGGAATTTGTTCGGAGAGGTGCAGGATGACCACAGACCTAGCTCAAGTACAGAATTCGTCCGACAGCTTCGCCGGCAAACCCTATGCGGCAAACGGCTTGGCATTGGTACGCGTGACGATCGGCGCAATGTTTGTGTGGGTCTTCTTCGAAAACCTTGGCAAGGGCCTCTACAACGCGACAGGCTACGCAGGGCTGATCAATTCCTATATCAAGAACAGCCACTCACCGGCTGTGTGGAAAGCGGTGATGGGTCTAGCGGCAAACCACGCCGCAATGGCTGCTCCCATGCAGGGCATCACTGAGATTTCTCTGGGTATCCTGCTCGCGATTGGGCTGCTGACTCGACCGGCAGCATTTGTGGCTTTTCTATTCCTCGGCAGCCTTTGGGTCTCCGAATGGGGCACGGCATGGATTTGGGAGCTATTGGTTCCGGTGCTTGCATCGTTGGGACTCGCCCTGGGACGCGCAGGCCGAGCTTGGGGCGTGGACGCGTTGCTGGCCCGCCGAAAGCCCTTGTCTCCGTTGTGGTGAGAGCGAATCTGTGTGCGAGTGTCGGTCATCATTCCTACGCATAACGAAGCGCAGGCGATTGGTCGTGTGCTCGCCGATTTGCCATCCGACCTCGTCACCGAGGTCATCGTTGTCGACAACAACTCGACTGATGGAACGCCCGATCTGGCCCGAACGATGGGGGCACGCGTCATCCAGGAGCCCCGACGAGGGTATGGGCGCGCTTGTTTGACAGGGCTTGCGAATACGGAAAGTCCCGATGTGATCGTTTTCCTCGACGGAGACTACAGTGACCGCCCTTCGGAATTGCCGATTCTCCTGGCTCCGATTATCGAAGGGCGCGCCGAGATTACGCTTGGCGCGCGCCTCGACGACAGAAGCAACCCGGGCGCGCTACCATGGCACCAGTCGTTTGGAAATCGCCTGGCCGCCGGTCTGATCCGGCTCTTGTATGGCGTGAAAGTCAGCGACCTCGGTCCGTTTCGCGCCGGCCGCGCGGAAGTGCTGCGCGCCCTCGCTCTCGAAGAGGCTACCTACGGCTGGGCGGTGGAAATGATTTTGAAGGGCGCCATCGCGGGATTTCGTATCGTGGAAGTCCCTGTGAGCTACTACGCGCGGATCGGAAAGTCCAAAATCGGCGGCACGATGAAGGGAACGCTAGGAGCAGCTTGGTTCATCCTGAGCCGGATCGTGCGCTATTATTTTCGACGTCGAAAAGCGGGAACGCCGCGACCGACGTAAGTTTGTTAGAACGACCTCTCATGGAATCCACGAGCCAGACCACGGAGTGTTTTTCTCATTCAAAGCGTACGTTGGTCATTATGGCAAAAGCCCCCCGGCCGGGCATGGTCAAGACGCGCCTCATGGAGAGCCTTCCTTCTGGAGCAGTGACACCGTTGTATCGCTGCCTTTTGGAGGACACGCTCGCGTTGGCAAAGTCATTGACGAGCGTGCAGGTCACCGTGATGTGCCCTGAGCCGGATTGGGGCGAATTGGCGGACCTGTTAGGAAATACAGTGCAAGTCGTAGCGCAACAAGGCGAAGGTCTCGCCGCAGGACTAACCTCTGTTTTTCGACATTTCACGGCCGCCGGGCGGCGGCACGTCATCGCCTTTAATAGCGACAGTCCCCACCTCGCTCCGTTAGTCCTGGAAAGAGCTTTCGAAATACTCGGCACGCATGACGTGGTTATCGGGCCAACCCACGATGGCGGGTATTATCTGGTTGGCGCCAAGGACGCTCACCCGTCGCTCTTCGAAGGCGAAGGAATGGGAACCATGAGCGCGCTCGACAGACTGCTGACGCGCACGAAGGTCCTTGAACTTTCCACGGGCTTTACGGCGCCCTTCTACGACATCGACGTGGCAAACGATTTGATTTTGCTGGCCCGGGAACTGCAGCTCGATCCCCGAAAAGCGCCGCGAACCGCGGCATGGTTGCACGAATGGGAGCAAGCAGTGGCGCCGCTTCTTCATGGTGCGGGAGGTCTGTGAAACTCACACCTTCGCACAGGTTGTACGGACTGGGCGTCGTCTTGCTTGTGGCGCTGACGATTTGCTCACGCAACTTCAGCCACACCGGTGAATCGTCATTCATGATTCCTTTGGCCCTTGCCGGTGTCGCGTATCTGCTAGCCATCCGCGAGCTCTTTTCCACGCCAAAATTTCCGAAGCGCGTTGTCATGTTCGCTCTCGCTCTGTCTGCTCTGTGGCATTTTCAATTTCTACGAATGCTACCGGGCATGGATGACGATATTCATCGATATCTTTGGGACGGCCGGGTGCAGCGGCTCGGCTATAACCCATACATCCTCGTTCCGAGCGACCCGGCACTGGCCGGCTTGCATACCTCTGAGACGCGCACGTTGAATAATCCGGAGGTTCCTAGCCCCTATCCGGCGGGGGCGCAGCTATTCTTTCGCGCGGTCACCGCGATTCACGAGTCTACTTCTGCACTGAAAGTAGCATTTGTGATTTGTGGTTTAGCGATTGTGTTCGTGTTGCTCGATCTCTTGCGTCGAACCGGCCAGGGAGAGCACTGGGTTCTGGCTTTCGTTTGGCACCCCTTGCTGGCGACGGAGGTGGCGGGTAGCGGTCACGTCGACATTGTCGGGGTATTGCTGCTTCTGGCGTCCGCGGCTGCGCTTGTGAGGCGGTGGCGTACCGTTGCCGCGGTGGCGTTTGGGCTGGCGGTTGCTGTGAAATTGCTTCCCATCGTGCTGTTGCCGTTGTTCTGGAAGCGCGTTCGCATCCGCGACGGTGCGCTGGCGACAGTCGTTTTCGGACTTCTCTATGTGCCATTTCTCAACCACGGACGGATTCCCACAGGCTCGCTCGGGACTTACGTGCAGAGATTCCGTTTTAATGATCCCGTTTTTGCTACGCTCGAGCGCGTGACGGCTCCTCAGATTGTGGCTGTGCTGGCAGTGCTCGTTGGCTTTCTTGCTGCAATTTGGATGAGAAAAAAGCACGCGGAAGAGTCTTCGGACGCGTTTGCCTGGCCAATGGCGGCATCGCTTTTATGTGCGCCGGTCGTCTATCCATGGTACATGCTGTGGCTGCTGCCGTTCCTGCGGTCGACATCAACGCTGCCGATCCTCATCTGGACAGTGAGCATTATTCCTACCTATTATGTGTGGCGCTTGCGCACACTTGGACAACCGTGGGTTGTTCCTGGTTGGATTATGCTGCTGGAATACGGGTCGGTGGCACTTGCTGCCGCAGTCATGGCTTTGCTCCGAATTACACGATCGGCCGCGCCACAATGCTCAGCGGACCGGGTAGAGTGAAGCCAACCGCACCACGCGAAATTTTTTGAATCCAGGAGCGTTCGGACATCATCGAAAGGACATCATTCACTGAGGAGGACTTCCATGGCCACGTTGCGCCTTTCCAAGACTATCCTTTGGGCGTTTTTGGGGCTATTGCTTCTTGCGGGCACTTCGCGGGCGCAGACGCGCCCACCCAATGTCGAACAGCTTGCCAAAACCTATGGCCTTGATTCGTTTGGGCAACTTGACGCGGTCCGCTATACGTTCAACCTCGACCTACCCGCTTTGAAGTTGAATCTCTCGCGCACTTGGACCTGGGAGCCCAAGACCGGCCAAGTCACGTATGAGAGCAAAGATAAGGACGGGAAGCCGGTGAAGGTTACTTACAATCGGAATCAGCTCACGAGCGCGCCTGACAACGTGAAAAACGACATTGAGCCGGGGTTCGTCAACGACAATTATTGGTTTATTTTTCCTTTCCATGCTTATTGGGACACCAGCGCGGTTGTCACCGTCAAGGACAAGCAACCATTGCCGCTGGGGAAGGGTTCGGCGACTCTGGTGTCGGTGAAATATCCTGCGGAGGTTGGCGGTTACACGCCGGGAGATACTTGGGATCTTTTCGTTGGTTCTGATGGCCGTGTGGCAGCGTTCGTCTATCATCGAGGCGGACCAAAGAAGCCAAGTCTTCTCTCAACAACTTGGGCTGGCTACAAGAAAGCCGGTCCCCTCCTTGTCTCAACGGAGCATCGTGGGACCGCGGACGGCACGCCGTGCCGAGTTTTCTTTTCAAACGTGGCCTACAAGCTGGTAGGGTCGGACAAGTGGATGGATGCGCAGTAGCAAACGGGCGGCGCGCTCGGTCCGACTCATCGCGCGCCATTGACGTCAATCTTCACGAAACGGACTCGCGGGCGATCACAATAGTGGTGCAGGAGCTTCCGAGCTTGGGTAGATCGCGATTTGCGGCCATGCGGATCTCGAGTCGTGGCAGCTCGCCCCGAATGACCGGACAATAAGGATCCGGCTCGGATAGGGCCCCTTGCAGGTGCCGTCGTCCAGCGCATCCTCCGTGGCATGGATCTCGAAACTCGCAGGTCTGGCACGCTTCCGGAAGTGTGCGGGCCTGCTCAAATGGCGCGGAATTCAGGATCCCGGAACCTTCCAAAATCAAGCCTGACAGCGGCTCCCCCAAGCCGGGCCAATAAACGCAAGGCTGCGTTGTGCCGCGGGGCGTCACTCGTACCGTGCTGACGCCACAACCTCCTTCGAGTGGCGGCAGGCCCGCCATCGCACGCACCAAGGGCTCGCCAATCGCAATCACATCGGTGCTCTCGAAAAGCCTACCGAAACCTTGCCAGTATTCTTCGTATGTCAGCGCGTAAAGATCGGAGCGCACCGCTTGATAGACGTTCACACGCAAGGGAGCGCCAAACCGTTTCGCGACTCGTGCGACATCCGCCAGCCGCAAGTAGTTCGACTTCATCATGACCGAGATAATCGTCACGGGCACACCTAAGTGCACACAACGCTCGGCCTGTTGATGAATCAGGTCCCAGTTGCCTGGGCCTCGCTGGGCGTCCTGTTCCGCTTTGGTTGGGTAATCGACAGAAAACTCGATGTCATGGAAGGCACGCAGGTCTTGGTCTTCCAGGACGGCGACACTGTGGCCGTTGGAAGTGATGGTGAGCTTCACCTGTCGCGTTCGCAAGTAAGCCAGTATCGTCTTGTAGTCAGGATGCATTCCGTTCTCGCCCGTTCCGAGATTCACGGAGCGAACCGGGAGGCATTCCATCACGGTCTTGACTTGTTCAAACAAGAGACGATCGGCGCGAGCGGGATCGCGGTAACAGAAGGCGCACTTGAGGTTACACTCGTTGGTGAGTCCGAGCCCGAGCGAAATACCCCTATCTGGCTTGCGAGCCATCGGAATGGTAGGAGAAAGTGCTGGCTTAACGCTGCTCATTCATCTCCATCCGATCCGAGTGTTGCACAGCGCGGCAAACAATGCACGTAGCGAACGACAGTGAAGGAATTCCCGCCGTTTAAGACCTTCTGTTGTTTCTCGCAACTGGCGGGTTGCGGGCGAGATTCAGGCCTTTTCGTCGTCTTTACCTTGCAATTCCTTCCCCGGCTTGAAGCGGACGGCTTTTCCGGGAGGAATGTTGACTTCTTCGCCGGTGCGGGGATTGCGGCCGATGCCCGTTTTGCGAGGCTTCACGCTGAAGACGCCGAACCGGCGCAATTCGATGCGCTGGCTGCGGCCCAGAGCCTGTTTCAAGGACTCGAAAATCGTTTCGACGGCCTGCTCGGCCTTGGTGCGGCTGATGTTGGTCGCGGCGACGACCGCATTTACAAGATCCAGCTTAATCACTTCATCCTCCGGCACTTGTGACGCCGATGCTAGAGGTTGCGGGGCTGGGTTGTCAAGACATGAGGGGTCGTCTACACTGAACGTCTTTTGGCGCGAGGGGCTCCGCCGATTCGCGGCGAGTACGAAACAAAATTCGCAAAATTTCTCAGGAGGAATGGATGTCCGTCAAGCCAGACCAGTGGATCCGGCGCATGTCGCTGGAGCACAAAATGATCGAGCCGTTCACGGACCGGCAAGTGCGCGATGGAGTGATCAGTTACGGAGTGTCATCGTACGGCTACGACATCCGCGTGGCGGACGAGTTCCGGATTTTTACGAATGTGAATACGACGATCGTGGATCCGAAGCATTTCGATCCGCGGTCGCTGGTGGAATTCAAGGGCGACGTTTGCATCATTCCTCCTAACTCCTTCGCGCTGGCGCGGTCGGTGGAGTATTTTCGGATTCCTCGAAACGTGCTGACGATCTGCGTGGGAAAATCCACGTACGCGCGGTGCGGAATTATCGTCAACGTGACGCCGTTCGAGCCGGAGTGGGAAGGCTTTGTGACGCTGGAAATCAGCAACACTACGCCGCTGCCCGCGAAGATTTACGCGAATGAAGGATTGTGCCAGGTCATTTTCTTCGTGTCGGACGAAGACTGCGAAGTCAGCTACAAAGACAAGAAAGGGAAGTATCAGGCACAGGGCGGAATTGTTTTGCCGCGGCTTTGAGGGCGAACTAACCGAAGCTCATCTCCTCGTTCCATGGGCTGGCGGGCGCCGAACGGTGGGCCGGCTGAAACGGAAGGATGACCCGCGCGATCTGGCGCGCCTTCACCTTTGAAAAATAGCTCGAAACCGGCGTTCGCGCCGAGAATCAAAGACGAAAGCGGGAAAATCATGAGTCATCAACCTGTCTCGCGTTGAGGGGAGAGGACGCGAGAGGTCGCTAGGGAATGAGTCCGCAGTCCGGGATGATGGGCCGTTTACGGGATCTTCGTTGTGTGTTGGTGCGCGACGCGCCTTGCACCGCGTTAAGTGTCTGACCAAGAGTTTTTGACGGGTGAACTGGCTGCCTTGCCTTGAAATCATAGTGCGGTAGCGAGTGGGTAGCCGCGGTCGCGCCAAGCTTGCAATCCGCCTTGCAACGGCCGGATGCGCTTGACGCCATTTTTTCTGAGGAGCAGCGCCACACGGGCGCTGGTAGCTTCGTTGGGTCAAGTACAGTACAGAACGACTTCGCCATTGAGCGGCAGACGGCCATTGCTTTCCTCCAGCTCTTTGGCCTCCATGTGCAGAGCACCTGGAATCACCTCGGGCTCGGCTTCGAAGTCTATGGAGTGGCGCAGATCAACAATCGTAATTTGCTCACCGGCATCGAGTTTTTCTTTCAACTCATCCACGGTAATGCGGGCGATGCGCAACTCCCTCAGGAAACGCTGACGGGCGACAAACTTGTATCCGATATACGCTGCAAGCGAGCCAACGATTAGGACCAGCAGCCAACCGCCAAGCGAAGCGAGGCTTGCTGCAACGCGCTCAATTTGTCCGGCGAAGACGTAACCAAGAGCGAGGAAGGCGCCAGCCCAGAGGGTTGATCCGATAGCGTCAAACAACAGAAAGCGGCGGAAGCGCATGCGAAAAACTCCGGCGAGGGGAGGCGTCACCAGTCCGAGGCCAGGCAAAAACTTAGCCACAACCAGCGACCGAGCGCCTTGCTTGGAAAATATGCCTTCGGTCCGGCGCACGCAGGAATCGGGCTCGAGCGAAATCCGGCAGAGAAGTCGCAGGATGGTAATGCCTTTGTGCCGGCCGAGTTGAAACCACACGGAATCGGCCACCACCGCCCCCAACATCGCGAACAGGAGCGAGGCAAAATAACTCATTTGTCCCGCACCGGCCAGGGCGCCAGCTGCGAGCAATAAAGGCATAGCCGGAACGGGCACGCCGAGTTGTTCGACAAGCACCCAAACAAACAGTACGGCGTGTCCATGGTGGATGAGGAACTCGAAGGCGCGGTGCATGGGTGAGCTGGGGTCCGTCTCCTAGGTTACTTGAGTGCGAAAGGAGCAGTATGCCCCCAGCTACCGGTCATTACAAATTCGCGTATGGGCTTGCGTGTCCTGGGCACCAACTCTCTTTTTCGAAAGTCTTCGGGAAGAGTTTCCGGATCGCCAGGGTAGCCAATGGCGATGGCGGAAACGGGATCCCAGCCCTCGGGAATTCCGAAAGTGTGCCGAGCCTTGTCGTGAGAGAAGCCTGCCATTTGGTGCACCAGCAGACCACGCGACGTTGCTTCCGCGGTCAATTGCGCATTGGCCGCACCGACGTCGTGCACCGCCACCGGGTTAGGCGCGCCATTGTGGCTGAAGTTGCGGCGGGCGATGGAAATCGCCAGTACGGGAGCGTTCTTGGCCCATTTGGCATTGAATTCCATCAGGACACCGAGCATCTTCTTGAAATTCTCAGCGTCATCTTTCGTGGCCACGAGATAGGCCCACGGCTGGTCGTTGTAGCTGGAGGCGGCCCAGCGAGCCGCTTCGAAAAGGCTGGCAAGTACCGCGGGCTCTACGAGCCTGTCCGAGAAGGCGCGCGGGCTCCAGCGATTGCGAATCAGTTCATGGACCGGATGATCGGTTTCGGCCGCTTTTTGCATGTCAATAACCTTTTTTCGAATGATGGTTAATTGTTGGATGACGCGGACGAGGGAGGCGATGCATTTGCGTCGCCTTACGCCGGAGCGATTATTCCGGTACAGAAAGATGCAATTCCGAGATTAGTCGCCCGATTTTGCAGCGGTTTTTTGGATCAGTTCCACGTCGATGGTGATATTCACATCATCGCCGACAACCACGCCGCCGTTATCGAGTTTGGCGTTCCACTTGACGCCATAATCCTGGCGGTTGATTCTCGTTGTCGCCGAAGCCGCTACGCGTTGATTTCCCCAGGGATCTTTGGCGGGGGCCGTGAGTCCATCCACATCCAGAACAACTTCCTTGGTGGTGCCGCGAATCGTCAGATCGCCGGTGACGCGGAGTTTTCCCGGAGCCACCTGTTCGACCTTTCTCGATTTGAAGGTCATGGTGGGGAAGTGGGCCACGTCAAAGAAGCGCTCGCTGCGCAAATCCTTGTCGCGGTCGGGTTCGCGAGTGTCCACGGTGTTCACGTCGATGGTGACTTCAATGGTGGATTTCGTGATGTCCTGATCGTCGAGCTGCATGGTTCCGCTGAGCTTACTGAAAGCGCCACGCACGGTCGAAAGGCCGAGGTGTCGTATGGCAAACTGCGCCGAGGAGTGTGCCGGGTCAATCTGCCAAGTGGAGCTTGCGGCTGCGGCAGGCAGCGAAAGTCCCGAGGCCACGCCAGCGAGTACTGCGATTTGGGAGATCCGAGTGAGGTAGCGATTCATTGTTGGCTCTTCCTTCCTGACTAGTTTGAACACAAAACTAAAAACCTGGATTTGTCGGTTCTCATTCCTGCTGGTTACAGCGGATTTCCTCGAGCAGGTCGTAAAGAGTTTTCAGGTGTGTGGCCGCTATGCGTCGGAACTGCCGCTTGTGCAAATCGCGCATAAGCTGATCCAGAGGCTTCAGTAGCGCAAGGCCGTGCGGGGTAATGCGCGCCTTGACCACGCGGCGGTCGTGTTTCTGGCGCTCGCGGGTGATCAAACCGCGCTTTTCCATGCGGTCGAGCAGGCGGGTAATGTCCGGATCGTGCGTGATCATGCGTTCGCCGATGCCGCGGCAAGCCAGGCCTTCCGGTTCTGCGCCGCGGAGGATGCGCAAGACGTTGTACTGCGTTCCGGTCAATTCGGCGGTTCGCGTGAGCCGCTCGGCCTCCTGGCCCAGGACGTCGGCCAGTTTCAGCAGAGCGATGAAGATACCTTCTTCGCTAGAAGCTGGCGGGCGAGGTGGTTTCTCTTTGGACGCCACAACCCGATAATAGTCGTGTAAACGACTATTGTCAACAGGAAAGAGTACCTTTTGGGAGCCGGCTGGCGCTTACTTGCGCAGAGGCCGCAGATGGATTTCGCTTAGAAAGCTCGCGGATCTTTGCGTCACTACGGCTTCCACCGCATGCGCGACGTCTTCGGGACGCAAGGCTTTGGAAGGGTCTTTGGGCTTGCTGCCGGAAAACTCCGTGGCCACGCTTCCCGGGCAAATCACGGTCACGCGAATGCCGTGCGCTCGAAGGTCTTCCATCATGCAGCCGGAGAGGCCCATCAAGCCCCATTTGGAGGCGCAGTAAATGCCGCCGCCGGCAAATGTGTTTTTCCCAGCGAGGGAACTGATATTGATGATGTCGCCGGAGCCGCGGCGAATCATCGAAGGAATCACCGCGCGCGAAACGAGGAAGACGCTTTTGAGGTTGCTATCTAGCACGCGATCCCAGTCCGCCTCTGACTTCTCGTGAGCCGGGCCGAACAGGCCGCTGCCGGCGTTGTTCACAAGAATGTGAATCGCGCCCAGCGCGGCTTCCGTTCCGGCGACAAGCTCGGACACTTCCTCCGCGTGGGTTACATCCGTGACCTGAGAGAAAACGCGAGCGCCAAGCTTTTGCAGGCTTCTGGAGGCATCTTCGAGCGCGGCGCGATCTCGTCCACAGATTGCCACCGATGCGCCGAGCCTTGCAAGGCCGTGAGCGATCGCGCGGCCGATGCCGCGGCTCGCTCCCGTCACGAGTGCGACGCTTCCTTCAAGTTGCGCGCTTGCCCTAGAGCTACTATTTGCGTTGCTTATTCCAGGCATAGGAATTCTTCCTCGCGCGGGCCACTCTTTTTGTGGGAAACTCATCCTATCATCAGAGATTTCCGCGGCGGCGGTCATCTTTCGCTGTGGCGGGAACGAGTGTGAAGTGACCCCTCTACACCGTGGACAATCATTAGGAGCTTGGTCGAGGATAACGGCTTGCGGATTTGCAGCGGCTTTTCCTATAATCCCAAGGTTTCCCGAGACAGAATGTTTCGCGGTGAAAGGTTCCGGGTCGCGCCGGAACAAGATGAACGCACGGAATCTCAGCGAGGAGAAGCCGGAATGAACGGAACATGGAAACGGGTGGGCACGGTGCTGGCGGTGGCGCTTGGCTTGACTCTTGGAAATTCGAGCAGCGCGCGCGGACAGGCCGCTGCGGGCGGCCAGGACAGCGCAAAACAGCCTTATACGCTGGTGGAGTACAACCAGGAGCAGGCGTGCGCCGCCGAGA
This sequence comes from Candidatus Acidiferrum sp., assembly GCA_035262885.1. Taxonomy (GTDB): domain Bacteria; phylum Acidobacteriota; class Terriglobia; order Acidiferrales; family UBA7541; genus Acidiferrum. The sequence continues at coordinate 12,282 of DATFRZ010000128.1, forward strand.
AAACGCCTGCGACGCAGGTCAAATGCCTGGATGATTTTGTTGCGAAATATCCGAGTTCCGCGCTTCTGGTCTACGCCTATCCCCTCTATGTCAATGCCTACAACCAGCTGAAGAATCCGGACAAAGTGATGGAGTATGCGGATAAGACTACGGCGCTCGGCGACAAGGTGGATGCCGGGACGCGTTACGGAGTGTTGTATGCGCGGGCGCTGGCTTATGCGACTTTGAACCCCAACGCACAGGCTGCCGGAGCGGCTAGGGCTCGCGAGGCGTGTACGGCTGGCTTGAAGGCCCTGGAGGAAGTGAAAAAGCCGGACAACCTGAGCGAAGAAGATTTTAAAAAGCAAAAGCTCCAGCCGACGATTCTTTTCCACTTTACGTGTGCCACGGCGGCGCAGGCGGCCAAGGATTTTCCTGCGGCGGTGCAGTCCTACAAGGCAATTCTGGCGCTCAATCCTGACGACCTGAGCACGAACTACAACCTGGGGAAGGCCTTCATGGCCATGACGCCTCCTCAGCATATGGACGCCTTCTGGTACTTTGCGAAGGCGGCGACCTCCAAGAATGCGACGCAGGCTCAGATGGGCCAAGTAAAGAAATACTTGAGGAGCCTCATAGCAAACCACCAGGGCGGGAACGTCTGCGACAGTCTGATCGATGGCCAGATGAACGAACTCATGCAGCTCGCGGGAAGTTCGGCCGAGCGCCCCAGCAGTTATTCGTTGCCGAGTGCGGCGGACATCAGCGCCATCCAAAAGGAGATGACCATCGCTTCCGTGTTCACCGACCTGAAAGCGGGAGGTGACAAGAGCAAACTGACGTGGCTTGCGGCCTGCGGCCTGGAATTTCCGGAAGTCCCAGGCAAGGTGATTGAAGTCACCCCGGGCGACCCGCTGGTGCTGAAGATTGCGTTCGTGACCAGTGATGCGGAATTTGATGCCGCGACTACGCCAAACATGAGCGTGAAAGTGGTTGGCCAGCCGGAAGCGGCACGCGTTGAAAAAAACAGCGCCGTGCATTTCACCGGGACTTTGGTCGCGTATGATCCGGAACCCGCCTTTTTCCTGCACTGGGACAAGGCTAAAGTGAAAGCAGAAGACATTCCGAAGGAAAAGGGCGCGCCCAAGAAGCCGCCGGTGCGCCGGCCTGCGAGGAAGCCGAGCGCGCGGGGCTAGCGAGACTTGTCGAAAGCCAGTATTGGAAAAGCGGCTCTCCGAAGACTGACAAATGGAGTTCAGCGCGAGCGGCGACGGTGGCCGTTGGTGTCCAGCTTGTACTCTTCAATCTTGCGGCTTAGCGTATTGCGGTGGATGCCCAGAAGCTGAGCGGCGCGGGACTGGTTGCCATTTGCGCGGTCTAGGACGCGTTTGATGAACCGCTTTTCAAATTCCTCGATGGCTTCGTCGAAATAGATTCCCCGCTCCACCATTTGATTCACGAGCCCTTCCAGTTGGTCTTTCACGATAACACGCTCCGCCTAAATGTTTTGTGCATAGCGGCCCGGTGCTACGGCAATTCGCGGTTGGTCAAAATGCGGTACGCCTCCCGATATTTCTCGCGAGTGGCGTCGACGATCTCGGGAGGCAGTTCCGGCCCTGGCGGGGTTTTGGACCAGCGCATCCGTTCGAGATAGTCCCGCACAAATTGTTTGTCAAAAGAGGCCTGCGGCCCGCCGGGGCGGTATTGGGCGGCAGGCCAGAAGCGCGATGAGTCCGGCGTCAGCGCTTCGTCGATCCAAATCAGCTCATCGTGGAGCAAGCCGAACTCGAATTTCGTGTCGGCCACGATGATTCCGCGCGGCTCCGCATGAGCCGAGGCGCGCCCGTAGAGTTCCAAGCTGACGGCGCGAACCTTCTCCGCTAGGTTCTTGCCGACCATTTTCTCGGCTTGATCGAAGGGAATATTTTCGTCGTGGCCGCTCACAGCCTTGGTCGCAGGCGTAAAAATAGGCTCGGGGAGACGGTCGGATTCACGGAGACCAACGGGAAGCGCGATCCCGCAGATTTTTCCCGTGGTCCGGTAGTCTTTCCATGCAGAACCGGAAACATAGCCACGCACGACGCATTCGATCGGCAATGGCTTGGTCTTTCGCACCAGCATCGAGCGGCCCGAAAGCTCGTCCTTGAATTTGTCAAACGGCGCGGGAAATTCCGTAGCGCTGATGACGTGGTTCGGGATGATGTCTTTCAACAAGTCGAACCAGAAGAGAGAAAGCTGCGCGAGCACGCGGCCTTTGTCGGGAATCGGCGTGGGGAGGATCACGTCGAACGCGGAGAGGCGATCTGTGGCGACAATCAGCAGCTGGTCGCCCAAATCGTAGATGTCGCGCACCTTCCCGCGCGCGCTCGGCGACAATCCGGCGAACTGGGTCTCGCTCAGGACTTTCATGGCTGGAGCAGAAGACAACGCGACAATCTCCCCGACTTGGTGCTTCGCATTCTAGCGCACCGCATTGCGAAGTCAAACCTGCGCGCGGTGGAAAACTGTGCGAAACGCATGTGCGAAAAGTTCGATAGGAAAGTTTTATTCATGGAATAAACAATGCGAAGAATAGAGTTTCAGGACTTCTGTTTTGTATCGTTTCTATTTTTTGCAAAAACGGAAGCTGGTTATGCCGCCGAGGCCGCTGACCTTTTCGTATTGGGATTTTCGCTTCCCGTTTCTTCCCACCGCACGCTCACGAGCTTCGATACCCCGGGCTCTTGCATGGTGACGCCGTACAACACCGGCGCGATTTCCATGGTTTTGCGATTGTGCGTGACCACGATGAACTGCGTCTGGTCGCTCATCTCGCCGATCAATTTGGTGAAGCGTCCAACGTTTGCTTCATCGAGTGGTGCATCGACTTCGTCCAGGATGCAGAACGGGCTCGGTTGATAGCGGAAGATGGCGATCAGCAAAGCCAGGGCCGTCATAGCCTTCTCACCGCCCGAGAGCAGCAGCACGTTTTGCAGCCGCTTGCCTGGGGGCGAAGCCACGATATCAATCCCGGCATCGCCCGAGCTGTCCGGTTCGGTCAGGCGCATTTCCGCCATGCCGCCGCCGAAAATCGCATGGAAGGCATCCGAGAAGCTCTTGTTGATCGCGTGGAAGGCGTGCTCGAATTTCTCCTTCGTCGCTTGGTCCAGCTCCACGATGGCTTGCTGTGTGTCGGCAATGGACTTCAGCAGGTCGTCACGCTCGCGCGTCAGGAACGTGAAGCGCTGCTCGCACTCGTTGAATTCCTCGAGGGCCATCATGTTCAGGGCGCCCATGTTTTCGATCTTCTGCTTCATCTCGCGATAGTTGGCTTCCGCCGTGGCCAGCTCTTCGCCGCTCATAAACGCTACTTCGGTGGCGATCAAGTCTTCCGGCTGGGCGTTTACTTCGCTTATGCACGTCTCGCGCAAATGTTCCCGGTCGGATTCGTTTTTCGCACGCTCCACATCCGCGTGATTTTTCTGTTCGCGCAGCTCCTGCAATTCCTGGCGGCCCATCCGCAGCTGATCTTCCGTCTGTGTCACTCGCGTGCGTGCGGATTCCCACTCTTGTTCGAGTTCTTTCTGCCGCGCTTCGAGGCGCAGTTTCTCAGCGCGCAGCCCTTCCAATTGCTGGGCTAACTCTTCGCTCTGGTGCGTCAGGTGCGCGGTTTCATCGTTGATAGACATCACCTGCTGCTGCAGGGCTGTTTCGCGGCGTTCCAGCTGCGAGCGCTCTTCACGCAGCCGAGCGGCCAGCACTTCCGCAGCGGCAAGCCGCTCGTTAATCGCCGCCAGCCCCGCGCGGCCGGTGGCCAGTTCCTGCTGCTCGGTCTGCACGGAACCACGCAGCCCAACGAGTTCTTCCGCCAGCCGCGCACTTTCCGTTTCCGCTTCCGCGCGATTGAGCGCCGCGGCGGCATGTTCATGCTTTGCGCGCTCGGCACGATCTCGTGCGTTCTCCGCTTCCTTGCGCACTCGTGCCAGCTCACCCTGGCAAACGGCCAGCTCGGCTCCCAGGCGCGCCAGCTCGGTCTGCATGTTCCCGTGGCGGTGCTGCGCGGAGATCATCTCGTGTTCGGTGTCGCGCAGCTTCGTGTTGGTTTCTTCCAACGCTTGTTCCGCCGAGCGAAGCTCCGCCGCAACTTTCTCCAATTCGGCCTGCTTTTCTTTCATTTCATGTTCGAGTTGCAGCACCTCCGCGTTCAGCGCGCGCAACTCGCGCTTCATGCCCAGCGGCCCGGCCTGATCCGGGCGCCCGCCGGTTACCATGCGGCCCTGATAGCAAGTGCCATCTGGCGTAACGAAAGCATATTGCGGGTTGTCCCGGGCGAGCTTTTCCGCGGCGTTGGCGCTGTCGGTCAAATACGCGCTTCTCAGCCGCGGCAGGTATTGCTTTGCCGCCGGCCCCAGCGGATCGCGGAATTCCACGAGTTTGTCCAACCGCGAGATCACCCCGTCGTCGGGACGGAAATTCACAATCGCTTCGTATTCGTTGGAAATCTTCAGGTTGCGCAGCGAATCCACGAAGAACGTTGCTCGGCCGCCGACTTCGTCGCGCAGCATGGAAATGCCCGTGCGAGCGTGGTCAAAAGTCTCCACGACTACGAACTCCAGCTCGTCACGGAGGAACTGCTCGACGGCGGCTTCATGTTTCTCTTCGACTTCCGCGTAGTCCGCCAGGACGCCCACGGCCCGGAATTGTTGCCCACCGCCGCGTTCGTTGGCCGCAAATAGCTTCTGCACCGCTTCTGCCGTGTACGACCGGTCGTTCAGGATCTGTGTCAGCGTTGAATGTCGCGCCCGCACGCTTGCTAGCGAATCGCGCAGGGAATCAGCTTCTTTTGTCAACCCGTTGCGCTGCTCCCGCAGTCCGCCAATCTTGGCCTGCAGCTCCGCCTCGTTTTGCTTCAGGGCGCTAAGCTGGCCGGAGACCGCCTCCAGCTCGCAAGCCGCCCGCTCCGCGTCGTCGCGCGCGCGCATCGAGGTTTCCAGCACCTCGTGCTCGTTCGTTTCCAGTTTTCGTTGTGCCTCGGTCTGATGGGAAAGCGCTTCTTCCGCTTGTTTTTGCTCGCCATGCAGCCGCAGCAGGCTCTCGCCCGCTTCTGAAGCCGACCGCCTCAACGCTTCCATACGCCCTTCGGCGTCGCGAATCTCCGCCGCGTGTTGCTCCGCCCGCTGCAAAAGCTCTTCCACGCGTGCGTTCAGCACACCCGATTCTTCGCGCAGCCGCGTCACCGCCTGCACTTGCGTTGCGCTGCGCGTCTCCCATTCCGCCGCCTGTGCGCGCGCCTGCTTCAGCTCGGCGTCCATTTGCGCGTGGCGCCCGGCGAGCTCTTGCGCGCGCTGGCGGTTGAAGGCAATCTTGTTCTCGTTGCGGTCCACTTCCAGAGCGGTCAGGTTCAACACGTTCTGGTTCTGGCGGATTTCCGCATCCAGTTCGTAAATCCGCTGGCTGAGACGGTCCTGCTCGCCTTCCATTTGCTGAATGGCTGTTGCGCGCTGCGTTTCCGCGGTGTTGAGTTCTGCGAGTTGCTTGGCAACCCTTTCAGCGACTCCATCCAGTTCGCGGGCCTTGCCAGCCAGCATCTGCCGCACGATTCCGCGCATCTGGTCGCGAATTTCCGAGTACCGCCGCGCTTTTGCCGCTTGGCGCTTCAGCGAACCCAACTGCTTTTCCACCTCGATGACGATGTCGTTCACGCGCGCCAGGTTGACCTTAGACGATTCCAGTTTCGCCTCCGCCAGGCGCTTTTTGGTTTTGAATTTCGTTACGCCCGCAGCTTCTTCAATGATGGCGCGCCGCTCCATCGGCTTTGTGGAGAGGATGAGGCCGATGCGTCCCTGCTCGATGATGGCGTACGAGTCTGGCCCCAGTCCGACGCCCATGAACATTTCCTGGATGTCGCGCAGCCGCGCCACTCGCCCATTGATGAGGTATTCGCTTTGCCCGGAGCGGTACAGACGCCGGCTGACCATGATTTCGCCCGGTTTCGTCGAGAGAGCGGGTTTCTCTTCGCCCTTTTTCTTTCTCTTGAATAGTTTCTTGAACCTGCCGCCGCTTTGCTGGGCATGTCCGGCCTGCGCTCCGTCTTGGTGCAACCGTCCCTGGTCTTGGCTGCCTTCCTCAGGATCGACCGATGCCGTCGGATTTGCTTGCGTCTCACTCTTCTCGGCGTTCTCTGTGCCCTCAGGGTTGCGATCCACGCTCGCTTCGTTCGCGGCACCGTCCATCACAAAGCGCGCGGCTTCCGCCAGTTCGGGATCTTCCATGGTGATGGTGACCTCGGCCATGCCCAGCGGCGGCCGCTTGGTGGTTCCATTGAAAATGCAATCCGCCATGCGCTCCGCGCGCAGCGACTTGTGGCTCTGCTCGCCCAGCACCCAGGAGATGGCGTCCACCACGTTCGATTTGCCGCACCCGTTTGGCCCGACGATACACGTCGTCCCGGAGCCGCTGAACGTCACCGCCGTGCGTTCGCAAAACGACTTAAAGCCTACGATTTCGACTTTTCGCAGCTTAAGCAACGTGTCCCCTTTGCTCCCCGAATTGCGTGCTTTGTAGTTCGATGCGACCCGCCAGCCAGGTGCGGGAAAAAGTACGCAATAAGAGACGGCTTCGTTTGCCTCGAGGGGAGGGTCTTTTGGGCGTCAGGTCGGTCCCACACCCGGCGACCGCCTGCAGAGCCGACCGGATCAGGATCGACTCAAAAACGTCTGGCAGGTTCCTGTTCAGAGCCCAGCCGCCTGGCGCAAGGATGGCGGTACGGAAAAAAACAGTAACACGACGTTTCTATCGTGTCTAGCCCTACGCTATCTCTTGTGGCCCTCTTGTCACCGCCACCATCATTGCTTCCGAGGGGAGGGATAGACAAATCTGTCCGGCTCGATTGTCTTATTCTTGAGGGCCAACATGCAGGCCACGCGGACCGACGCCTCTGAGATCGAGCTTTCGTACCGACAATATGGCTCGGCGCTCTTGCTTTTTGCGGCGGCGCTTACGGGCGAACGGAGCCGCGCCCAGGACGCGGTCCATCAGGTTTTCTTAAAGCTGCTGGAAAGCGGCGGTCTGCGCGATGCTCTCGACACAAAGGCGTACTTGTTCACCTGCGTGCGCAACGTCGTACGGAACGATCGAAAGGCCCGAGTGCGAGACGTGGCCCTCGACCCGCAATGCGCCTGGTTCGAGCCGCCGCATCGCGACTTTGCCGCCGAGCTAAGCCTGCGACGCGTGTTATGGAAGCTTCCCGAAGACCAGCGGGAGGTCATCACGCTGCATATCTGGGGCGAACTTACATTCGCCCAAATCGCAGAGGTTCTAAGCATCAGCGCGAATACCGCAGCCTCGCGCTACCGCTATGCGCTAGCCAAATTACGCGACGCCCTGTGTGCCAAGGAGGACTGCCATGCCTTTTCTTGATGACGCGCAATTCGAGCGTTATTTGAAGGAGTTTCGCCCGCTTGCTCCGGAATCGCCCGAGTTTGAAAAGCGTCCAAGTCGAGCGCGGCGTCCCTTTGTGTGGATGGCGTGGGCGACGGCCTCGGCGGGGTCGCTCGTCCTGGCATTTCTGTTCATGCATCGCAACAAACCGGCTACGCCGGTAAATGCTCCGCGGCTTGCGGATTCGCAGTCACTCACGATAGGCCGCGCCAACGCTTTGCTGGCCCATGCGCCTTCGGTAAAGGAAGCATTCGACGAGCCTTCGTTCCAGCCCCAACCGGCTTCACAGCTCGAAGG
>DATFRZ010000129.1:0-39648 GCA_035262885.1 Candidatus Acidiferrum sp.
CACGTATCTCTAGCTCGTCCTCCAAAACACGAGCAGGTTCCTCGCCGGGCTTCAAGTTCAATACGCCTCTGGCCAGTGCGATACAAAGCTGGAGTTTCTGAATGTGAGAGGTCTCGTCATTCAGTTTTAGCTCGGCAATGGTTTTCAAAACCAACTGGTATTTGGTTTCTTGTTCCGTGGCGTCCTCGCCCCCTAGCAGCTTTGCAGCGTAGGGGCATTAGTGCTACCAACGTATCGGGTAAACACCTGCAATCAGCGTCAGGCTTTACTGCCAGCGGAAACGGGAAAGCAAGATACCACGGTCCCGCTTGGAGTGACGCTCTGGGTTGCTTTGGAGTGAACAGTGGCTTAGGCTTACATGCCATTCAGTTTTTTAGGAGGCGCGATGTATTCACGAAAACTTAGCGGTTTGATTCTCGTGGTATTCACCTCTATCGTTCTCGTAGCATCGACACTCATCTTTGCTGACGGAAGTCCAATCCCCCCTTTGCCGCCAAATCCAAAGTCCCCCGCACAATCAATCCTGGTGGCTGACGGCTGGCCCCTGCCTCTTCCGCCGCCAAAGCCACCTGCAATGCAATTTCACGGTTGATTATCCGCTTCGGACGGGGAAAAGACGGTGGCTGCCAGCCCCCTTCTTGGGGTCGTTCCTGGGGAGGAGCGGAAAAGAGCTAACAGCCACCTCTAAGGACAGAAGTATGTAGCGCCACCCTAAGAGAACCTAGGCCGAGCCGCACCTGTCAAAACCCACAGACCAGCAAGTTTTTCCCTCCTCACCTGTCAATCTTGACAGGTGATAGCTAAGCAAGGGGCTGTACCGTTCGTGTTGCGTGAGATGTGGAGGCGGACGCCACTTTCCCTTTGCCTCATCGGGTTGGGGGGATGCGCCGCCTCCAAAGATGGGCCAGGGGGTTATCTATGAGCACGGCCGAAAACGTCACGTTCATGGCTATCCGTGGGGTCATTGCCCTTGCAATCGTAGGCCTGGGGTTCGACTGCGGTGCGCAGGGCATCCACTTTTTCGCGGTACCACCAGTCGAAGCCGAGCAGATTCGCCCGGGGGCTCTCATTTTTGCGGTGGGCCTCGCCCTATGCTATGCATGGCAGCGGACAGCTCCGATGCGATTTGAGACAACGAGGGAAACGCCTGAAACGCCTCTCTGGACGCCAACGCACCCTGAAATCCCCGCGTTGCCAGAGGTAGAGGGAATAGGAATGAGCGTTGCAGAAGGCCACATGGCGATCCATCGCACCGACTGAGGCATAGACAACGCGGGGGCCGCCAGCCATTTACTCTGCCTTTTCGTTTCGCCGGTACACGTCTCACAGCCAGCCTTTGCGTATGCCGTCTATCGCAGTGGCGGCTGTTTTTCTTGCAGGTGGGTCAAGGGTTTGTCAGGGTAGGGACCAAACGCGGCCTTCACTTCCGCCCTTGAGATATACCAGATCATTCCTAGGCCAGAAATGATGAAGATCACGACCCAAAAGAACGATTTCTCGCCGAAGTGGCTCCAGAAGTGTCGCAAGGCCGATATACTAAAAGCGACGTTTAGGGCCATCAAACCTAGGGCGACAATCCGCGCCCATTGGCGCAGGCGCCAGAGCCCCACCCCCAGGGCCACAACGCCCATAGCGACGGGAAGGATGACGGCCGCCAGGAAGATCCCGACACCTCCAACGAAGCCGTTTGCGAATATGCCTGTTGTGCCTCCTCTTTGTACCAGGCCGAAGGAACCGGTAAGCAGGACTACCGCGAGAAAACCGATCACTACCCCAACAAAAATAAACCAGACAGAGACAACCATCACTCCGGCAGGCCTTGGCATGACCATTGCACCCCTTTAGTTTCACATTACGCGCGTGTGGGAGTCATGGCTGGATCTGCTTCCAAAAAAGCAACTGTTCGAGGCTGGCATCGCCTCCCCGTTCTGCGCACCGAAAACGTCAAAGGTGGGGAATGTGCAACCAGGTGCGCTGCATTTCCGAGGATGGTGAATGCGAGAGTGTCCTTCGTCAGGTGGAATTGCGATATTAGACGCATTCAAGCGTCCAGTTATCTAGCCGTGAATCTGCGCGTGTACGGGTGGAGCGAGCCAACCACATGAGGATTTTCAATTCTGCCCGCTCTCCGCGCCACCCGGCGCCACCCGAGTAAAAAACCCCGAAAGACCTGAAAGCTTTGGCGTGACAACCCCCATTTCGAACCGCCTAAACCTGCATTAGTTTTGGTGATAGTTAACCCTAGAAATTTCAATTCGCAGTGCTATACTCCCCGGCTAGAACAGCATTAGCCCCTTGCCGGCTGCGGGGGCGGTCGGCACAGTGGGCCGGTTCCATTGGGAGGTCGCCATGGAAAACAGCCTTACGCCACCAGTCTTTTATCTTCTAATTGTCTGGGGTATCGTCACCGCCGTGTTCGTTTTCCTGCTGATCTGGCGAGGCGTTTTATCCAGCCACGAAGACGACCAGATCTTCCTCGACGCGGCGGAAGAACATATAGCCCGGGAGCAGCGCGAGTTGATTGCCAAGATCAATACGCTTGGGCGTCCACTGCTGATCACCGGTGTCCTCTCGGGAGCGCTTCTCTTGCTTGCCGGGGGACTGTGGATTTACGAGGGCCTCAAGCACTTCTGAAGCCTCTCCCTCGATCAGTGGCTCCCTTGCCCGCGGTCGACTAGAACGCGTTTGGCTTCGTGGGCGTCTGCTGAGGAGTAGTTGTGTTGCCCGGAGCCGGCGACGCCAGTGACGTGTGGTTGTGTACGATAAGCCAGTGTCCGTTCCTTTTCTCCATCACCACCGTGGTCTGGCCCTGTGACTGCATCGGTTGGCCATCGAGCGTAGCTGTGAAATTCCACTGATAGCACGCCCAGGCAACGTCGCCTTTCACTTGAATGAAGGTATTGCTTCGATCCATGCGGACGCGCTGCACGCGCGCGCGTTGCTGCTGGTAAATAGCCAGGTAGTTTGCCCAGCCCATGACGGGCGGCGCCCACGAGGCGCTCACCAGCGAAACATCATCTGCAAATGTAGAGTGCAGTTTCTCGACGTCACCGACCTGCCACGCCCCCATCATTTCAGACAACATGTAATCAATCTGTTGCTCGTCGCTCATGAGCGACGTCTTCGAGCTGTCGGCATTGTCTTTCTTCTTTTTCTTGTCTTTTTGCGCCGCCGAGGAAAAGATTGCCAGCAGGAATCCCGCCGCCAGCAAAAGTGTCAAAGCCCTGCGCAACACACTCAAACGATGTTCCATTCCGAACTGTTTCTTCATTCTTGTTTGGTCCCTCTGGGCCACGAGAATAGCATGCTGCCTTTCAACAAGCGGCGGTGCGATGTGCTTGTGTTGCGTTGATTACTTCGCCCGAGAGGCGCTGAGCAGGTTGACGAACAGCCGGTACGCGCCCGGAACTCCATCCGGCAACTGCCGGAAAAACGCCAGGCCCGTGTAAATGTACGTTCCTTTGCCGTAGTGCCCGTAAACCAGTCCGCCATTGAGTTCCGGCTCGCCGGGATCGTGCATCGCCAGGAGCGGGGTGTACTTCGCGTCGAATTGTGTCCAGAAATAGAGCCCGCGCTCCTGCAACCAGCCCTTGAAATCCTCCTGCGTAATTTTGTTCGGCGAGTTGAGCAGCGGATCGTTGGGCTTCAGAAACTTCACCGGAGAGTTTTCGTCGGTGATGCGCGGAAGAGGTCGCGGTTTCGGGGGATCGCCTTCTTTCGCAGGTGGCGGCGGGGGCGAGATGAGCGCCGGATAGGGAGCCGGCTCCAGTTTGTCCCAAACGATATCGCGGTTGTACTGTACGACCAGGGTCCCGCCGTTCGAGACGTAGTCCAGCAGGCGTTGGTTCGCGCCGGGAAGCTCGGGGCGCAACTCGTAGGCTCTTACTCCCACCACGATGGCCCGAAAGCGCGATAAATCTCCGAAGGCCAGATCTTTCGCGTCCAGCATGTCCACCTGAATGCCTAATCGCCGGAGCGCCTCCGGTATCGGTTCGCCCTCGGCGGTCACATAACCCACGCGAAGATTCTGCGGCACTACAACACCGAAAGCGTGCACCACGCACTGCGCCGGCTCGCTCCAAAGCTCCGTTGGAAGGCTTGGCAGCGGCTCCAGCGATTGCGTGAACCTTTCTCCCTTTGCGCTTTTCGAGTGCTCGGCCGCTCGCTCCGCGTAAGCAGTGATTTTGTAACGTCCGGCCGCAAGTTTTTGCGGCGGTGTGACCGTCACACGTGCGTAGCGGTCACCAGTCCCGCTGAACTTCAGCGCCACCGGAGCGCTCGCCTTCCATCCTTTGGGAACTGCGAGTCCAACGTGGACTTGACCGGCTTCGGTCGCGTACGAGTGTACGCGCAGCAAAACATCAAACGGTTTTTCTGGCTTGGTTAGGTTCTCAAGGTCTTGCTTCGGTTCAACCGCGAGCGTGTAAGCGGGAACGACTTGCGGGCTCGTGCGGTCTACGTGCGCAGAGCTCGTTCGAACGCTGGTCACCGGGGAAACTGCTGCGAACGAATAACCTTCAACTGTTGCTTCCTGGCTAGCGATTAAAAGCGGCGGCGGCTCCGGTAAAAGTGCGCCCATCGGCCCGTCGCCCAGGTGCGGCGGCCTCTGCCCCGTTTGGACGGTGAAGCGAATCACGTTCGGCGAATCCGTCTCTTCTTTAGAAATACTCCATTCCGGCAGCAACCGCAGCGTCGGTTTCTTGAAATCGCCGGCAATGCCTTCGCGGTGGCGCGATTCCACACGCACAGTGAAGGTTTCTCCGGGAACAATTTCGCTTCGGTCGGCGGTCGCTTCCACCCGCAGCCCCGCCGCCAACTTCACCGCTTCTTCAACTTTTTGCTGCTTGCGGGCCGCGCTTCGCGCCAGTGACAAGAGCGGTTCCGGATTATTCCCCGAGGGATTCGGTTTTGGCACATCGTTCAACTTTCTACCGGCTTCCGCCAAAGAAGTCGTCGCCGTTTTCCAGTCCAGGCGCAGCGCAGCATCGCGCGCTTCCACCAGCGCCGAATCCACCGCTCGCATCAATGGATCGACGCCCATGTTCGCTTGTTCGTAATCCTCGTCTAGCGGACCGAGCGGTTGCGCAAGGATGGCCGGATTCAGATCGCCTCCATCCTCACGTTTGAGCGCAATCGGCCGCCGCAGGAAAGAAGAACCTAGAAACACAGCGATTCCTTGCGAGCGGTGATTCGCAAAGGCATCCAGTCCTATCTCGCGCCACGATTTACCGTACAAGGGAGAAATCTCATCGAGTGGCAGCAGGTAACCCTGAGGTTTTTCGCTCCGGTCAAGATCCAGGACCACCACTGGTTTCCGATCGCCCCACGGCCCTAAGTCCTTTCTCTCGGATGCTGGTCCGTGCAATTGGAAAGAGGGATCTGCGGCCAACTGCACCGCCTTCGGCGTCAGCAGCCCCGCCGCCTGATGGTGTCCATGACCGCCGTGCACGCCGCCCCAGCTGTTGATGACCACATTGGGGCGAAACGAACGAATCACCCGCACCATATCCTCAAGAACTTGTTCTCCCCACACCCTCTCGGTTTCTTCGGGCGTCTTCGAAAAGCCAAAATCCCTGGCGCGCGTGAAATACAACTTCACCCCATAGCCGCGTGTGGCTGCCAGCAGTTCCTGCGTGCGAATCACTCCCAGTTGGGGCGCTTGCTCCGGGCCAAGATCATTCTGTCCGCCCTCGCCACGCGTCAACGACATCAACGCAACATCGGCGTGCAGTCCGCGAGCCAGGTACGTCAGCACCGCGCTCGACTCATCATCCGGATGCGCGGTGACATAAAGAATTCGAGTGGTCACCCGCGCTCGCTCGATGGCCTCCACCGTCTCCGGCAAACCGGGGCCAGTTCCGGGCGTCGGTGGAAACTGCGCTTTCGTTAAGCCTGGCGCAGTTGCGCTAACTGCGCTTCCCAGCAGGATGACTGCGAATCGCCTAAGCAAAGATTTCACGCGTCCCCCAAAACAATTCAACTAGAAGTTTCCGGCCGTGGACCGTCACCCGCCGACAGTGAACTTGCAAAGGGCCATTGCTTCTTTTTCCAAGTCCAGATCAGAAAAGCCACAATTCCCAAGGCAATCTGCAACAGCCCCCATTTTCGCACTGTCCCGGTTCTCCAAAAGAGCCATAACCAGCCAATCAACGTCATCACCGCGGGCACTGGATACAGCCACATTTTGAACGGAAAGCGCTCCCCACTCCATCTGCGCCTCAGTAACATCACTCCGACAGCTTGACCGATAAACTGGACGATCAGCCGCACGGCCAGAATCCCTACGATGGCCGTCTGCAATTTCAACGTCACACTGAACAGAAAGGCCAGCCCTCCGAGAACCAAAAGAGAGATATAGGGGAAGTGCTTCGTTGGGTGCAGCCGCGCAAAGATTGGAAAAAAGTTGTTGTCCAGGGCAGCCGAGTAAGGAATCCGCGAAGTTCCGAGCAAAACCGAAAAAACGGAGGCAAGCGCCACCCACAAAATCATCCCAGTCGCAATCTTTGCGGCCGTGGCGCCGTAAAGCTTCTCGACAAATAGGCTGGCGAGGAATTTGGAATCCTGCGCTTCACGCCATGGCACGACGCCCAGGATGCTCGTCTGCATCGCGAAATACAGAATGGCGATTCCCAGCACGGAGAGGAAGATCCCACGCGGAATGTTCTTCTCAGGATCGCGAATCTCTCCCCCCAGATGGCAAATATTGTAGTAGCCCCAATAGCTGTAGATCGTGTTGATCATAGCGGAGCCGAGCCCCGCGAACCACACCACCGAAAAATCGAAGGCTCCCGGAGGAAAATCGAAAGCGAGTCTCGCATTGAAGTTGCGCACTCCTCCCCAAATCAGCCATAGCATGGTCCCAAGCACTCCCACCCAGAGGAGAACGGAGATTTTCCCGATCGTTCGAATCCGGCGGTATAACAGAAACATCAGGAAAAGCACGAGGCCACCGGAAATTGCTTTATGCGCGACGGTAGACAATGGATGAAGATATTCCGCGTAGTTCGCAAACCCAATGGACGCCGACGCGATGGAAAGCGGCACATGCAGGAACGTCTGCCAGACAAACAAAAACGACATTAGCCGGCCCCACTTCTCCGGGCCGTACGCCTCCCGCAGAAAAACATACGTGCCGCCGGCTTTGGGCATCGCCGCGCCGAGTTCTGACCATACAAAACTATCCAGTGTGGCCAGCAGCGCTCCCGCCAGCCAGGCGATCATCGCTTGTGGCCCGCCCATCGCGCGGATCACCAGCGAGCTGACCACGAACGGCCCAATGCCCACGATCTCGATCATGTTCAACGCGACAGCTTCTTTGAGGCCCAAGCCGCGCTCGAGTTCAGGACTTTTCGCTTTATCGGATGTGGTCATCGGCCCGCCGAGAATAGCAAATGCCCTCCGTACCACCTAACGCAGATTCCAAATTTTGCAACTCTCCGGAGCAACTTAAACTCCTCAGCGTAAAGGCTGTCCTTGTGCGAAACTTCTATGGAATGAAAATGACTGTTTCCTTGGCTTTGTTTCGTGGTGCCGGCATCCTTGGGTTTTTTCTCTTGGGCTTTTCGTCGAGCTCGGCCGCCACGCCGCTCACGCTGCCCGCGGAGACCCCCGCCATTCTCGAAAAGATCTATTCTTTCGATCTTGACGGCGCGCAAGAAGCCGCCAGGCAACTCCAAAAGGCGCGTGCTGATCACCCCATCGGTTACTTGTTGGAGTCCGAGGCGATCTGGTGGCGCTTCTGGTGTACCGCCGCCGAGTTCAAGTATGGAATGAGCGATGCCCGCCGCCGTTCGAAACTTCCCGCCGACCAGCATTACCTCGAACTAGCAACCACCGCCTCTTCCCTTGCTGCTACTCAGATTCAAAAGGCCGACTCCGCCGAGATGCAGCTTTACGCTGGCATGGCCGACGCTGCATCCGCGCGCCTCTACGCTTTGCGCGGTGAGAATCGCAATGCCGCCCGCTTCGGTGTGCGCGCCCGGGAACACTTCCTTCGCGCCAAGACCCTCGACCCCGGACTCGCCGACGCCGATTTTGGCCTGGGCCTTTACAACTATTACGTCGACACTCTCAGTGCCATAGCCAAGATCATGCGTTTCTTTATGGGCATTCCCGGCGGCTCGAAACAAGAGGGGATTCGGCTGCTCGAACACGCCATTGCCGACGGCGTTCTCACTCCCCACATTGCCCGCTTCTATCTCGCCATGAATTTGCATCGCTATGATCAGCAATATGAACGCGCCCTCGGTATCATCACGCCCCTGGCCGAAAAATATCCGTCCAATCCTCTCTTCCAATTGGCGCGCGGCGACCTCTATGCCAAGCTTGGCCATAAGCAGCAAGCGCTTCTTTGTTATCGCGCTGCCGCCGCGTTGCCGGTCCACGATGCGGACTGCCAAACACGCATTCAAGGGTTGGTTCGCGCCGCCATCACGGCTCTTGGTTTGCCCCACGAACCGGCATCCTCATGACACCCCACCGCTTGGCCGAGCTCCTGCCCCGACGGTTCCTTTTTTCCATCGTGGCCGGTTGGCTTTCAGCGTTGACCTGCCCCCCGCTCGGATGGTAAGCATGTAGGGTTGCGTAAGGGCTGTGATTCGGGGCTAAGCGTCCTCTTCTTCAGGGGTGAGGCTTCCATCGGACGCGCTTCCTCGCGCTCCGCAGTGGTCAACGCTTCGCGCGGATTTGGCATCACACCCCCTAATGTGCGCCGGCATTGCGGCCTCCCGCCGTTTGCGCGGACAGACGGGCCCCTGTGTTCGGGGCCGCAGGAATACAAAGGAGTGGGAATGAAGCGGTTTTGGACAGCAATGGCTGTCGCACTTTGTGCAGTTTTCTTCGTGGCAGGTTGCAACGACTACGGCAACACCTTCCAGAGCCCCGGCGGAGCCATCCTGGCTTTTCTATCCCCTTCTCAAATCCCGGCCACTACCTGCGCGCCGGCTTCAGGCCAAACTTGCCCAACCTTTACGTTGACCCTCAACGGCAGGGGCTTCGTGTCTCAAACCAGAGTGCAATGGAACGGCAGGACTTGTCCCCTCAGTACAAGCTCCGGCGCATCCACGGCTTCTTGCGTCACGAACATCACGCTCGATACCAACAACAGCGTTACGGCGTTGACCGCCACAATCACCGCGGCGCTTTTCTCCAAGCCCGGAACAGCCACGGTCAACACCATTAATCCCAATTCCAATTACGGCACCGGCACCAATGGTCTCTCGAACCCCATCACCTTCATTATCAACAATCCCGCCAATCCCATCCCTACAGTTTCTTCTGTTTCTCCCGCGTGCGTTGTGGCGGGAAATGCCTTGACGATGACCGTGGCAGGCAGCAACTTCCTGAATGGCTCGACCGACCCCACACAGGTTTCCACCGTGAATTGGACTCTTGGGGGATCCCAGCTCCAGATCACGGCTCCGACAGCATCGACTGCGACCCAAATCACCGTGACCATTCCCGCCGCCAACGTCAACGCCGCGGGCAACGCCGGCGTTACGGTTTACAATCCGCCCTCACCGCCCGTTCCCAATATTGCCGGCAGCACCGGCAGCGGCGGAGGCACGAGCGCGCCAGCAGTAAACGTCACAATTCAGGCCGCCGGCACAGCTTGCCCTGCCGCCGCGAAGGCTCAGCCAAACTCCATGTCGCCAGCCGCCGTCTCCGAAGAAACTCCCGCGGTCAGCCTCGATGGTCGCTACGTGGCGTACACTGCCGTGAGCGGTGAACATGCGCAAATCTTCCTGCGCGATACCTGCGAAGGCGCTCCTTCCAGCTGTCAGCCACACAAGTCTTTGCTTTCCGTCACCGGCGAAGGCGAAGCCGCCTCAGGCGACAGTCACACTCCATCCATGAGTTCCGACGGCCGCTACATCGCTTTCAGTTCCGACGCAAGCAATCTCGCAGAGAATCCGCCGCCGGGCCGCCAGATTTACATGCGCGACACTTGCGCAGGCGCGCCGGAATCCTGCAAGCCAACCACGATTCTCATTTCCACGGATTCTCAGGGGGCGCTTGTTGGAGCAGAGAGCATTCTTCCTTCGGTGAGTTCTTCGGGCCGCTTCGTCGCATTTCTTTCCATTACACCTAGCCAGGCCCCGAATCATGCTTCGAGCGAGGCCAAATCTTCCCTCAGCGCAACCAACAGCGGCTACCGCCAGGTGTTTGTTCGCGATACTTGCCTGGGCGTCGCCAGTTGCACGCCGAAGACGACGCGCATTTCGCTTCAACCCGGCGACGGAAGCGATGCCTCGCCCGCTGGTCCCGCCTTAAGCGGCAAGGCCAAACACGTCGCGACGACCGGCGCAAAAACCTCGACGCTCTTCACGCGCTCCGTTCCCGTGGATGACAGCGTCTTCCTGGCGGTCACCAGCGACCAGCGCTAACCCTTCCAATGTTCGTGAAGGTTGTCAACTTGACGCGAACCGACGAGGTTCGCCAAAGGATCTCAATTTACGCACGATCGAGAAAGAACTCCAGCGAGAGGTTTTTGCTGGTCAGGCGAACCGGACCTTGATATCCGGCCTCTTCTCCAGGTGCACGGAATCAATGAACCGAACCTGCCGGTCATCGAGCGTCAGGATCATCGAACTGGTTCGCACGCCCTCTCCAAAGAACCGCACGCCCTTCAGCAAGTTTCCGTCCGTCACGCCAGTGCACGCAAACACCATTTTCTTCCCCGGCGCCAGATCTTCCGTATCGTAGACGCGCTTCGGATCCTTCACTCCCATTTTTCCGAGCCGTTCGGCGTCTTCCGGTTTGCTGATCACCAACCGCGCCAGAATCTGCCCGTTCAAGCAGCGCAGCGCTGCCGCCGTCAGCACGCCTTCCGGCGCGCCGCCCGTTCCCATCACCGCGTGCACTCCCGTGCCTACCACCGCCGCCGAAATGCCTGCCGACAAATCACCGTCGCCAATCAGTCGGATGCGCGCTCCCGCGGCGCGAATTTCGTCAATCAGTTTTTCGTGCCGCACGCGGTCCAGCACTACCACCACCAAATCCTCCACGTCGCGTTCCAGACGCTTCGCAATGGACTTCAGGTTGTCCGCCACGGGAGCGTCCAAATCAATGCCGCCCTTGCATGACGGCCCCACGACGATTTTCTCCATGTACAGGTCCGGCGCATTCAGCAATCCCCCGCGTTCGCTCGCCGCCAGCACCGCAATGGCGTTGGGCGCGCCCGTCGCACACAGGTTGGTGCCCTCCAGTGGGTCCACGGCAATGTCTACTTGCGGGAAAAGCGCCTTCGGAGCGTGGGTCGCGAGCCCGACTTTTTCGCCGATGTATAGCATTGGCGCCTCGTCGCGCTCGCCCTCGCCGATCACCACCGTCCCATCAATCTCCACCGAGTCCATTGTCTTGCGCATGGCTTCGACCGCCACTTCATCGGCCTTGTGACGGTCGCCGAAACCCATCGTGCGTGCCGCCGCAACCGCCGCGTTCTCCACCACGCGCAAAAAATCCAAACTGAGTTGTTCTTCCATGAGTTCTCTCTCCGGTTTACCGCGTCGGGGCTTCCCGCTTTGGATGTTTGCCGCTTAGGACGCCTCGAACCCCTTCGAGGCTTTGCCGCTCACTTGGGCGGCGCTAATCATAGGCCAACTTCCCGTCCGCCGTCGACAAGAGAGCGCCCTTGGGGCGAACCAGCAAACATCTTGTTGGCCGGCATCGGCCCCGCAGCGCCGGTTAAGCGCCGCTGCAGTCTGGGGGCTCTTGAACCAGATGATTTTCAAGACCGCGGAAGGCCTAGCGGTTCAGCAAGGGGCTTGCTCTCGTCGCCCCATAACTCCTTTGTTTCTAATCAGATCCAGGCCGTTTGATTTTAGTGCCGTTTAATCTTAGTGAAGTGACAGGACATTTATACCGCCGGGCGATTCAAACAACTCTCTCCGAATTGTAACAATTCTGTAACATGAAAGCGCCAAACTTTTCCCTTAAATCAACCAAATTCCATTCTTTGGAGATACACATGAAGCGAATCGCGGTAATTGCGCTGCTGGGACTCGGCATCGCCGGAATCCTCTGGGCGGACGCGCTGTCCATCAACGGTGCGGGCGCCACCTTCCCTAATCCCATCTATTCCAAATGGTTTGATGAATACCACAAGAAGAATCCGAACTTGCAAATCAACTATCAACCCATCGGTTCCGGAGGCGGAATCAAACAAGTGACCGAGGGCACCGTCGATTTTGGAGCTACCGATGGCCCCATGAACGACGAACAGCTAAAAGCTTATCAGGAGAAGCATGGCTCGGCTATCCTTCACTTCCCCACGGTCCTCGGGGCCGTCGTTCCCACCTACAACCTTCCGGGAGTGAGCACTTCCCTGAATTTCACCGGAGAAGCTCTCGCGGGGATTTACCTTGGCAAGGTGACCAAGTGGAATGATCCGCTCATCGCTGACACCAACAAGGGCGTTAAGCTGCCGGCGGAAGACATTGTCGTCGTGCATCGCGCTGACGGCAGCGGCACCAGCTACTGTTTTACGGACTATCTCTCGAAAGTCAGCGAGGAATGGAAGACCAAGGTAGGTAAGGGAACTTCCCCGAACTGGCCGGTGGGGCTGGGCGGCAAGGGTAACGAAGGCGTGACCGGAACGGTTAAGAATACGCCCAACTCCATTGGATATGTCGAGCTCATCTACGCCGAAGCCAACAAGATTCCCTATGGTAGCGTAAAGAATGCCGATGGCGTTTTTATGAAGGCTTCGCTCGCCAGCGTCACTGCGGCCGCAGCCGCGGCCGCTAAGGAAATGCCTGACGACTTCCGCGTTTCCATCACCAACGCGAAGGGAAAGGACGCCTATCCCATTTCCACTTTCACCTGGCTGCTCATCCCCGCTAAGTTCTCCGACAACGCCAAGCGCGACGCCTTAAGGGGTTTCGTGACGTGGATGCTCGCAGACGGCCAGAATTACGCTGAGGCGCTTTCCTACGCGAAACTCCCGAAAGAAGTTGTAGCAAAGGAAAAGAAGGCTCTGGCCAATATTCAATAGTGTGGCTACCGCTTCCACATCTCTTCCGAGCGCCGGCCCGGCCTCAGATTCGCGCGCGCTTCTTTCTCGTCTTCGGGACGGCGACGAAATCGCACGCCTGATCACTTTCATCTTTGCAGCCACGGTCGTTCTAATCTCGATTCTGCTGGTTCTTGAGCTTTGGCATGACTCGGCTTTGCCAAGACACAAATTTGGTTTTGCGTTCTTCCGGACTACCACTTGGAATCCCATCGAAGGAGAGTTTGGCGCCCTGCCATTCATCTATGGCACGGTGGTCACCGCGGCTGTGGCTCTGCTCATTGCCATTCCCCTCGGCATCGGCGCCGCCATTTTCCTCGCAGAACTCGCGCCAACTCGAATTTCGGACACGCTCGAGTTTTTTATTGACCTGCTTGCAGCCGTGCCCAGCGTGATTTACGGCGTTCTTGGCGTTTTTATCGTTGTGCCGTTGATGCGCCAGTTTATTGCACCCTGGCTCAAGCGTATCCTTGGCTTCCTTCCGCTTTTTCAAGGCCCGGCGTACGGCGTAGGATTTCTCACGGCGGGAATCGTGCTGGCCATCATGGTTATTCCCTACATTATTTCGGTTTCCCGCGAAGTTTTACTCTCCGTCCCGCGCGACCAGCGCGAGGCAGCTCTCGCTGTCGGCTCCACACGCTGGGAGTCTACTTGGAAGGTCGTTGTGCCGTTTGCTCGCAGCGGCATTCTAGGTTCCATCTTTCTGGCTCTGGCACGCTCTCTAGGAGAAACGATGGCCGTCGCGATGGTCATCGGGAACGACCCCAAGATTAGTGCGTCTCTGTTTGCTCCCGGCTACTCCATTGCGGCGGTCATCGCCAATGAGCTTGCCGAAGCTACCAGCGAACTTCACACTCAGTCGCTCATCGCGCTCGGACTTGTGCTTTTCCTTTTGACGTTTATCCTGAACGGGCTCGCCCGCATTCTCATTGTCGTCACGTCGCAGCGTGGCGCCGGAACGGCACGCGCATGAACCGGCGTCTCCGCTGGCGTAAGTTTGTGAGCAACGTCATGCTGACCTTGACCGGAGTTTGCGCCGCCGTCTCCGTTTCTGCTCTCATTCTCATTCTCGGCTATCTCGTTGTTCGCGGCGGGGCATCCATCAACTGGAACTTTTTCACCAAGTTACCTGCACCGGTCGGGGAGATCGGTGGCGGCATGGCCAACGCCATCGTCGGCAGCGGAAAGTTGCTGTTGATAGCCACGCTCATCGGCGTGCCCATCGGCTTCCTGGGAGCTATTTATCTTGCGGAATTCAGCGGGCACCGAATGGCCTTCATTGTTCGTTACTCCGCGGACTTGCTGAATGGCGTTCCGTCGATTGTCATCGGTATTTTCGCTTACAGCGTGGCCGTCTTGCCGTTTAAGCAGTTCTCCACACTCGCAGGCGGATTTGCCCTCGGTCTGATGATGATTCCCATTACCCTTCGCAGCACCGAGGAATTCCTTCGCTCGGTGCCAAACACCTTGCGGGAAGGGGCCATGGCGCTTGGGGCGAGCAAGTGGAAGACCATCGCGACCGTCATTGTTCCGGCAGCCTATCGCGGCATCCTGACCGCGATTTTGCTGGCGTTTGCCCGCGTTGCCGGTGAAACCGCTCCCCTCATCTTCACTGCGCTTGGCAATAGCTTCTGGAGCCCGGGCTGGACCCAGCCTACTGCTTCGCTCCCGGTCACGATTTACAATTATGCCCTCTCACCTTACGAAGATTGGCATCGTCAAGCGTGGGCTGGAGGGCTTGTATTGCTTGGCTTGATTCTCATCATTAATATTGTAGCCCGCGGTATATTGGCGCGCGGCATCTCGGTTTCGAGGTCTTAAACCATGGCGTCTGTGAGGCCTGCTGTGCCCGTAAATATTCCGTCAACTCCCATCACCACGCCGCGCGATTCCAACGCGACGCTGTCCATGCGCATGACCATTTCCAAGGTCAACTTCTTCTACGGCAGCAAGCAGAGCCTGTTCGATATCAACATGGGCATTGCTACCAATAAAATCACCGCCCTTATTGGCCCCTCCGGCTGCGGAAAATCTACTCTTCTCCGCACCTTGAACCGCATGCATGAGACCATCAGCAATGCCCGCCTGGAGGGAGAAATTTTGCTCGACGGCCAGAATATCCTCAAGCAGGATGTGACGGCACATCGCCGGCGCGTCGGCATGGTCTTTCAGCGCCCCAATCCCTTTCCTAAGTCCATCTTCGATAACGTGGCCTACGGCCTCAGGATCAACGGTTCGAAAGTCCCGATTGCCGAAGCCGTCGAAAACAGCTTGCGTCACGCCGCTCTCTGGGACGAAGTAAAAGACCACCTGCACAAATCCGCCTACGAACTCTCCGGCGGACAACAGCAGCGCTTGTGCATCGCGCGCGCCCTGGCAGTCGACCCGGAAGTGCTGCTGCTCGACGAACCGTGCTCCGCGCTCGATCCCATCAGCACGGCAAAGATTGAAGAGCTCCTGATCCAACTGAAAGACCTTTGCACTCTGGTCATCGTCACCCACAACATGCAGCAGGCCGCGCGCGTCAGCGACTTCACTGCCTTCCTGCTCATCGGCCAGCTCATCGAGTTCAGCCCGACGCCACAGCTTTTCACCACGCCCGGCGATCCTCGGACAGAGGCTTACATCACTGGGCGTTTCGGATGAAACAAATGGAAGTGTGCGTCGTGTAGCCGGATCCGAACGATCCCGGCCAACCACTTGACGGGGCTCAGGAATCGTAGTTCACGGACTTGGGAAAAGGGAATCAGATGGAACGTCACTTCGAAAAAGACTTGAATGAATTAAAGGAGCGCTTGCTCTGGATGGGCAGCCTTGCCGAGCGCGCCGTTCATCAGGCGGTTCACTCGGTGCTCGAATCCGATGAGGCGCTGGGGAAGCGGGTCCTCGAAGAAGAGGACGCGCTCAACGAACTCCAGATGGAAATTGACGACCGCGTGGTTCAGCTACTCGCGCTGCACCAGCTCATGGCCACGGATCTGCGCTTCGTGCTGGCCATTTCGCGGATCAACAACGACCTCGAGCGCATCGGCGACCAGGCGGTGAACATTGCTCAGGGAGCCTTGCGGATCCTGCGCCATCCGCGCGTGAAGCCTTACGTGGACCTGCCAAGGATGAGCGACCTCGTCGAGGAAATGGTGCGTGACGCGCTGAACGCGGTGGTGCGGCGCGACGTGGACCTGGCGAACAAAGTCTTGGCCACCGACGACCAGGTCGACCACTACCGTGATCAAATCTTCCGCGAATTGCTGACTTACATGATGGGGGATTCCAGCGTGGTGTTTCCGGCGTTTGAGCTGATTCTCGCCGCGAAAAATCTGGAGCGCATCGGCGACCACGCCACCAATATCGCCGAGGACGTCATCTACATCGTGCAGGGCCAGGACGTGCGTCACCCCACCGTCGACCGCCGCTAGTTTCGGCTTTGCGTGGTCCCTCTAAACGCGCCAACCTGTCCCAACTCGATTCTCATTTAGCCACTGCTTCGTCTTTCAGGTGTTTTGCGCAGGCTTCTGCCGTGCTTTTCTGTCCGTGCGCAGAATCCTGCTTATGGACAGAGTAGGCGTAAACGATCTCTCCGGTTTTCAGGCTGGCAACCTTGATGCTGGCTTCTTCGTCAGAATGCCAGCTCCCCATGATGATTTTCTTGGCCGCACCGGCTTTCTTACTCTCGGCGGCGCCGGTGATTTCATACTCAGCTTGTTCGCGCTGTTCGACGACCTCAAGCGGCACCTTTTTATCCGCGATGGCCTTTCTCAAAGGCGTCTCGAAGCCCCCCATCGCGGCAATAAACACCTTGGAGCCTGCGGGAATTTTCTGTTGGGCCGGCGGCGCTTGCGCCTGCTGCTGCCGGGCAGCAGAAGCGGAAGCTGCGCTAAGCAAGAGAAGGGCTGCTGTTGCCATCACGAGTGTACGTCTCATTTTGAGTCCTCCATCTCTTCCATGTGAGTCTTGTTGCTCCCCTAGGAGGGTACGACTACCTACTTACCTCCCTCGATTCTCTCCTTCAAATGCTTCGCACAGGCTTCGGCGGCGCTCTGTTTGCCCCTGTAGGAATTTCCTTTGCGCACCGAATAACCGTAGACCACCTCGTTGCTCTTGATCTCCACCACCTTGATGCTGGCCATATCGTTGGAATTATCCACGCCCATAAACAGCATCTTTGCCCAACCAGCCTTCTCCGTACTTGAGATTCCCGTGACTTCATAGTCGGCTTTCGTCCGGTCGGTCACTACGGTCACGGGAACCTGCTTCTTGATGATCGCCGCGGCAAGAAACGTATCGAAACCGCCCTCAATCGGCGCTATGTATATTCTCGAACCACGCTCAATCCCTTTTTTGCTCTGGTCGACACTCTTGCCCTCCTGAGCCAACGCCACGTTTGCCGCTAAGGCAAGAACGAGGGCCGCCAGGACCTGTCTTCGAAACGTTTGGATCATGTCTCTCTCCCCCCAGCAGGCATTTGAAGGCAAAAAATTCCGTTGTGTTCCGGGTTCGGTATGTAAGCTGCTGCTGGCGTTGATTGGCGCCATGCTACGCCGAGCATGAACCCTTGGCAAGCGACATCGTGCGACATTTCCTGCTGATAACCACGTGTCGCCATTTGTCAGCCTGGCTTCCAGCTGGAACAGAGGTGGGATTAGCGGGGCTTCGCACGACTCGGCCAAAAACACCCAGCCAGCGCGAGCAACCCTATTAGGGATATCCCGCTGCCCAAAGTGCGATCTCCTGTGCGCGCGAACCGCAGGTTGATCTGATGCCTTCCGGGGGACAGCGGGAGGATGATTTGGGCCGTTGACTCCGGAGATTCCGGCGTCACGGGGTGGCCGTTCACCTCAACACGCCATGCGGGGTAATCAAGCAAGCGCACAGCCAGCCGAAGGGGCTCAGGCGAAGTCACGGTCAGGTCTTTTTCTTCCGCGGTCCAGCGGACAATTCGAATTTTTGCTTCTGCCGCGATGGTTTCTCCTTGGGGCGGAAGAATCTGCAGCGGGGGCGCTTTTCCCGGCAAGTTTGTGTGATCGTCCTTTGCCGGATCGTATTCGTCGGTGCCGTCAAATCCTTGGCCCTGCACGACCGCTTCCTGCAGCGACGGAATGTCGTCGGAGTCCCACCAGGCTCTATGAACTAGACGCACCGCGGTACCAACCGAAGCGGTCACGAGAACCACAGCCCACACCCAGCCGGGTCGCCACCGGCGCACCGCCCTCCCTCCGAAATACGCGTAAGGTACGGCCAGGATCCCCATCCAGCGCCACGGGAATTGCACAAACTGAAGCTTTGGCAGGTGCTCCCACAGAATCAAGCTGGAGCGAAGCATCAAAACCACCGCGGCCGCACTGAGCAAGAGCATGGCTTGCCAGGTCCTTTTCTCTCCGCCGGACTCCTCTTTTGGGTCGTCTCGGTACGCCAAGATCGCGGAAGCGCCCGCCATCGCCATCAACAAAACCGCAATACTCGATGCAATCCAGTTGAACTGGTTGTGTTCCGGGTCTGCGATCTTTGCGTAAAGAAAATTTTCTGCGGGCTGCAATCCGGGGGCCAGCGCCTGGCTGATGTTCACCCAGCGCTGCTCGTATGCTGCCGGCAGCAGATAAAAGGCCGTCAGTCCGAATCCCAAAGCCAACCCCGCTGCG
The DNA here is from genome assembly GCA_035262885.1 of Candidatus Acidiferrum sp. Lineage (GTDB taxonomy): Bacteria > Acidobacteriota > Terriglobia > Acidiferrales > UBA7541 > Acidiferrum. Next base: position 18,649 of record DATFRZ010000129.1, read on the forward strand.
CCCCGCCACAACGGAGCGAAGGATTTTCTCGCAACAGCCGCCCAGGCAAAAAGGAGCGCCATGCTGTAGCTGGTCAATACACCCGCGGGGGCGTTCGAAAGCCACATGCCCGCAAAAAGCAGCGCGAAGATTGCCGTCACGCGCGCGGCTGAACGCCAGCGATTCTCGAGCAGCCCACACAATTGCAATGCTGCGAGGAGTAGCGCCGGCAGGAAAGCCCACGCCAGCTCCTCCGCGAAATCGCTTCGCATGTACACAACCAGCAGCGCATACGGATTGGCGGCGTAACAGGTGGCCGCGAATAGCGCCGCGCGTGTGGGAAGAAAGGGCCGCGCCAGCGCGAACATGGAAATTCCCGCGAGCGTCTGCGCCAACACAATGAAAGTTCCCGGCACCGCGTTCCACGGCACGAGCAAACCCAGAGCTGCTCCAAGCATCCAGGAAAGCGGCGGATAGAAAATGAAGCGTGGCTCGCCAAAACCATTGTTGGCCCACTCGCACCAGCGCGGAAAAAGGATTCCTTCCTTCCAATGTCCCGCGACGTCCAGCCAGGAAGACGCGTGAAACGCAATGTCGTGACCCGAGGCCGTTCCCCGCCAGAAAAAAGGCGAAATGATGAGCAGAGCGGTTGCCAGCGAAACAGCGAAGGCGGCCAGCCATGCCCGGCGGCTTGCACCAGGGTTCAAATTTTTCGAGGCCTCGGAAAGAGATGTCATTTCGGATTCATGCCATTCTAACCGTAGGAGAGCCGCATTTCCGTGTTTGTCGCTCTTAGGTGCACCCGCCCGACAGTTGCGCGATAATACCCGCGCCAATGAGCACTCGAAACACCACCAACGCGGCAGAGGCCAGCCCCGAGCCCATCATTGAGGCTCGCGAGTTGGAGAAGCAGTATCCGCAACCCGACGGCAGCCGCATCCAGGTGATTGCACCCATTAATCTCGCCATCTACCCGGGACAAATCATTGCTCTGCTCGGCGCCTCGGGATGCGGCAAGTCCACGCTGATGCGCATGCTCACGGGACTCTCTCCCGCCACCGGCGGCTCCGTTTATTGGCATGGCCAGCCAGTGAACGGAAAATTTCCCAATGTCTCGATTGTGTTCCAAAGTTTCGCCCTCTTTCCTTGGCTCACAGTGATCGAAAATGTCGAAGCTCCGCTGGAGGCGCGCGGCGTGGCTCCGATCGAACGCCACAAGCGCGCCCTGCGCATTTTGGACGCCGTCGGGCTGGACGGCTTCGAATCCGCTTATCCCAAGGAACTCTCCGGCGGGATGAAGCAGCGCGTCGGCGTGGCTCGCGCCCTGGTTGTCGAACCAGAAGTGCTCTTTATGGACGAGCCATTTTCCGCTCTGGATGTACTCACGGCGGAAACGCTGCGGGGCGAACTTCTCGAGCTTTGGCTCGGCCACAAGATTCCCACGCGGGCGATCTTTATCGTGACTCACAACATCGAGGAGGCTGTCGTTCTCGCGGACCGTATTATCGTTCTCGGCCGCAACCCCGCGCACATCCATGCGGATTTTGACGTTACCATTCCGCATCCGCGCGATCGCAAGAGTCCGCATTTTGTCGAGTTGGTGGACTCCATTTATCGCGTGCTGACGCGGCCGGGGCACAAAGACGAAACAGCTCCTCCACGCATTCAACCTGCAGGCGGGCCGGTCAAGGTCAAGGTGGTGATGCTTCCCCATACCCGCCCTGGCGGTATGGCCGCCTTGCTGGAGATTCTGGCCGACCGCGGCGGGCGCGTTGACCTGCACGGCCTTTCGGAAGACCTCAGCTTGGACCTCGAGTCCCTTCTCCCCACGGTCGAAACCGCTACATTGCTCGGGCTGCTTCGCGTCGAAGAAGGAGACACGATCATCACGCCGGAAGGCCGCGCCTTTGCTGAGGCCGACATTCAGGCGCGCAAGGCCATCTTCCGCAAAGCGGCGCTGGCCAACGTGCCGCTGCTTCGCCAAATGGAACAGGCGCTCCGAGCCAAGTCGAACCGCACGCTTAGTGAAGAGTTTTTCCGCGACTTGCTGGACGAGCATTTCAGCGAGCAGGAGTCCAGCCGGCAGCTCGAAACCGCCATCCAGTGGGGACGCTATGCCGAGATTTTTGATTACGATGCCGAGTCCGGCAAGCTGAAGCTGACAGAGACCTGAGGCTACCGTGCCGGCGCCTGCCCCGTCTGCCATTCATTCCACGCCCCTCCCTCCGGCTACCACGCGCCCTGCGGGTTCGCGATGGAGCTGGGCATTCCTCATCGACATCGCCGTTTTTCTTTTTGTATGTGCCGCGGTCTTCGGAATTTATGCGATCGGGCGGACCTGGCTCGGTCCGGCGCATCCCGGGGCTCACCTTTCGCAGAATCCCCGCGACCTTCCTCTTTATGCTTTTTATTCCCTGGTGCGCATGGGCATCGCTTACGCGCTCAGCCTCGCGTTTGCTCTGGCTTACGGCTATCTCGCGGCCAGCTCGCGCCGCGCCGAAATGCTAATGATCCCGCTTCTCGACATTCTCCAGTCCATTCCCGTGCTCAGTTTTCTTCCGGGCGTCATGCTGGCCATGGTCGCGCTTTTCCCGCACAGCCAGCTCGGCATTGAGCTCGGCTCCATCCTGCTGATTTTTACCGGCCAGGTCTGGAACATTGCTTTTAGCTTTTATTCCTCCTTGAAAACGGTCCCGCGCGATCTCCAGGAAGCCTCGGTCATCTACCGGTTCAGCCGATGGCAGCGGTTTGCTGAACTGGATCTTCCTTTTGCCACGATTGGCCTGGTATGGAATTCCATGGTCTCGGTTGCGGGCGGCTGGTTTTTCTTGATGGCTTGCGAAATGTTTGTCCTGGGCAAACGCGACTTCCGCCTGCCCGGACTCGGCTCGTTTCTTCAGACGGCTGCCAGCCACGGCGACACGCGCGCGATTCTGTGGGGTGTTGCGGCCATGATTGCGCTGGTCGTTTTGCTGGATCAGTTGGTCTGGCGCCCCATCATCATTTGGGCGGACAAATTCAAATTCGAGCAGGTCGAGAGTTCCGCTGCCGCGCAAGCCACGTTGCTTCATCTCATCGGGCGCGCCTCTCTGCTCATTCGGCTGTACCGGCGCGTCTTTCTGCCTTTGATCAACTGGCTCACGCGGCAATTCACTCTTGGCGCAAAACGAGCCGCAGAGACATTCGCCGCCCCGAGGCAGCGTCATCTGCGCCGCTGGCTCGCTTATCCGCTCTTGACAGGCATCCTTGTCGGTCTGGTTCTGGCCGTCTTCTACGGCGTCCGGGAGCTTTCTGATCTTCACCGGGAAGATTATGTGGATCTCTTCCGAAGCGCCGCGCTGACTTTCCTGCGCGTCAATTCCGCCCTGCTTCTCAGCGCCCTTTGGGCCGTTCCGGCGGGCGTCGCCATCGGCTTCAGTCCGCGCCTTGCCCGTATCGCTCAGCCGTTCGCTCAAATCGCCGCGTCGGTTCCCGCAACCGCCCTTTTCCCCATCATTCTCTTGTTCTTCCTGCGTCTTCGCGGCGGCATGGAGTTTGCTGCCATGCTGCTCATGTTGCTGGGCACCCAGTGGTATATCCTCTTCAACGTCATCGCCGGCGCCATGGCCATTCCCACGGACCTCAAAGAGGCAGCCCAGGTTTTTCGATTCAGCGCCTGGGACCGCTGGCGCTTCTTGATCCTGCCCGGCATTTTTCCATATCTGATCACCGGCATGGTCACCGCTTCCGGGGGTGCTTGGAATGCCAGCATCATCGCCGAGTATTTCCATTTTCAGGGAAAAATCGTTTCCACGCCCGGCCTGGGCAGCGCGATCAGCAGCGCCAGCGACGCTGGCCGTTTTGACATACTGCTTGCCTCGACCCTGGTCATGGCCACGATCGTCGTGCTCATTAACCGCTTCCTGTGGCGCCGCCTCTACCGCCTCGCTTCCTCGCGCTTCAAGCTCGAATCGTGATACGCTAAAAGAAGTTCCAATCTCAGTTTCTATCTCCAAACAACCATGACCGAACCCAATTTTGGCTCCGGCGCTTGTGCCTGGAGCGACGAAGATTTTCTGCGCGCTTTCGAAGACCTTTCTTTTCCAGTGGAACTGTTTCATCACCGGGAGCACATCCGGGTGGCTTGGCTCCATCTGCGGTCCTCGGATGCCACGCGTGCGGCCGAGCGCATGTCTGCGGGCATTCGGCGCTTCGCCAATCACCATGGCGCAACGCAGAAATACCACCACACCCTGACGGTGGCCTGGATGCGGCTGGTTGCCGCGGCTCTCGTGGAGACGCCCGAGGGCTACAACTTCACTCAATTCCTTTCAGATCATCGGGAACTCGCCGATAAAAGCCTTCTCGAGAAATATTATTCGGCTGAACGTTTGCACACCAACGGCGCGCGCGAAGGCTGGGTCGAGCCCGACCTCCAGCCATTTCCCAATCTACGGATTTACCGCTGCTGCTGATTTTTTTTCGTCTTTCTTCGGCTCGCCAGGCTTCGGCTCTTCCGGCTTCTCGCCCCAGATATATTGCGCGAACCACTTTTCGTTTTCTTCCATCACGGCGCGCTGCTGCTTCGGCTTGGTAATCCCATGCCCGAATCCTTTGTAAACGACCATCTTCACCGGCACACCGCGATCCTCGAGCGCCTGCCGCAGTTCGTACGCGTTCGGAATCGGCACGCGCTTGTCGTTTTCCCCGTGCTGGATGAGCGTCGGCGTCCGCGCCTTCGCGATGTTGCTAATAGGCGAAGTCTTCCAGTAAATCTCCGGATCGTCCCACGGCGTGGCGTGCAGATACTGCCGTGTGAAGGGCGTGATGTCCGTGTTCACGTAGTATGTCGACCAGTCGGAAATTCCCGCGCCCACGGACACCGCTTTGAAGCGGTCGCTGAGAGTGGTGATGTACGCCGAAATGTACCCACCCTGGCTCCAGCCCATCGCGCCGATCCGCTCCTTGTCTACAAACCCTTTGGCGATCACAGAATCGACCCCAGAAATGACGTCGGCATAATCGCCAATACCCAGATTGCGCACATTCAGCGAACGGAACTTTTCCCCGTAACCTGCCGAGCCGCGGTAATTGGGCCGCAACACAAGTGCTCCCTTTGCCACAAGTCGCTCAATAGGGTAGTAGCGGTCGGCGTTCACTGCTGGCTGATCGACGCCGGTTGGCCCTCCGTGAATGACTACCAGCAACGGATATTTCTTCTTGGTATCGAAATTTGCCGGGGTGTAAAGAATGCCTTCAATCGTTGATCCGTCGCCCGACTTCCACGAAACCACTTCTCGATGTGCCAGGGTAAAACCCTTGACCTGCTCACCCATCGCTGTGAGTTTCTTGCCCTGCCACGGCGAAAGGCTGGTGGTATAAATCTCGGCGTAGTGATTCTCGAGCGCCGCACGGTACGCCACCGTCTGGTAATCCCCCGAAAACGAAAAGCCGCCGGCCGCCATCGCTTCCGGGGCGCTTATTTTCTCCACCGCCCCCGATGCCGGATTCAACCGGAACAAATGGGCCGTCGTCTTCTGCAATGCGCCAAAATAAATCCCATCCGGCCCCCAGGCGACCAGCGACGGATTTTCATCAAACGACTCCGTTAAAACCTGCACCGCGCCGCCGTCGGCCGAAACCACCCCAATTCTTGTATCAGCATAGTAGAAATACCTCGCGCCTGCGGCCGTTTCGAAAGCAATCCTCTTTCCGTCCGGGGACCACTGCGGATTCCTGTCCGGTCCCGCGGTGCTTACAATCTTTTTCACCGCTTTGTCGTTCACCTTTACGACGTAAATGTCCGCCGTCTCGCCGGAAATCAAGTCCGGATCTTTCTGCGCGCTGAACGCGATGCGCGTCCCATCCGGCGACCAAGAAAAATCTCCCACGCTGAACTTGTCTCCTTCGGTCAGCCGCTTCGGCTCCGCCGGCATCGCGCTCCCGTTCGTAAACTCCGTGATCCAAAGATGGGTCATCTGGTAATCGCTGTGCACCACCGAATAGTCGCCGTATCTCTCCTTTCGGTCCTTCATGGCTTTCGAATCGGGATCGCTCATGGAAAAGGCCATGCGCTTTGAATCCGGCGCCCATTCGAAGTCGCTCACGTCGTTTTCCACTTTCGTGAGCTGCTGCGCTTCGCCGCCATCGGCCGAAATCATATACAGTTGTTTCTTTCCTTCAGCAGTCCCCGCAATTTGTCCCGGCCGGTCGGAAAGAAATGCGATCCACTTCCCATCCGGCGACCACTGCGGATTCGTGCTCGATTTCTTTGCTGTCGTCAAAGCGTGCGTTTCGCTGCTCGCCACGTCCCCAATCCACAAATTCCGCTCGAAGGCGTTCTCTTCCCAGTTGGTCTTCTGTACTTCATAAACCACGCGCTTCCCGTCGGGTGAAATCTTCGGGTTGAAAGCCGCTTGCCATTCGAGCGACTGGTCGATCGTAGGCACGGTCGAAGCCGGCGCCGGCGCAACCGCTTTCGCCGTCTCCTGCGCCCGCGCCGAAACCGCAAGCACGAACACGCCACCCCAGGCCATCGCAAAACCGGCCAAAGACACTTTTCGCATCGCTTCGAGCCTCCATCTCCTCAAAAAAGGCTTGCTCAGGATTTTCGGTTCCAGATGAGAAACCCGGCGAGTAATACCACACCGGTAATGGCAAATCCCAGGTAGACATGCCATCCTTGCAGCTCCGTTGCCGACGCCACCGCGCCTACGGCAGACAGCGCCAGCAAAAGGGCAGCTTTGCCCTTCGTGAGTTTTTTCTGTTCGACCACTCGCGTTCCACTCGCCCGCCGGCGCCCACTCTGCGCCCAGGCGAAGCGTTTTCCCGGCCTTAAGTTCTCGCTAACTCGCGGCTCAGGTAGACAATCTGCCCCACGTGATGATACGCGTGTCCCGCGCAACGCACAAAAATCTGGAAGCGATTCTCGGCCTCCGGCTCGCGTTCCGCGGTGTACGCGCTGCCCCAGTCCTCCTCGCTTTGCGTTCGAATGGTGGCCACCACCATGGCCATGGTCCGGTCAAAAGCCCTCAGCGCCTCGTCCTTGTGCGGCGGATTTGGATCGGTAAATTCTTTGTCACGGTTCCGCACGTACCCTGTTTCCGCCACCCGCGCGCCGATGTAATAACTCAAATTTCCCGTCAAGTGCAGCACCAGGTGCCCCACGGTGTTCCCGTACGGATACGGCTTGCGCCAGAATTGCTCATTGGTCAGTGGGTCCACCCACTGGTGCAAATGTTCGGCGACATATTCGTAATACGCCGCCAGTCCATTTGCAACTGTTTCGTCGAGTCTCGCCACCGAGTATCCTTTTTCCGTCCGAAAAATGGGTCGAACCCGTGAAAAATCTGGGCTCAGTGAGGTCCCCTTCCGCGCTCGTTCTTGTAAATCACTCCCTCTTTCATCACAAAGAAGACATGCTCCGTCGCGCGGATGTTCTCCACCGGATCGCCGGGAACGGCCACGACGTCCGCCAGTTTGCCCGGTTCGAGCGTGCCTATCTTGTCTGCCAGCCCAAGCAGCTCCGCGTCCGCCGATGTGCCCGCCTTCAGCGCGTCAATCGGTTTCATCCCCAGGTCGACCATCTGATGAAATTCCTCCGGGTTGCGTCCGTGCGGATAAACCGCTGCATCCGTGCCCAATCCGATTTTGATCCCCATACCCAGGGCCTTCTGAAATGTCTGGTGAATAGCGGCAATCGCAGCGTTGGCCTTCACCAGAATGGGAGGAGGTATCGACACGCCTTTGGAAATCTGGTCGCTCAACCCTTGCGCTGCCATCAGCGTCGGCACATAAAACGTTCCACGCTGCTTCATCAGGTTCAGCGCCTCCTCGTCCAGGAACGATCCGTGTTCGATGGAATCGATTCCCGCGCGAATCGCGCGCTTCGCTCCTTCAGCTCCGTGCGCGTGGGCCGCGGTCTTCAGCTTCAGCGCGTGCGCTTCGTCAACAATGGCGTTGAGTTCTTCTTGCGTGAGCTGCGGCGTGTCCACCGCATCCGCGAGCGAGAGCACCCCGCCCGTCGCGCACGTCTTGATCACCGTCGCGCCGTATTTGTGCGCAAGGCGTACGGCTTGCCGCGCCTGATCCGCTCCGTTGATTACTCCTTCCTCCGGCCCCGTCTCTTTGCCAAAAACTCCTGCGCGGTATCCCGTCTCGTCGCAATGTCCGCCGGTCGCGCCGATGGCGTGAACAGCCACAAGCATCCTTGGCCCGGGCACGACGCCACGATGAATCGCGTTACGCAAACCGGCGTCCAGATAATCGCGAGAACCCACGTCGCGCACGGTGGTGATTCCCGCCATCAGCGTGATGCGCGCATTGACGCTGGCATCCAGGGCCATTTCCGGAATCGGTTTTTGCAGTCCGTCGAGCGCCGCCCGGGCATAATCTTCCCGGTACATCCCCGTAAGGTGCGTATGCGCATCGATGAATCCCGGGAGCAGCGTAGCGTCGCCAAGGTCGATCGTTTCTGCCCCCGCTGGAATCGCCGCGCTGGTCCCCGCCGCCACGATTTTGCCGTCCGTCACCACCACCACACCCGGGTTCACCAGCGCGTTGCTCTTTCCATCAAAGAGCCGTGCCGCCTTCAGGACATAGCTCTTGCTCGCAGGCTTGTTTTGCTGCCCAAACGCGCCAGCTCCCACGCAAAGCATCAGCCCTAGGGCGCAAATCCATTTCGTCTTCATCGAGTCTTCTCACCCCGCCCGGGATTCCCGGACGCCGACAATATCGCGCCCCGCGCAAAAGTCAAGCACAGCGCGTCCCTCTCCGCGCCATGCCCATGCCGCCGACTTGGACTACACCTTTTTTCGAGTGCTCCTTCGTTTTCGAACAGCTTTTCCGCGTCTTTTTCCACACCTCCGGCGGGGGAGACCTTTCGTACTATTGCACCTGTTACTACCGAGTGACGACACTAAGGACAGGATGGCCCGCTACTCAGCCTTTCTCGGGCGTCGTGTGGAAGTGCAATATCGCGCTGGTGATATTCTTCTGCCCGCTTCCGGAGTTTTCGTTGCCGATTCTGGCCGTTCCATCTTCCTTGAGCAAAATTTCGAGCAACGCGGCAAGCACGGCCACTTCCGCTGGGAGATTCCCTATCAGTGCCTGGTTCGCATTGCAGAAAAGCCGGAACCGGGCGTCTCCGCGGACGCCTCTCGCGTTGCCGTGAAGCCCGCCGCCTCTCCCGAACCTCCCCTCGTATCCGACCCTGACGGTGAGCCTCACAGAGCCCTGGCTGCCGCTGCGGGCGCAGGCGCGGGCGTTCTCCCGCTCCAGCCCCGCGCCAAACCCGCCTGACCTTGCCTTCCTCACTCCCGAAAATCGTTTTGCAGCCAATTGGTAGAGGCGGCCTTCTCAGGCCGGCACCCTGCCGCTGGCTCGCCTCACCCCGCCCAAAATCAGTACAATAATCTTCCTTCATCTGGCAGAACGTTCGCCGGTGAAGCCACCCCTCATCGAGGAGGCGCTCTTGAATTCCCCCGCAAAGCACGTCGGCCTGATCGGACTCGGTCTCATGGGCCGCCCCATGGGGATCAACCTACGCAAGGCCGGCTATCCGCTCACGGTTTGGAACCGCACCGCCTCGCGTGCTGGCGAACTCCTCGCCGCCGGAGCCAAGCTCGCCAAATCTCCCGAGGAAGTCGCCGCCGCTTGCGATTTCCTCCTCACCATCGTCAGCGATCCCCCGGCGCTCGAGGAAGTTCTCTGGGGCCCGGGCGGCGCCATGAAGTCTCTCCAACGCGGCAGCATCTATGTCGATTCCAGCACCGTGTCGCCCGCCCTCGCCCGCAAAATCGCCTCTGGCTGCGCTGAACGCGGCGTGCGATTCCTCGACGCCCCTGTCACTGGCGGTGACTGGGGCGCCAGAAAGGGTGAGCTCGTCTTCATGATTGGCGGGGATGCCGAAACACTGAAGGAAGCCGAGCCGATCCTCAGTGTCATGGGCAAGAAACTCTTTCATCTCGGCCCCAACGGCGCCGGTCAAACCATTAAGCTCGCCATGAACGCGATTCTCGCCTTGCAGGTGGACGCCCTCGCCGAAGCCCTCGCTCTCGTCACACGCGCGGGTATTCCCGGCGAGAAACTCGTCGAAGTCATGCAGTCCAGCATGGCCCGTTCCGGGGTGCTCGACGTCAAGGCTCCCAATCTTCTGAAAGACCAGTACGTCCCGAGCTTTCCTCTGCGCCTCATGCACAAGGATCTCGGCCTCGCCCTCGACCTCGCCAATCAGCTTGGCGTGGCCTTGCCCGCCACCGCCGCCGCCCGCGAAATCTACAATGCCGTTAAAGGCGACGCCAAGGAAGACCTCGACTATTCGGCGGTGATGCGCTTCTGGAAGCGCTAAGCCCGTTGCCCAGATTCACGAATTCTGACCGAGCTGGAAGTGCAAGGTCACGAGCAGATCCACCGCCACAGGCTGGCCATTCAGCAATGTCGGTTGATGCCCTTGTCTTTGGCACACCGTGCGGCGGCGCTTGTAGGGCTCGAACTTGGATTAATTAATTCGTGGCTTTGCCGCCGGGGTTGGCTACGAACCTGGGAGTCGTAGCCTCGTTGGCGAATCGGAAGCCGGTAAGGTAGGCGAGCCGCAGAATCTTGGCCATCTTCACGTAATTAATTTTGTCCGCCGTGTCGGTGGTGTGGTGGTAGTCGGGATGAAAGCCGGTGAACCACCAGAATGAAGGAATGTTGTGCAGCACGAAGGGGAACTGATCGCTGCGGAAAAAAATGTTCAGCGCGTAGTCGCGGTCGAAACGGTAGTCCAAATCGAGGCCCACGTACTTGTTCTCCGCGACGACGGTGCGGTTGTAGTCCGGGCTGTACGAGGGACCAATGAGGTTCAGCCGGTTGGTGGTATCGACGGGAATCTCGATGAGGCCTTTGGTCTGGTCGCTTTCCGTTTCGTTGCGGCCAATCATATCGAAGTTAATGACCGCACGGGTCGTCTCGAGAGGACGAAGCGGATGCGCCGCCATGTAAAACGATCCCAGCAGACCGCGCTCCTCCGCGGCAAACACGACCAAGAGCAGCGAGCGCTTCGGCTTTTCGCCGTGCGCTGCGTTGGCGGCAAACGCATGCGCCAGCGCCACCACGCCCACCGTGCCGGAGCCGTTGTCGTCCGCGCCGTGCCAGACTTGGTCGCCGCTGATGCCGTCGTGATCGTGATGCCCGGAGAACAAGATGGTCTCCGCATTGAGCTTCGCATCGCTGCCCTCCAGCAAACCCGCAACGTTGTAGGTTTTGCCGGTCGTCACCGAAGTGTTGCGGTAGTGCAGAGTGACCTGCGTGTCCGGCAACGCGCGCGACTGCGGCTTCAGGTCGCGGTCAATCTCAGCCTGCAGTTGCGCAGGATTTGTTCCCGCGGTGGCGAAAAGTTCCTTGGCGACGGCATCGGAAATGGTGGCCGCGGGTGTGTGCAGTTCGTCCTCGGCAAGCGCCTGCGAAGGAAGCGGCACGGCGCGGGTGATGGAGCCGCCGATTCGCGCGACACGCTCCTGATTGGACGGATGCTTGCGATTGGGCTCCGCGACGATCAGCACGCCCACCGCGCCGTGCGCCTGCGCGTTCAGAATTTTCACCCGCCCAGTGGCGTAGCGCGTGTTCCCGGTGCCGTTGAAGATGGAGTTAGGATCGCTTTCTTGCGGCTCGTGGTCGAAAATCAGCGCGATTTTTCCGTGCGCGTCAATTCCCTGGTAGTCATCGTAGTGCAGTTCTGGCGCAGTGATGCCGAAACCGGCGAAAATCACATCCGCGGTCACGTCGACGTCCGCGCGGTACGAGCCAAGCGCGTCGGGAAATTTCCATTGTTTTTCGCTGCCGCCGCGCTTGAGCGCTACGAAACTTTGCGAGCGGTCGCCTCGATATTCGATCAGCTCGACGGGCTGCAGGAAGCTGCCATTGGCGGCAGGCTTCAGCCCGGCCTTGGCAAACTCCGAGGCGATCCACTGAATCGCCACTTCATCGCCAGTCTGCAAGGACATGCGCCCCTCGAGCGCATCCGAAGCCAAAAATGTCAGGTCGGCTCGAAGCGTCTCTTCACGGATGTCGCTGAATCCCATCGCTACGCTGGCAGGCACTGACTGCTGCGCTTCTACGAGCGCCGCGACACCAAGCAACACAAGACCAACAACAACGAAGAAGGATGTTTTAATCGTTTTCATGGGAAGCAACATACGCAAGGCCGCGCCGCCGCGCAAGCGACGATTCACTCTTCTACGAACCGGTAGCTCCCATGGCTATCGTAATCAATGCCGTGCTTCTTCTTGAGTTCCTGAATGTAGTGAAGCGTGGTTTGCGTGTGAGGCCCGACACCGTCGTTGGTGTGCAGTATCATCTCCTCGAGACAACTGCTCACGCTCATCCTTTTGTGTGTTGCAACGTCCGCCAGCAGCGCTGCCAGCCGCTTCTCAAGGCGCACTGCTACATCGACGCGCTGGATTTTGATCGGTGGCCCGGCGTTGAACAGGTGATGCCCAAACGAAAGCAAGTATCCGTGCAGGTCGCGCACCACGTAGTCCCGGATTCCGTATTCCCGATCGCCGATTTCTTGCGCGATTTCCACGCCATTGCCGCGATGAAATTCGTAAAGCTGATCTGCGTCGCCGACGAGGAAGTAAATGACGCACCCCTCGGGAGCGGGCGTTCCCTTGCGCAGGAACATCTGTACTTTGCCGAGATTCACGCCGGCAAAGGTCGGCGGCTCACCCCACGTGAAGCCCAGTTGGAAGCCTAATTTGCAGGTGTAGAAGTCCACGGCAGCCGGAATGTCGCTGACCGCCAGTCCGGCGTGAATTTGCTCACATTCGATAAAGGGAGTCGCGGAAGTGGCCATCATTCTCCTCTTTCGCAGTTAAAGCGGAATCGTGGTTTGCATCCGGCGGTTGCGGTAGGGACGCCAGTTGCCCAGCGCTCCCCGTGTGGATCCGTGTGGGCATTCATTAGCGCACACGGCTCTACCGCAGATACTTAACGTCAAAGCGCACCATGGGATATGGATGAAGAATCTTGGGTGTGGGGAGCCACTGAGCCACCCAAGGCTCCGGGAGCTCCCAGGTCATCCGGCTCCGCTGACTGCGACGTCGAATTAAATGCAGCCAGCGTTTGCGTATCTCGAAACGAAAACTCCAGAGGCTGGCGAAATTGCCGGGTACAGCGTGATAGTTGAAGTAGCCCTGGACCATGCTCCTCAACCATTTCCCGACTTCCGCCAGAGGCTGATGCCTGCGCTCGCTACGCCTTCACCGTAAGGCTCTCTCATCCGCTCCTCCACGCCGGTTTATCCCGGCATTCTTATTCGTAACGCAGGGCTTCGACGGGGTCGAGGCGCGCGGCTTTGATCGCCGGATACATTCCAAAGAACAGGCCGACGCTCATGGACACGGCAACCGCCATCACGACGGCCCATAGCGGAATATAGGAAGGCAGCGACGGAACCGCCAGATTGATCAGCAGGCTGATGCCGACGCCCGCCAGCATGCCAATGACGCCGCCCGACCCCGTCAGCACGATGGCTTCGGTCAGGAATTGCCAGATCACATCGCTGCGCCGCGCCCCAATCGCTTTGCGCACGCCGATTTCGCGCGTGCGCTGCGTGACGGCCATCAACATGATGTTCATCACGCCCACGCCACCCACGAGCAGCCCGATCCCACTGATCGCGATAGTCAACGTTGCCACCGACGATGTGATCTGTTTGAACTGGTCCGCAATCTGTTGTGCCGTTGAGATTCCGAAATTGTCCGGCTTGCTGAAGGGCACGCTTCGCCGGCGCCGCAACACCGCGCGGATTTGATCCTCCGCTTCCGGCATGTGGCCTGGATAGGCTACGGCTCCAACGAGGTTTTCATCGTCCATCGGCAAATGCTTTTTGTAAGTGCGGTATGGCACCAGCACCGCCCGGTCCGCGGACTGATCTTTCACCAGTTGGCCCTTGCGCGGCTCCAGCACGCCAATCACTTGGTACGACACGCCGTCGATCATAATCGGCTTCCCGAGAGGATCGATGTCCGGATAAAGCGTCTTGGCGATGTCCGAACCGATGAGCGCCACGTCCGCGCGGTGCTGGTTTTCCGCTTCGCTGAAAAATCTTCCGCGCGACGGCCGCGAGTTAAACACTTCTTCTGTCGCCGGCAGCGTCCCGTTGTAATCAATCCCGGAAACTTCTTTGCTCAAGTAACGCGCCGTGACCGGGCCACGCTGAGGTCCTTCGTCCTCCCATCGCGGATACACGCTGGCCGTCACCGAGCGCACCGCCGGACACAATTCGCGGATCGCTTCCGCATCCTCCAGCGTCAGCGGCTTGCGGGCCCGCTCTTCGGGACTCAGCCTGCCCGCATGAATCCCCGGATCGAAGCGAAAAATAAAAAACGTCTCCGCTCCGTAGTCCGAGAGGTACGAATTCACGTCGGCGTACACACCCATCAAAATCGATACGACGGAAAGCAGCGCGGTGATGCCAATCACCACACCAAGCACCGTCAGGAAAGACCGCATCTTGTTTTCCCGCAGCGTGGTCAGCGCCATCTGCGCGTTCTCTCCGAGTTGCATGTGCGCCGTAATCTTCACCTTCGCTAAACCTCTTGCCGCAGCGCTTCAATGGGCTGCAAGCCTGCCGCCTTCTTCGCCGGATACACGCCGAAGAAAATTCCGACGGCCGCAGAAATGAATTCCGCGATCACCACCGCGACAAACGGCACGTTCATCGGCATGATGGCCTTCGCTAGTTCCGCAATCGCGTACGCCAATACTACGCCGATCGCTCCCCCGATCGCGGCCATCACCGCCGACTCAATCAAAAACTGCATCAGGATGTCTCCGCGCCGCGCTCCCAGCGCCTTGCGAATCCCAACTTCCCGCGTCCGCTCGGTCACCGTCGCAAGCATCACGTTCATGATGACCACGCCGCCAATCACCAGAAAAACGGAAACGATGCCCACCATCGCCGTGGCGATCACGCCAGTCAGGTTCTTCCACAATTCCATAAGTGTTGCCTGATCGAAAATGCCGAAATTATCCGGCTCGTTCGGCGGCAAATGGCGCCGCGCCCGCATCATCGCGCGAGCCTCGTCTTGCGTCCGCTCCATCCACTCGGGTCCGCGCGCCTGGATGTTGAGCCAGATGGTTTCTTGTGTTCCGTACATCTTGAAGTATGTCTGGATGGGAATGTACGCGAAATTGTCCTGCGACTGCCCAAAGGCCGAGCCGATGATCTTCGCAATTCCTATGACCTGAAAAGGCCGCCCATCAATCAAGATTTCGCGACCGATGGGGTCCACGTTCGGGAAAAGTTTCGTGGCTAGGTCGTTGCCGATCATGGCGACCAGCGCGCGGCTCTGATCGTCGCCCTCGGAAATGTAGCGCCCCTCGCGCGGCGTTACCGGATCGATGTCGCCCATGTTGGCGGTCACGCCGCGAACGTTTACGTCGTTGATGCTTTCCGAGCCATGGCGCACTTTTCCATTGGCGCGCAATTCCACTCCGACGCGCAGCGGCAGCCTCAGGTTGTCGCGCAGGGATTCATAATCGTCCCAGGTCACCTTTTTGTTGCGGCGGTTGGCCTTCACGTACTCTTCCACGTCGGTGATGAGCGGGAAGCGCGTCAACAGAAACACGTTGGAGCCGAGATTCGCGACGCGGTCGGCGATGTATTTGTTCACACCGGAAATCAGCGAAATCACCACGATCAGTGTGGAGACGGAAAGGATGATGCCCAGCAGCATCAGGAAGGAACGCATCTTGTGCTGGCGCATGGTGTCAAGCGCCATGCCCACAGGCTCACGAAACAGCACTCCGCGCTTCAACACGCCCCGATTCATGCAGGCACACTCTCCCTGCTCATTCTACGAAAAAGTGGCCTGGATTGTTTCGTCGTAGCCAGGTTGCAGAAGAGTGCCGGGAGGCCGAAAGCGCAGCCCTGGAAATCGAAACTCTGGAGAACAGGGCCAGAGCAACCCCGACCCTGCCGCCGCCCCGTCTTTTCATGGATTTGTTTGCGCTTCGTGAAAGCGCTACGTCGCATCTTCATTCCTCCTTTGGGCCGCTCCGAGCTGCTCTCGTCGGCATCGCCTGCAATCGTTGCTCGTTTCGCTGTGCGAACAAGTTAGAATCATGCAATGAGCTTTAAGTTGATTGCGGAACCCTTGTGGGTGAACCTGCTCGTCCTGGTCCCCCCGTTTGCTTATTTTCGATGGAAACGCAGCGGAGTTGCGCTTGCTCCGCGCCAACTGCTGACCAGCGGCGTATTTGCCGCGGCATTTGGCTTTGTTGAGGCCGTGGTGGTCGTCTATCTGCGCGCGGCAGTGGGGCTGCTTCCCGGCTACCAGGGAACACTCTCGGATGTCATTCGCAGGTCCGGTGAGTTTTACCAGCAATCCCAGGCCATCACGCAATTTCCGCAGAGCCTGCTCACGCTCGAAGTGTTCCGCGAAGCGGCTACGCTGGTGATGCTGCTGAGTGTGGCCCTTCTCACTGCCGCGAAGCTGAGTTCCCGCGCGGCGGTTTTCCTGTGGACCTTCGCCGTCTGGGACATTACCTATTACGCGGTGCTTTGGGCCACCGTGCGCTGGCCGCTGTCGCTGCGGGATCCCGACGTCTTGTTTCTCATTCCGCGGCCATGGATTTCACCGGTGTGGTATCCGCTCTTGGTCAGCGCCCTCGCGATTCTCGCGGTTCTGTTCGCACGCGCGAATCCGCCAAAGAGTGAATAGGGCTTCGAGGAGCGAAGCGCGAGAAAGCAAGGAGAGCCTGGGCCGCGGAACTTCTGTGCATCATATGTCCGTCCGGCACCCGTGGCATCAAAGAGAAGCCAACAAAAGCCATGTCAGGCAAAAAGCATCCCTGGGGTACACCGCCCTGGACGGTGGACTTTCGCCCCGCCGCGCGTCCCGTTCCCGAAGCAGTTGACTTCGCCATTGTGGGCGGCGGCTTCACGGGGCTTTCGGCGGCGGCATGGCTACGCAGGCTGGCCCCCCCAAAGTCGGTAATCGTGTTGGAAGCATCTCTCGTTGGCGAAGGCGCAAGCGGGCGGACGGGCGGCTTGGCGCTGGCCGACACCGCAGAAGGACCCCTTCCCGGACTCGGCGACGTACTTGCCGGCTACAAAAAGATTCTTCGCGCGCTCCGCATTAACGCGGGCCTGGAGCTGCCTGGGACCTGGGAACTGGGCCGTTCGAATCCGGCAAAAGGCTCGCCGATTCGTTGGAACGATTCGGGCGACTTGCAAGTGGTTCGCACCGTGCCGGGCGGCGCCGTCGATCCCGGCAAAGTTATTGCAGGGTTGGCGCGAGCGGCGGAAACCGCCGGAGCGCAAATCGTTGAACACGCCGAGGTGGAAGAAATCGAGTATTGCAATCCGCCGCGCCTAAAAGTTCGTCAGAAAACTCGCGGGCGCATCCAGCAAAAACCGATTTGCGCGGGCCAGATTCTTCTTGCCACCAACGCCTTCTCGCTCGAACTCTCGGAACTGCGCGGCGCAACTCAGCCAAAACTAACTTTAGCGCTTGCTACCGCGCCGCTGACCGCCGCGCAGCTCAAAGCGATTGGCCTCGCTTCGCGGCATCCTTTTTACACCATAGATCTTCCGTATTTATGGGGCCGGCTTCTCAAATCGAACGGCGTGGTTTTCGGCGCCGGACTGGTTCCCATGCCCGCTTCCATTGCGTCACTTTTCGCGAAGCCCGGCAAGGACCCACAGCAATTTGCTGCGCCGAATTTGTACCGCTACGATGTGCGCAAAGGAGAAGCTGCGGAGACCTTCCGCTGGCTGGAAGCCCGCGTCCATCAATTGCATCCGGTCTTGGAGTCTGTTCGCATCACGCACCGCTGGGCCGGGCCGATTCTCTTCACCGAGGGCATGCGCCCCATTTTCCGGCGCCATCCGCGCAGCGAAAATGTGTGGTTCCTTGGCGGATACAACGGCCACGGCGTGGCGCTTTCTGTCTATCTTGGCCAATGGGCCGCGGAGGCCTTGCTCGGCATCCGCCGGCTTCCTTCTTGGTCTTAACGCACCGTCGTGCAGGGAATCTGCTATGGTCGCTTCAACTCATACTCGGGAGGCGGCAAATGCGTCCAAAAACGGATGGCATCCTTGAATCCGCTTTGTACGTGAGCGACATGGCCCGCTCCGTTCAGTTCTATCAGGAGACCTTTGGGTTTTCGGTCATCACTGATTTCCGCCCGCGCGGCTGCGCCCTGCAGGCCGGCCAGCATCAGGTCTTGCTGCTCTTCAAAAAAGGAGCCTCGCGCGAAATGACCACTCCCCACGATGGAGACGGTGAACTCCATCTCGCCTTCGCGATCTCCGCCGCCGAATTGACGAATTGGGAGTCGTGGCTTGCGCAAAAGGGAATTGCAGTGGAAGAAAAGCGCGCATGGGAACTGGGTGGCTGGAGCCTTTACTTCCGCGATCCCGACCGCCACTTGCTTGAGCTCGCAACGCCGGGCACGTGGACGGTTTATTGAGCCCCGAAATAGGGCCCCCGGTAGGTCCTTGCGAAAGCTTTGAGGGAAGCCCATCGGAGAGCCGCCGCAAAGCTCCCCTTTCTTTACCTCGCATTTGTCCCTTGCGGTGCTACAATGCGCGGCGCTTGCCGGAGGGAGGAGACATGCCCAACAAGATGATGTGGGTTACCGGGGCGCTTGCGCTGACAGCGATGGCCACCGTGGTGGTGCGGACGGCGTCGGCGCAACAGCAGGATTTTTCCAAGGTGGAGATCAAGGTCAGCAAGGTTTCCGGCAACATTTACATGCTGGAGGGCGCGGGCGGAAACATTGCCGCTTCCGTTGGCGAAGACGGCATCGTAATGGTGGACGACCAGTTTGCGCCGCTGGCGGAAAAAATCCAAGCCGCGCTGAAAAACATCGGGGTCACCGACAAGCCGGTGCGCTTCGTCATCAACACGCACTATCACGGCGACCACACCGGCGGCAACGAGCCGTTCAACAACGCCGGCTCCACGCTGATCGCCCACGATAACGTGCGCAAACGCCTGGAGAGCGGCGGGACAGCCGGCAACGGCGGGTCGATCAAGATGGAGAACAAGCCCGCGGCAAGGGCCGCGCTGCCCATCATCACCTTTCAGCACGACGTGACCATTCATTTGAATGGGGAAGACATTCACGCCATGCATTTCCCCTCCGGCCACACCGACGGCGATTCCATCATTTTCTTTCCAAAGAACAACGTGGTGCACATGGGCGACGATTTCGTGCGCTACGGATTTCCCTTCATTGACGTCGCCAGCGGCGGCAGCGTGCAAGGGATCATAGACGCCGTGGAAAAGACCACGGCACAGCTGCCGGCCGATGTGAAAGTGATTCCCGGGCACGGCGCGCTTTCGAACCTCGACGACGTGCGCGCTTACACCAAAATGCTGAAAGAGACTTCCGCGGTGGTGCAGAAAGCGCTCGACCAACACAAAACGTTGGAGCAAATGAAGCAGGCCAAGATTCTCGATCCGTGGAGCAAATTTTCAGGGCAATTTGTGAACTCGGACGCGTTCATCGAAACGCTGTACAACTCGTTGACCGGCCATAAAGGCGAATTCCTCAAGCACAACTGATCTCGAAATGAGAAGGTGAAATTTAAGAATAGAATTGCTTGGAAGCACTTGTAGAGCCGCGCGGCTGGCGTCTTGCCATCGCGTGCGACGGCACATTGAGGAAAGCGCCCTCTCCATTTTCATTTTCCAATTTCTTTTTTCCTTTTAGTTTAGGGTTTTGCGTTTGGCGAGAGAAAGCCGATGGGCAGATCGCGCGACGTGCGCAGGCCCGCGGGGGCGTCCAGAATCACGGGGATCGAATTCACCACTACCGAAGCCGTAGCGATATCGCCATGTGAGCCGCCGGGAATGGTCAGGCTGATGTTCGGGTGGCCGGTAAGGGTGATGGTATCGGCGGAGTCTTTCGCGCCAACGTACATTTGCAATTCCAGGTAGACCAGCTCCTTGCCGTCCTTCGACAGGCCCCGCCCGATTTGATGGACGCCGGCTGCCTGTCCTGGCTCGACAGTCAAATACTCGGTTTGTACGCGCTCGCTCGTCACCTTTGGCTCAATCGCTTCGGTAATCGTTTCCACGGGAAGATTCAGACTGTCTGCGACCATGGCAACCGACTCCGGCAAGCCCACGTGCTTGATGACGCCCGCTTTCACCTGCGCGCGGAATTCTTCCACGGTCATGCCGGCGCCAATTTTTTTCTGCAGCGGCAGCCGGCGCTTGGAAGCGTCTACAATTCGCAGCGCTTTGGCGTGTTCGATGCGCTGCGAAACGGCGGCAAGCGTCACTACCAGCTTGTCCATGACGAAGCCCGGATTCACTCCCGTGCCGACCAGCGCCACTCCCCATTCCTTGGCCGAGGCATCTAGCTTGGCGGCCAGTTCCGGGTGGGTGCGAAACGGATAGGACAACTCCTCGCATGTCGAAACAATGCACGACTGGGACTCGAGGCAGGCCGTCAACTGGTCCATCACTTTCGCCAGTGAGGAAGAAGTGGAGTGAATGACCACATCCGCGTTTTGGTCGAGCGCCTCTTTCGCGTCGGCAAAAACTTTGACGCCCCAGGGAGCATCCTCTGCGCCAACCACTTCTCCGAGGTCGCGGCCAGCCTTGGCGGGATCCATGTCAATCGCGCCGATGATTTCGATGGCCTGCTTTTCCCGCATTAATCTCGCAATGGATGCACCGATGGGCCCGACACCATATTGGATGGCGCGAATCTTCTTTTTCACAAATGTCTCCGTATTGTCGCGGCGCGACCGTCTACCGCCTTTTTAGGCTTCTAAAGAAACCCCTAGAGTAGTGGATTTCACGCGCGCATTCAATGAAGAAGCGAGGGGCCTGGCGGGACAGTTTTCGTTTAGCGAACCATTCAGGAATAGCTCTCGAGACGCGCGTTTGCCGCAGGTTGCTTTGAGCCGCATAATGAACCCGGGGATGGGAACCTGTCGTCTTTTGGAGGAGGCGGTCATGCCCGCGAAGAAGTTGAGCGAAGCCGAAATCGCTCTCATGCTGCCGAAGGTGAAGGGCTGGAGCGTGGCGAACG
>DATFRZ010000130.1:0-27804 GCA_035262885.1 Candidatus Acidiferrum sp.
GGCCGACTCTACTATGTCGATGGTGAGAGCATCAGTTAGCGCTTCGAAATCGGCGAGCTGGCTCGTGAACATCTGCTCCTTCATGTAACAGCCCTGCCGGGAATGCAGCCATTCGAGCAGCAAGTCATAGGAGCCCTTCAAGTACACCAGTTGGACGTTTTTTGCGTTTCGACCGATGCCCAGCAGCTCGCGGTAGCTGCGTTTCAGGGCAGAACACGCAATGACAGCGCTTTTTCCCTGAGCTTGCCATTGCTCCATCACATTGCGAATGGATCGCAGCCAGGGCAGGCGGTCTTCGTCGGTGAGCGGGATGCCGTGCGACATTTTTTCGATGTTGGCCGGCGGATGAAAATCGTCGCCATCGGCAAATTCCCAACAAAGTTGAACCGCGAGAAGTTTTCCTACGGTGGTCTTTCCGGAGCCGGCTGGGCCCATTAGCAGAACCATCATGGGAGCGTCCGCGGCCGATTACGCTCGAGTGAGGAATTCGTTCAAGAGCATGTGGAAATGGTGGACGCCGTTTTCGCGCTTCACGGAATAGCGTCCGCGGTCGTAAGTGGATGAGCGCAAGCCCTTCTGAACGTTTTCGCAGAGGCCGATGTCTTCCTGCTGCACTTCATCGCTGAAGGCAACAGCTCGCTGGATACGCTCGCGGCTTTTCTGGGAAGCAAGGTCGTGGAAGAACCACTCAAAGATGGTCAGCGTTTTTTCCTGCGAGAGCGGTACGATCACGTTTGTGGAAATGTTGTCAGGGTAAATGTTGAGCATCAAGTTGGGGAAAATCCAGAAGTACAGCGCGTCTTGCAAACCCGCACCGGGCGCGTAGAGGCGGTCGCCGGCGTCTTCCGGTTTCATCGCGCGAATGGGCGCGAATTGCTGGGAATAATAGCGGAACGTGTCGGTGCGGTATTGCGCGTAATCGATTTCCTTCATCAAGCCGGGATGCGCGATGGGAATGTGGTAGCCCTCGAGGTAGTTGTCGACGTAGACCTTCCAATTGCAATCGATGAGATAGTCGCGGCGTTCGGCAAATTCCAGACCGTCGAATTGAAATCCGCGTGCTTGCTCGGGAATCTTTCCCAGATAAGTTGACAGTGGCTCGGCCTGAAGCTCGAAATTAACGAAAATGAATTGGCCCCAGGTTTCGCAGCGCAGCGGCACCATGCCCATGGTGCTGCGATCGAAAAACTCGACGCCATCGACGTCCGGAGTGCCAATCAAGCGGCCGTCCAGGGTGTAGGTCCAGCCGTGATATTGGCACCGCAGGACATTTTTGCAGCCGCTGCCGAGCGCGATGGGTCCGGCGCGATGGCGGCAGACGTTGCTGAAGGCGCGCAGTTCGCCTTGTTTGTCGCGGACCACGACGACCGGCTCGCCGACAACATCGACTGTGAAAAAGCTTTCGGGGTCGGCGATGGTCCGCTTGATTCCGTTTACTTCGCCGCAAGGCCGATCGAGCGTTCCTACAAGTTGCCAGGTGCGCTGGAAAATGCGCGATTTTTCAATTTCCAGGATCGCGGGATCGCTATAGAAGCGCGACGCGAGCGTGTACGCGCATTCGATCTGCTCGTGCATGTCGAGGTGAAGAGGTTTTGTGGTCATGGGCATAGAGAGTTTAAGTTCAAGAGTCCAAGAGCCAGCTTCCGGACACGATTTCAGAACTTGCGGGTTTCCTGGCGTGACCAGCGCTCGATCACGATTTTGGATTCGGTGAAGAATTCCACGGCGTCGCGTCCCTGGCCGTGAAGAATGCCAAAGAAACTTTCCTTCCACCCGCTGAACGGGAAATAGGCCATGGGAGCGGCAACGCCGATATTGATGCCGATGTTGCCTGCGGGAGCTTCGTAGCGGAACTTGCGGGCGGCCGAGCCGCTGGTGGTGAAAAGCGAGGCTTGATTTCCGTATGGGCTGCGACGCAAAAACTCCATGGCCTCGTCAATCGAATTGGCGTGGATGAGGCTGAGGACAGGGCCAAAGATTTCGGTGTGGGCCAGTTGGCTGGTGGAAGGGAGTCCATCCAGAATCGTCGGCTTTACAAAATTTCCCGCTTCGTACTTCGGGATCTTCGTACCGCGGCCGTCGAGAATGGGCTTCGCGCCTTCGCCCACGCCAGCGTTGATTAGGGTTTCGATACGCCTCTTACTTTCCTTGGTGATGACCGGGCCCATTTGCACGCCGGACTCGAGTCCGTTGCCCACGCGAATTGCCGAAGCGGCCTGCGCGATGGAGTCGCGAAACGTCTTTTGCGCTCCTCCGACGGTAACCGCCACAGAAACCGCTAGACAGCGTTGCCCCGCACAGCCAAACGCGCTGTCGCTGATGATTTGTGTGGCCAGTTCCATATCCGCATCGGGAAGCACGATGACGTGATTCTTCGCGCCGCCCTGGCACTGCATGCGTTTCCCGCTGGCGGCGGAGCGCGTGTACACGTGTTTGGCCACGGGCGTGGAACCGACAAAGCTGATCGCGCGCACCTGCGGATGGTCGCAAAGCGCGTTGACCGCGTCGCGGCCGCCATTAACAAGGTTGACGACGCCTTTTGGCAAGCCGGTTTTTTCGAGCAACTCAAACGCGCGGCGCATGGAGAGCGGCACGCGTTCGGAGGGTTTCAGGAGGAAGGTGTTGCCGCAGGCGATGGCATAAGGCAAGAACCAGTATGTGACCATCGCGGGGAAGTTGAACGGAACGATCGCGGCGACCACGCCGAGTGGCTGGCGAATCTGCATTTCGTCCACGCCGGGCGTCACGTCTTCGAGGTTGTAACCCTGCATCATCGTGGGGATGCCGCAGGCGACCTCGACATTTTCGATGGCGCGGCGCATCTCGGCTTTCGCTTCGGCGAAAGTTTTTCCGTTTTCCGTGGTAATGATGCGGGCCAACTCGTCGATGTTCTCTTCCAGAAGATTCCTGAGCTTGAAAAGATACTGAATGCGTTCTCCGGGAGGCGTGCGGCGCCAGGCGGGAAACGCGGCGGCGGCGGCTTCCACGGCGGCGTCAACGTCGGCGGCAGCGGAGAGCGGCGTGCGCGCGAGCAATTCCGCGGTCGCCGGATTCGTCACGTCGGCAAATTCAGAAGCAGTGGCGCGGCGCCACGCGCCGTTTACATAGTTTTCGAGTTCGAGGACTTGAGTGGTTACCGCGCTGCTCATGGCTTGCTCCTTGGCCTGTGTCTGAGATCGCGGAGACGTCCGGCAAGGCCGTTTCCTGAGAATCGCGTCGCTTTAGCTTATCAAAGAATGGTGAGAGAGAAGTATGCTTCAGCTGCGTCCAAGCGGAAAAGAGAGCCGGAAGACAACAGCTATTTATCGACCACTGCCAGCGCCTCATAAGCCGCCCCCATCAGAGGGGCGGATTCATTCAGGATGATGGAGACAGGGATGTTGCTGAGGAGCCCTTCGAACTTCCACTTGTCCTTGAAGGCATGAAAAAACGAGCCGTCTTTCATTTTTTCGAGAATCTTGACAGCAATGCCGCCGGCCACGTAAACGCCGCCAAGCGCCAGGACTTTCAATGCGAGGTTTCCCGCCTCGGCTCCGTAAATCGCAGTCCACAAATCGAGAGTGTCCGAACAAACCCGGCAAGATTTGTCCAAGCCGCGGCGGGTAATTTCGGGAGCGGGATCGGCGTCGGGATCTTCAAAAGAGGCGTGGATCACTTTAGGTGCCAGGAACTCGTGAAGCGTGCGGAAGCCCCGCCCGGAGAGAATCAGTTCCCAACTGACTTGAGGATAGCGGCGGCGCATGAAGCGAAGCAATTCGATTTGCTGCTCGGTATGAGGCGCAAAATCGGAATGGCCCCCTTCGGAAGGCACAACGCGGTAGCGGCCCGAGTCCCAAAACAGAATGGACTCGCCCAGCCCCGTGCCGGCAGCCAGCAAGGCGCGTGTGCCCCCGGGCTCGGGCTTGCCAGGATTTAAAACGCAGAAATCTTCGGGCGGAAGGTGCTCGAGGCTGTGCCCCCACGCGCCGAGGTCATTCAAAAGCACGACGTGAGGAACATTGAGCTCTTTGATGAGCGTTTCGGTTTCGATGATCCAGGGAAGGTTGGTGGCGCGCACGCGGCCATTGATAACCGGACCCGCAATGCCGAACCCCGCGGCTTCAATTTTTTCGCCTCCCAGATGTTCCGACGCTTGCCGCGCAAATTCCTTGACGATCAAATCGAACTGCGCAAATTCTTTGCTGGCGAAGCGGTGACGGAAAACCTGCGTGAGATGGCCGTCTTTCTCGCAAAACAGCGCCAGGTTGCATTTGGTGCCGCCAACGTCCCCCGCAAGGATCACCCGCTCCCCCTTGTGTAATCCCTCTTTTAAATCGGTTGAAGAAATTTTGCAACTATCGTTGTGGCTCCAGCGCTTTCTGGCGCTAAGGGTTATACCATCGCCTGCCATCGCGCTCGAGCAGAAGATCGGATTCCCGCGGCCCCCAGCTTCCTGACGGATACTGCGGTACGGTGGCGGTGCGTGCCGCACTCCAAACGTCGAGGACGGGGTCCACGAGCGACCATGCGGCTTCGACGCTGTCGCCACGATCAAACAGGGTGGCATCGCCACGGAGGCAATCGTTCAGCAGGGTGGCATAAGCGCTGCGTGAGGTGTCTCCGAATCCTTCGCGGTAGCTGAAATCCATGGTCACGTTCCCAATGCTCATTTCCGTGCCGGGCCGTTTGGCGCCAAAACTGATGGAAATTCCTTCATCAGGCTGGATGTTCAAAACCAGGCGATTGGGCTGCACTTCGCGCTCGCGAAAGACGATGTGGGGCGCGGCGTGGAACTGAATCATGATTTCGGTGCTGCGTTTGGCAAGGCGTTTGCCCGTGCGGATGTAAAACGGCACGCCCGCCCAGCGCCAGTTGTCGATCAGCAATTTCGCGGAAACAAAAGTCTCAGTTTTCGAACCGGGATTCACCCCGGGCTCTTCCCGATAGCCGGGAACCGGCTCATCTCCGATTTTTCCGGGTGCGTATTGTCCCCGGACAACCGATTGCGCCACCATTTCCAGGTTGAAGGGGCGGATGGACTGCAGAACTTTTAGCTTTTCATTTCGAACGGCCGTGGCATCAAAGGCCGCCGGCGGCTCCACGGCCACGAGGGAAGTCAATTGCAGCACGTGGCTCTGAATCATGTCGCGCAGCGCGCCGGCTGTCTCGTAAAAACCGCCGCGGCGCTCGACGCCAAGCGTTTCAGAAGCGGTGATTTGTACGTGGTCCACGTAATTGCGGTTCCAGAGCGGCTCAAAAATTCCATTGCCGAAGCGCAGGACCAGCAGATTTTGCACCGTATCTTTTCCCAGGTAGTGGTCGATGCGGTAGATCTGCTTTTCGTCGAAAACGTTGAGGACAATCTCATTGAGGGCTTTCGCCGAAGCGAGGTCCCGTCCAAACGGCTTCTCGATGATGATGCGCGTCCAGGAGTTCGGCGATACCGAGCGCGAAATGCAAGCCCCGCCCAACTGCTTGACGATATCAGGATAAACTTCAGGCGGCGTGGAAAGGTAGAAAAGGCGATTCGCTCCTAAGTTCTTGGCAGCCTCTAGCTCAGTAAGCCGCTTGCAGAGCTGCGCGTAGGATTCTGGGTTGGCGTAGTCACCGGGAGAATAATAAAGGTTAGCGGCAAATGCCTCCCACTTTTTGGGATCAATCGGCCCGCCCTCGGAAATCGTTTTTGCGGCCTCGCCCAAACCTGCGCGGAATGCCTCCTCGGTCATGTTGGTGCGGGCGAACCCGACGATGGCGTAGCGCGGCCCGAGAGCGTTATGCGTGGCCAGGTCGTACATCGCGGGAATGACTTTGCGCTTGGCGAGGTCCCCCGAAGCACCAAACAGAACTACGGTGCAGGGTTCCGCCACTCCGCCGTACACCGAACCGGTGCGACCTGTCTCCGCAGCCATGCTATCTCCTTCTTCGCTTTCCAGAGGCCGCCTATTTGAGTCGGCTGAACCGCGTGGCGTTACTATACCTCAACCCCGTATTTTCCAAGCTCCGCGCGCAGTTGCTCCGCGCTTTGGTGATGAATGGTGTTCATGCCGAGCTTGCGAGGACTCTCCAAATTCAACGGGCGGTCGTCAATGAAAAGACATTGCTCGGAGGGGCGCTGCGTAACTTCCAGCGCCACGCGAAAAATCGTTTCCTCAGGTTTGCGCGCGCGGACGTAACACGAGCTGAAGAAAACCAGGAAATTCCTTCGAAGATCGAAGGCTTCGATGCGGTACTGATTCAGTTCGAGGGGTTCGTTATTGAGGGCAGCGACAAGATATTTTCTTGTGTTCGTCACCTTATCCAGAATTGCTCGCGTTTCCGGGTATTCCTTGGATTGCGCGAACATAAAAGCGGTGAATTCTTCGCGCGAGAACTGGCGTGCGCGATAAAAGAGCGTGCGATCGAGATATTCATTCAGAGTAATGAGCCCGCTGTCGAATGCGGGAAAAGAAAGGTCGTGGCGGTCCCGGAATTCGTCCCAATCGAAATGAAACGTTGCGGCTGCTTCTTTTCGCGATTCGTGATCCCAGCCGTTGGTCAGGATGACGCCGCCAATGTCCCAAAAGACGGTGGTGATTTTGGGCAAGCTCGATTCCTCCAGCACTTTATAGATGCGGCTGCCGCAGACCTGGTGAAGAAAAGTGTCGAATAACAGCCACAATCGGATATAGACCCGAAATGCCGTCGTGCGGCTAGGATTTTACTCGAACTTGCAGTAAGGTAAAAAAAGACAGAAACGCACAGGAGAAGAGCATGGCCAACGAATCCTGCGATCCGACGCCGGCGCCCGCCGAACCGATAAAGCCGGGGACGCGCATGGTGCATTGCGTCAAATTTGGCAAGGAATTGCCGGGCCTGGACCGCGTCCCGTGGGCAGGCGAACTGGGCAAGCGCGTCTACGAAAACGTTTCGAAAGATGCGTGGAAGCTGTGGCTCGAATACTCCAAGATGGTCATGAACGAGTACCGCTTGAATCCCCTGGACCCCAATTCGCAAAAAATCATGGGCGAGCAGATGGAGCAGTTCTTTTTCGGGGAAGGCGCAAAATTGCCGGAGGGATACGTTCCCCCCAAAGCGAAAGGTTAGGCCAACGGCTGGTCGGGCAACATCGTTAGCCGCCCGCCGGGAGGCGATGCGTTGCCGGATGTGCAACCGGCAGGCGCGGCGTAATGCGGAAATTTAGTCGCTTGTGCGCTTCACGGATGGCTTGCTCTACTTCTTCCGGCGTATTTCCCCTGGCAAACAAAAACCCAAGATAGCTGGAGCCTTCGGGCCAAGCTGCAATGTAATCCTGCAGACGGGCGGTGACGATTAGCTCGGTGATGCCATGCGTCGCGCGAGCCGCTTCCACTCCTGAAACGCTTTCGAGGACTCCGCTCTGGGGAACGGGAATCATCATGACGCCTGACGCCTGCGTTTCTCGCGGCGCATCGCTGCCCGCCAGCTTCAGCGCGTGGCGAAGCAGCAGTTCTTCCAGCCCGATCTCGTCGTGGTTATCGTTCGGGCAAAAGCGCAAGGCTCTTGCGCACAGCCCGCCAATAGCACGCGGGGCGATTTCGATGGGCCACACACCTTCCTCGTTGATTCGAAACTCGGCATGAACGGGTCCATGAAGGAGGCCTAGCGAGCGCACCGCGTCGTTCGCGCACTTTTCGATTTCGCGTTGCGCGTATTCCAGAAGCCTGGACGGCGTGACGTAAATGGTCTCTTCGAAATAAGGGCCTTCGAGCGGATCGGGCTTATCAAAGACCGCGAGGATTCGCAGGGCGCCGTCGGTGAGAAGGCCCTCGACGGCAACTTCCCTCCCTGGGATATACCCTTCCACCAGCATCTGATCGAGACCCGGCTCGCGCGTGGCGCGAATCTCGGCGGATTCGAGCAACCGGCGAAGGCGGGACGCGGCGGCATGAAATTCTTCACGGTTGTTGGCGCGTATCACGCCTTGGCTTGCCGAGAGCGACATCGGTTTTAGCACGCAAGGAAAGGAGATCCCGACAAGTGAAGGCTCAGGAATCGGGGCAATTGGAAAATTTCTAAACCAAGGCACACGCAGCCCTGCGTCGCGAAACACCTCGCGCATGCGCAATTTGCTGCGGCAAGCCTCGACGGCCGCCGGATGGTTGTACTCGGTTCCGAGACCGCGCGCCGCGTAAGCTGCGGCGGCGGCGGGACGATCGCCCAGGGCCAAAATTCCGGAGACTTCCTGGCCTCGCAGAGCTTCCATCACGGCGCACGCGGCGGGCCCGGGAGACTCAAAATGCACGGCGATGGCCTGATCGCCCCAGGGATCTTCCAGTTGCTGACAGCGATCGGTGACGTAGACAAGCCGCACACCCAGCTTGCGCGCCGCGTCTTCAAAGCTGCGCGTCTGATAACCGAGCTTCGCGGTGAAAAGCAGCAGGCGCCTGGCCGTACTGTTCGGCTCTTGCGTGGAATACAAAGGCTCTCGACTCAAACAAACGACTCCGTCTGTGGCAAAGATTCTTTGGCTCTGGCAAAGGGGACCAACTGGTCCCGCGTTGGCTCGGCTCAACAGTACCAAGGCTCGTTCAGATAAGGGATGGTCGCGCGGGACGCGAGCACCGGCCGCACGGCAAACTGCGCGTCAACACTTGCTCGGTCGTGCGCAGCCTTCCAGATGCGTTCAAAAATTGCGCGACGCGGAAGCTTGCGCTTTTCGCTGGCCGCAACTATCTCCTCAATTTGTTCACCAAGCTCATCGACGCGCGGATCCGAGTTTCGCCAGGGATAAAGCAGCGCGGATGGATCAAAGGGACCAACTAGACACCGCACGTCCGCGAGTTCGAGCAGGCGAGAACCCGCGGGAATCAGGAGCCGGATTGCCAGCTGAATCGGCGCAACATTTTCAATCAAGTTGTTTTCGAGCAAGACACCCAGTAAATCGAGGTAGCCATCCAGTGTGGTCCAGGGCGTGAAGGGCACAAACGTCGGCTGCAAAACCATGCCCAGTTCGCGAAAGATGCGGTGTACCTCGAGAAAATCCGCGCGCGTATGACCTTTGTCCAAGCGACGGAGCACCTCGTCGTCCACCGATTCGACAGCGCTGGTGATGAAGAGGCAGCCCGTGTCGCGCAGTTTCGGCAAATGCTCCTTGTGTTTGAGCAGGTGCTCGATCTTAATGGTGACGTCGTAGGTGAGCAGCGGAAACTCTCGATGCAGCGCTTCCACAAGCGCCATCGCGTGCCCAATGCCGTTGAAAAAGTCGGGGTCGCCGAAAGTGAGGTGCTGCGCGCCGGCCTTCACCTGGTGGCGAATGTCTGCAAGTACGACTTCGCGATCCACGATGCGAAAAACACCATTGTAGACAGGCACAATCGGGCAATGACGGCAGAGATGTTTGCAGCCGCGGCTCGCCTCCGTGTAACCCGCAATACGGTGTTCGCCGGAAGGCAGAACAACGTGGGCGTATTTCGCAGGCGAAGGCAATCCTTGCCGGTCGGGCACGATAAATTTCTGCCGGGCCAGCGAAATCAACGGCTCGGGCTGTGTTTTGGTTGACGCGCCGTTGCCGTTGCGAATTGCGGCATAATCAAGACGCTGTGCTAGATGCGCCAGGCCTTCCTCGAATTCGCCTCCGAGAATGGTGGAAACGCCTAGCATGTGGAGATAGCCCGCATTCATCGCCGCGTACAAACCGTATCCACAAAGATGCGCGCGCGGATTTAGTTCGCGCAGAGCAGGAATCAGCTGCACAGCGAGACGTGTGGCCGTGTGCATGGGCAAGTAGAGTGCAACAAGCGAGGCTCCCCGAACTGCCGCTTCCTCCATCGGCTGTCGCGCCAAGTCGAACATGGTTACCTGATGGCCGCGCCCTCGCAGCCACGCCGCAGGCGACGCCAGTCCAAACGGCTGCCGGCCAAGCTCATACGTCGATATCAAAACGATGTTCACTTCCCTATTAGTATAGCTGCGCGGCGCCTGAATGCGATTTCGGTTATCATAGAAGGCTGTTTCCACGACGAAAGGATCGTAAGGATGGCCATCAACGCGGGAAATTCCTTCCGCACGCGCGACAAACTCCACGTCGGCGCCCAAACGTTTGAAGTGCACCGCCTAGAACTCCTCGAAAAACAGGGCGTCGCGGAACTTGCAAGACTTCCTTTCTCTTTGCGCATCCTTCTGGAAAATCTGCTTCGCTGCGAAGATGGCCGCTTTGTCCACGCGGAAGATATTCAAGCCCTGGCGCGTTGGCAGCCCGGAGCTCCTGAAAAAGAAATCGCCTTCATGCCTGCGCGCGTCCTGCTGCAGGATTTCACGGGTGTGCCAGCCGTAGTGGATCTGGCCACCATGCGCGAAGCCTTCGTAAAAATGGGCGGCAATGCCAAGCGCATCAACCCGCTTTTCCCCGCAGAGTTGGTCATCGACCATTCCGTGCAAGTGGACAATTTTGGCAACGTCAACGCGTTTGGCCTAAACGCCGAACTGGAATTCCAACGCAACGTGGAGCGCTATGCCTTTTTGCGCTGGGGCCAAACCGCGTTTCAAAATTTCAAAGTCGTTCCACCGGACACTGGTATCTGCCATCAGGTGAACCTGGAATACCTAGCGCGCGTCGTCTGCGCCATGCCTCACGGCAACAGTTGGGAAGCTTTCCCCGATTCCGTCGTCGGCACGGACTCCCACACCACGATGGTGAATTCACTCGGCGTTTTTGGCTGGGGCGTTGGCGGAATTGAGGCCGAAGCGGCCATGCTCGGCCAGCCTTCGTCGATGCTCGTTCCGGAAGTTATCGGCTTTCGTTTGCACGGGCGTTTGGGTCAAGGCGCAACGGCAACGGATCTCGTGCTGACGGTCACGGAAATGTTGCGCAAGAAGGGCGTGGTCGGGAAGTTCGTCGAATTTTACGGCTCCGGCCTCTCCAGCTTGAGCGTTCCTGACCGAGCGACAATCGCCAACATGGCGCCGGAATACGGCGCGACCATGGGCTTCTTCCCGGTCGATTCGGAGACGCTCGCGTATCTGCGATTTACCGGGCGTCTATCGGAGCAAATTGCGCTCGTGGAAGCCTATTGCAAGGAACAGATGCTTTTCCGCACCGACGAGACAGCAGCGCCGCTCTTCAACGACACCCTCGAATTGGACCTCGGGAGCGTTGAATCCGCTGTCGCCGGGCCCAAGCGTCCGCAGGATCGCGTGCCGCTTCGGCAGGCAAAATCTTCTTTCACAAAAGTCGTCGAAGGAACTCCCGCCAAGAACGTTCACGTCCGCAACAATGGTGACGCGTTCGACCTTTCAAGCGGGGCCGTGGTCATCGCCGCCATAACCAGCTGCACAAACACTTCGAACCCTTCTTTGATGATCGGCGCGGGCCTGCTCGCAAAAAAGGCCGTCGAGCGCGGCTTGCACATCAAACCCTGGGTAAAGACGAGCCTCGCGCCCGGCTCGAAAGTTGTCACCGATTACTTGCAAGCCGCGGGTCTGACGCAGTATTTGGACAAACTGAATTTTCACCTCGTCGGCTACGGCTGCACCACCTGCATCGGCAACAGCGGCCCTCTGCCGGAACCCATTGGAGCGGCCATCAAGGAAAACAATCTGGTGGCCGTCGCGGTGCTCAGCGGAAACCGCAACTTCGAGGGCCGCATTCATCCGCTGGTGCGTGCCAATTATCTGGCTTCGCCGCCGCTGGTGGTGGCCTACGCGCTTGCGGGACGCATGGACATGGACATCACCAGCGAACCGCTCGGAAATGACACTGCCGGCAAGCCCGTTTATTTGAAAGACGTTTGGCCATCGCCGCAGGAAATTGAAACCGCCGTTCGCGCCGCCGTTTCCACCGCACAATTCACCAAAGAATACGGGGAAGTCTTCGAGGGCGACGCGCATTGGAAGTCCATGCCCGTTCCGAAGGGCGACATTTATCAGTGGGACCCCAAGTCCACGTACATCAAAATACCGCCATACTTCGAAAACATGCCGAAGACTCCGCCGGCTCTCGCCGACATTCGCGGGGCGCGCGTGCTGGCGATTCTTGGCGACAGCGTGACCACGGATCACATTTCTCCCGCGGGTTCGATTCCCGTGGATTCCCCCGCGGGAAAATACTTGATCGCCAACGGCGTCAAGCCACATGAGTTCAATTCCTACGGCGCGCGACGCGGGAATCATGAAGTGATGATGCGCGGCACGTTTGCGAACATTCGCCTGCGCAACCAGCTTGCTCCCGGCACCGAAGGCGGCTGGACGCTCTTTCAACCAGGCGGCGAAAAAATGTCGCTCTACGACGCCGCCGTAAAATACCGCGAAGCGGGCGTGCCACTGGTCGTCATTGCCGGAAAAGAATACGGCTCCGGTTCTTCGCGCGACTGGGCAGCGAAGGGCACGCGGCTTCTCGGCGTGCGCGCCGTCATTGCCGAGAGCTACGAGCGCATTCACCGCAGCAACCTCGTTGGCATGGGCGTTCTCCCGCTCGAATTCAAGCCGGGAGAGAATCGCGAATCGCTGGGCTTAACCGGCCAGGAGATTTACTCCGTGGAAGGGGTCGCTACGCTTTCGCCGAAGAAATCTGTCACCGTCCATGTCAAATCTGTTGACGGAAAGGCGAAAGCCTTCACCGCCATCGCGCGTGTGGATACGCCCGAAGAAGTTTCGTACTACCGCCACGGCGGCATCCTACAGTACGTTTTGCGCCAAATGCTTTAGCGCGATTCCTCTTGCGCGGCTGCCGGCGGCTTGCTCCGCAAAAGCAGAACAATTCCCACAATGATGGAAACGAGGCTTGCCGTCTGCGCGTTAGACATGCCGAAAAACGAGCGAGGGTTGATGCGGATGAACTCGATTAGAAACCTCGCGACGCCCGTTAAAATCAAATAGTAAGAGAAAACTTTTCCGGTCGCTTCCGCATTCAGAGCTTTCTTTCCGATTCGCCACAGAATTACCGCAATCAGCATCCAGATCAGAAATTCATAGATTGGAGTTGGATGAACTCTTTCCGTAGTGGGGACCACGCCGTTCGGAAAACTCATGCCCCAGGGCAGCTTTGTCGGAACACCATAATCGCCGTCACCGGAAAGCAAGCAGCCAATCCTTCCATGGCATAGCCCGTTGCAGCCGCGAGCAAGCACAAGTCCATGAACTCCAGCACGGGAATCCGATAATGTCTCGCCAAAATATACAGCGCGATGAATCCGGCGATGAACCCTCCAAACCAGGCAAATCCGAACCGGCTGATCAGTAGCGAAGGATCGGCCATCAGGTCACGCGGACTCTCCAGGACGTGGTAGATCCGGGCGCCCACTAACCCGCTGATCCCGGCGATGCCGATGACCAGGAATCCTTCGTCGTGATGGCTCGGCTCTTTCGTTTCCTGCAAGTAGCCACGTTTTAGGAAACTTTCGCGCCGACGATCAAAGTCCGCTTGCAACACGTAGGCCGCGACCAGCAATCCGGTCGCGACCATCAGCCCAAATGTCGGGATATTCAGTGGCCCAAGATGAAGGAATGGAATCATCGTTGGCGAAGCATTTCGCCTTCGGCAGTATACACGAGCGGCACTTTAGCTCCGCCCCCAGTGCAGCGCGGCTCCTAGCACGACCCAGATCCCCAATGCAATCCACTCCGCAGGCGAAAAGTGGCCCGGGAAAGCGGGCAGCACCTTCATTAGAACAAAGGTCAAGGAGACCAAGACTCCCAGGCCCGTCGCTATTCTCATTCCGGTGCGATTGTCCATCATCCAGAACGAAGCGCACGCGGCAAACCAGCCTAGCGCGGACGCCATTGACCCAACTTCCGTCACTGGGACGAGCAGCGCATCGCCAAGAAGAAGGCCTGCGATGGATCCGGCGGTGACGCCAAGGACCGCTATGTGCGGCGTCTGGAAGTGCTCGTGCACAGAGCCGAAGCTTGCGGGTATGGTTCCGCGGCGGCCAAACGCGAACAGCAAGCGCGTGGACGCTGCGAAATTCCCATTGAAGCACTGAAAAAGGCCCAGCAGCGCCATGGTGAAAATCAACGTGACGGGCCAATGGGCTTTCAACGCACTTCCAAACGCTATCGCGGTCGCGAAGCGTTGCCCGAGCAAACTGCGCCATGGGGCCGCGTAGGTCACCGCAGCGATGCAGGCAGAGTAAAAAAATGCTCCCATGCCCAGCGCCAGCGCGATGGCCCACATGTAGTTCCTTTGGCGGAACCTTGGGTTGGACTCCTCTGCATATTTGGGAACGGATTCGAATCCAGTCATGAAGTAAGGCACGATTTGCAGCGTGAGAAGAATGGAAATCAGCGGCGTGGAATTAAACAAGGGGCGAAAATTGGCGGGAGCGCCGCGCGTTGCGCTGACCGAAACGATCACCAAGAAGCACAGCAGGACCGCGCTGGTCATCAATTTTTGAAAATTGGCGCTCAGGCGAATTCCGCGATAGTTCAACACCCCCAAGAAAATCGTGAGCGCAACTCCGAGCACTATGCGTGGAAGAAAAACCGGCTGGTCTGCGATGCGGTACAGTTCGTGCGTGTTCAACGCCGGAAAAATGTACGCCGCAAGCTTTCCGAGCGCGACGGCTTCCCACGGACACACGATGAAGTACGCGAGCAGCATCATCCAGCCTGTGAAATAACTGACGATCGGCGGAAACACTTGCGCCGTGTAAGCCGCTTCTCCCGCAGCGTCCGGCAATCGTTGCACCCACTGGCCATAGACGTACCCGATGGGAAGCAAAATGATTCCGCCGATCGTATATCCCAAAACTGCGCCGAGAGGTCCGCCACGTCCGAGCCAATCGTCCATCAGCACGAGCCAGCCCGTGCCAATCATCGTGCCAAAGGCCAGCGCGAAGTAGTCGTGGAGCCGGAGTTTGCGGGCGAGTTTGGTCATTTATACCGTGGTCACCTAAAGGACGCAGAGCAATTCGAAAAGGAGATTCGCGGCGAGGAGCGATGTGATCTCTCCTGTGTCGTACGGCGGTGAAACTTCAACCAGGTCGCAGCCAACGATGTCGAGGCCGAGCAGTGCGCGAACAAGCGTGAGGATTTGTATGCTCGTCAATCCCCCCACTTGCGGCGTTCCGGTTCCGGGAGCAAACGCCGGATCCACGGCGTCAATATCTAAGGTCACGTACACAGGCTTGCCCCGGAATGCGCGCAAATGACT
The DNA here is from genome assembly GCA_035262885.1 of Candidatus Acidiferrum sp. Lineage (GTDB taxonomy): Bacteria > Acidobacteriota > Terriglobia > Acidiferrales > UBA7541 > Acidiferrum. The sequence continues at coordinate 15,086 of DATFRZ010000130.1, forward strand.
CTGCACCATGCCCAGGCCCTTCTCGTGAAACTCTTCCGCAGTCACCATTCTGACTTTGTGCGCCCGGGCAAAGTCAAAATCATCTTCCCCATACACTTGCCCGCGCAGCCCAACCTGCAGAACCCCTCCATCCTTCAGCAACCCTTCTTCAAACGCACGGCGGAACGGGGTTCCGTGCGAATACTTGCTTCCAAAATACTCGTCCCACAAATCGTTGTGTGCATCGAACTGAATCAGCGAAACGGGCCCATATTTTTTCGCTACGGCGCGCAAAATCGGCAGGCTAATGGAGTGATCGCCTCCTACGCAAACGCAACGTGCGCCTGTGGCAAGCAGCGGGGCAAGCCCGGTCTCAATGCGGCGAAAGCTGTCCTCGATAGAAAGCGGATTAACGCTCAAGTCGCCGTAATCGGCGGTGCGGCGCTTGGCAAAGGGATTGACCTTCAACACGGGGTTCCATGGGCGGATAATCGCCGATTGCTCCCGAATGTGGCGCGGGCCAAACCGGGGACCCGGCCGGTACGTTGTCCCTCCATCGAACGGCACGCCAACCAGCGCCACTTCCAATTCTTCAGGTTCGGTAATGTGCGGCAAGCGCATGAAGGTCGGGACGCCCGTAAACCGCGCATAGGTCAGGGCGTCGGTCGGCTCGGGATGAGGCAGGTGAAACTTCTGCCGGGTTCGCGGCATGGTTGCGCATCTTAGTTTTCCGGACGGCCCAAAGTCAAAGCGGCCAAGCGTTGCAAGCCGAGTGAGACTGCCTTAGGTGCCCTGCCGAACGTCTCGGCTCAAATGCATACCGGGCGAAGCTTGGAGGGGGAGTGAGCAACTGGCGCACATGTCTCGATTCCAGGCAGCTTTAGGGCTTTAGAAGTGTGGTGTTAGTTTGACCAGCCATTCATCTCCCGCTAACAAGAACTAACTACAACTTCCCTGCGGCGTGTAGCTCGCCCTTGATGCTGTGGAATCCCTGTCCCATGAAGAGGCGTCGCTGCGTGTTTGCGTGTTCCTGCTTGCTGCAGAAACCAGAAACTCCAAGGAGAGATCAGATATGCACTCTTACTGGACCAAAGCGATGGCACTCGTGGCGGGCGCAGGCATCACCCTGCTGCCGGCCTGCCCTGCCTTCGCGCAAGGTAGTTCCTCGACGGCTCCGATCAAGCACCTGGTCGTGATTTTTCAGGAGAACGTTTCTTTTGACCATTACTTCGGGACGTATCCCAACGCCACCAATCCCCCGGGCGAACCGGCGTTCCAGGCCAGGCCGAACACTCCTGGAGTCAACGGACTCAGTCCCGCACTTTTGACGAACAATCCGAACCTGAATCCGGCGAACCTGGCAGGAGCGACAAACCCTTTCCGGCTCGATCGTTCGCAAGCAGTAACTCGCGATCAGGGGCATGGGTACAAGGCAGAGCAGCAGGCGTTCGACAATGGATTGATGGATTTGTTCCCGCTGTTTGTCGGCAAGGCCGGACCGCCTCCCGTCGGCGGGGGCATCGCCAGCACGACTGGTTTGAACTTGGGTTATTTCGATGGCAACACGGTGACGGCGATGTGGAACTATGCCCAACACTTCGCCATGAATGACAATTCCTATAGCACCGTGTTCGGTCCGTCCACTCCGGGCCTGCTTAACCTGGTCGCGGGCCAGACCAACGGCGCCTTCAACATTGCTCCGGGCGTGTTCACTTTTGGCGTTGTCGACGGTGGGAGCGGTTCGTGGTCAGTGATCAGTGACCCCGATCCGGTTGGCGATGTTTGCTCTAACAATTCCATTACCGTTTCCATGTCGGGAAAGAATATCGGGAACATGCTCAATGACGCTGGCGTCTCTTGGGGATCGTTCATGGGCGGATTCGATCTCACGGCTACGAATCCAAACGGAACCGCTGGATGCAGCCGGAGCTCGACCGGACTTTCAGGGTCTACCAAAGATTACATTCCGCACCACGCTTTTTTCCAGTATCACGCCTCCACCGCCAATCCGACGCACGCAAGGCCGGCCTCGGTCGCCGAAATTGGCAATGCCGGTCCTGCCAACCACAACTATGACATCAACGATTTCTTCGCTGCGGTCGGCGCTGGCAACTTCCCTGCAGTCAGCTTTCTAAAGGCACCAGCCTTCCAGGACGGCCACGCGGGCTACTCCAATCCCCTGGACGAACAGACTTTCGTGGTCAACGTTGTGAATTTCCTTCAAACGCGGCCGGAGTGGAGCAGCACTGCGGTCATAATCCTGTACGATGATTCCGACGGCTGGTACGACCACCAGATGGGTCCCCTCGTCAACCAGTCGCATGGCGCGCAAGACGCACTCAGTGGCGCGGGGCTCTGCGGCTCCTCGGCAGACACTACGGCATTGCCAGGAGTAGATCCGAACAATGCTCACGCCCTTGGCCGCTGCGGTTATGGCCCGCGTCAGCCGTTCCTGGTTGTTTCTCCGTGGGCGCGGCGAAACTTCGTGGACCACTCGATCACGGATCAGAGCTCAGTTATGCGCTTCATCGAGGACAACTGGCTTGGTGGACAGCGCCTCGGCCAGGGTTCGTTCGATGCCCTTGCTGGACCGATCGATGGCATGTTCAATTTCAGCCAAAACAACAATCATCAAGACAATCCCTTGATCCTCGATCCAAGTACTGGCAAGCCTGTTTCTCAAAATTAGCAATTGCCATGCTCTTTCATCCATAAAGCCCTGGCACGCTCAACCGCGAGTGGTAGCAACAGCCCGCCGCAGGCGCATTCTGCGGCGGGCTGTTTTCGCACAGACAACCAAACCCGAGTCGCGCGACATCCGTTAAGACATCCTCCTCGGTGCAAGGAGCGATTCGGTGCGTTGGCTCGTCGTATCCGCTGGGTTGCTGTGCGTGTTGACGGCTGCAGTCCCTGTTTTGGCTCAGACCGAAATGCCGTCTCCCAAAGCTTTGTTCAAGACCAATGGTGAAGAGAATTCCCGCGTCCTCGATTCCTTCGAGTTCACGGGCCTCCGGCACATCTCCCCTGAGGCGGTTGCGGCGCAACTTTCTTTGCGCCCCGGCAATCCATTCGAAGCAGAGAAACTTCAGCACGATCTTCACACCCTCGGCAGGCTTGGCTGGTTTGCTTCTATCCGGGTGGAAGAGTCTCCATCCTCAATGCCCGGCGCCCAAGCATCTACTTCGAAACCCTACATTCATCTCATCTTCCACTTCGAAGAAGAGCCCACTCTCTCGCGCGTTGAATATTCAGGCTCCCGCTTGGTTTCAACGAATCAAGTTGAAAAACTGCTCGAAGAGAAGAAACTTGCGCCCGGCCTTGGCAAGCCAGCCGAATCTGTGACGCTGCAACGCATTGCGCTGGCAATTCGGTCCGCCCTCAACGAATTGGCACACCCCGATGCTTCCGTCCAAATCCTTCGGCAACCCCAGGAAAACGGCACCGTCCGTGTTCGGTTCGAAATTGCGGATGGCCCTCATCTCCCGGTTCGGCAAGTTCGCTTTGAAGGCAACTCGGGCGTTTCGGAAAAGCTATTGCGTGCGCAAATGCAAAGCATCACGCCATGGAAACCTCTGGCTTCGCTGCGAGGCAAAGACGCCTACACCCAGGCGGCGTTTGAAGAAGATCGCCAGCGCTTTCTTACGTACTATCAGAGCCACGGTTATCCGGAGGCGCGAGTGGGCGGCGCACTTGTGGACAAAGTCGCCCGAACATCTCGCAAGTGGTTCCCCTTCCCGCACCACGCCGCAGAGACGGGCCTTTCGCTTTCCATCCCTGTGCAGGCCGGCCCGTTTTACCGTCTCGCTAGTATCGAACCAAGCCCGGCTCTCGAACACGCGCTTGGAGATCATCATGGCAAGCGTCTGCCCTTTCCCGTTCCCGACCCAGACCACGCATTCTCTCAACAGGAGGTGGACAAGTTTCGCCGCTATTACTCGGCCCACCTGCAATCCCGCGACTCCCGATCCAACACCGCCCCTTTCCAAGCCGTAGACGCCAGCCCCATCTTCGATCCTGTGGAACATTCTGTGCGCCTCAAGCTGAACCTCAGCGATTCGCCTCCTTATCTCGTCCGGCGGATCGAGTTGCAGGGCCTGCACAAATTCAATGATCGTTTCGTTCGGCGCCGAATCCCCTTGCGTGAGAGCCAGCCTCTGGATGAACGCGCTTTGGAAACGGGTCTCACGAAACTCGCGCGCACCGGCTATTTCAAACCCATCCGCAAAGACAACATTCACATCCAGTTCGACGACAGCCGCCACACCGCGGACGTCGCAATTCATCTCGAAGAAATTGGCCAGCAGCGCGTTACCTTTGACGGTGGCCGCGCCCAGTTCGGCAGCACCCTCGGCCTCGCCTACACGGTCTTCGATCTTTTCAGTCACGAAGAATTGCTTAGCGCAAAGCTCGAGGGCGGACCCGAAAGCCTGCAACTGCTCCTGGGCATTGCCAAAGACGGCATTTTCGGCACGCGCAGCTCACTCGCTTTCTCCATTTTCAATAACGTGATTCGTCCGCGTTTCGTGCGCGGCGTTCAGGGTCCCTTCACCACTTCCCACAGTGAAGGAATCAACGTTCCCTGGACCTACTCTTTGACGAACTCCGACTTTGTCGGTGTCAACTACACTCTTTCACGCACCACTTCCGATCAAACCTTTGGCGCAGCAAGCAGCACAACCGGCTCGCCTATCGATCTCCGCACGCATACCTCCAGTCGTTCGGTTGGAACCTCCTGGGCCCACGATTCCGGCAGCGAACGCGTTCTTTTTGCAAACTCCGTTTCCGGCGGCCTGCTTGGCGGTGACGAGAATATGCTCCGCTCTTCGGGTGACGCCGCGCGCATTTTTCGCGATCCGCTTTTCTCGCCCGCGAACTCCTGGGCTTTCCGCACAAGTTTCAGCGCCGCAGGCAGCTACCGCGGCGACATGCCGCTCTATTCCCGGTTCTTCCCGGGCGATGAATACGTCCGCGGCCTTCGCGCTGGCGACCTCGGCCCGATGGTTATGACTGAACACGCGACGCCTTCCGGCACATTCATCTCTTCCCCTTCGTATGCGGGCGCCAATCTCATCACTGCGGCAAACGCGGAATATCGCATTCCCTTTCACAACGGCGTCGAGGCTGCGGGTTTCTTCGATCTCGGCTCGGGTTGGCTTCTTCCCAACTGGCTCGGCGCAAGCAAACCCAATCTCCTGAGCGCCACCAACGGCGTCCTCCACGGTTCGACCGGCATCCAAATGCAATGGAGCATCCCTGGTGTCCGGGTTCCGTTTCGCTCCTATTATGCTGTGAACGTGTTGCGCCTCGACCGCCTAATGCGGCTCTCCGACAAATCGCTTTTACACGCTCACAATCGCTTCGGAGCGTTTGGGTGGGGACTCGGTTCGTTTTTCTAAGTTGTTCTGTTGTCTGTTCGCGCCCGGACTACACGGCCTTCATCGGAGCGAAACGAAGCCGCTAGGCATATTTTCTGTGCAGGTGGATCATGATTCGCAGATCATTGAGCGCACAAAGAATTTCTTTTTGCTCCCTCCGCCTCGCCGCACTTGTTCCTATATCGAGCAGAGAGCGAAGAAGTTCATTCACGGCAATGTTGATCCTCAGCATGCGGACGGTCCGCTGGCTTTCGCGTATGGCTTCGCCATACGACTTGCTCCATTGATATCGCTCCATTATAGCTCCTGAGGGCTGGCCTCTTCCGCCACAAGTGGTTTAGATTTCGTGAGCTCACCACGGAAAGTAAATCAGGTGTGACCATTTCACTATACACCGGTTCAAGTCCACCCACCCGCCTCAATGTTCTCAATGTGCGTCCTTTTTCGGCTTTTTCGGCCTACGCCGTTGCGCTTTCTCATAATCACGGGCATGATGCCGCAATGGCCATCTCCCGAAAGCCGCCGAAGGACTTTGACGATTACCTGGATCGTTTCCCAAAAGAAGTGCAGCAGCGCTTGCAGAAGGTGCGCTTGGCCGTCAAAAAGGCTGCGCCCCAAGCGAAAGAAAAGATTAGCTACGGCATTCCTTCCTTTACCTTGAACGGCATGCTGGTATGGTTTGCGGCCTTCAAAAGCCACATCGGCTTCTACCCGCGGACTTCGGCGATCACCGCGTTCAAGAAGGAGTTGTCCGGCTACAAAGGAGCGAAAGGATCTGTTCAATTCCCTTTCGACAAGCCGCTCCCGCTTTCTCTCATCAGCCGCATCGTAAAGTTTCGCGTCAAGGAAAATCTGAGCAAGCGCAAAGAAAAGTAGCTCCACGCCTCAAGGTCCTGCTCTCAGCAACCTCTGCGTCCTCCGTGTACCCTGTGTTGGACCCTTGTTTCTGGGTTGTCAGCAACGTTTCAACGCGGCGAATCCGGATATTGATAGCGCAGGCTCGGCGGCATGCGGTGCGAACGCGTGCGTGTGTTGTACTCCAACTGATATTTCAAATGCTCCGCATCCCGCGGATAATCTCTTCCTTCCGGGTACGGATACGACAAAGGCGAGTGTCTTGGCAGCGGCTCCACGGTGAACGCGTCGGCGGCGTAGAAATCCAAATCCTTCTCAAAGCCATCCGCATAGAAAAAGTAGTCGCGTACCCAGCCCCTGGGCAACTCCGGTAACGCCTGCGGATCAAAATCCAGCTTCACGCCTTCCCCGGAGCCGAACACCGCAAAGCGATCATCCGAAACACGCAGCAAATGGTAAACATCTCCGTAGCGCGTGTAGTTTCCCGCCGCACGCGCGTACGGCCCGGACATGCTGCGATGCGTGTACGAATAAGTGGTGTCGCTTGCCGGCTGCAACCGAATTTCACTCGGATAACCGAGAAAATCCAACGACGCCTTGGCCAACGGCACTTCCGAAACGCGAACGTCTTTTGCATCCGGTGTCTGATCGATTCGAATCGCGTCCCAATAAATCTTCAGGTTGGTGAAAATGCGAATCCGCCGTGTCCCTGCCGGCAGCTTGCCGCTCAAATCCGCAACCATCGTGCGCTCCAGCCCAGCGGGAAAACCCATGTCTTCCACTACGCGCACCCATTTGCCTTGCGTGTCTTGCGCTTCCACGTACGGCGCTATCACCTTGACCCCCGCTTGATCCGCGGCATACATCGAAGTCGCTGTGAAATAATCGGTGTAGCCATCCATAATCAGCCGTAGCGGCTTCTGCGGATCCCAGGCGCCAAGGTCCAACTCCAGCCAGTGCAATTTCGCAAATCCCATAAACGGCAAATCCTCGAAATCCGTGACGTATTTCCGATCGGCTTTTGAAATGAGCTTGAGCACGTCATTCCCACGATCGTCCCGCGCGCTCACAGGTGGATGCGGATTCTGAGTTGCAATCACGCGAAACTCCGGGAAAGGCGGCGCGCTTACAAAACGCTCATTCGGAAAAACTTCATAAGCGGCTGGATGATCGATCGCCAGCAACTTCACCTGGTCGAGATAAACCGTCTCTTCCATCGGCTCAAGGAATCGGAAGCTCAGCAATCCGTTTCGCGGCTTCACGCTGCGCGCGGAAACTTTAAGATACTCGTCCGGATCCGGAACGTCGCGCTCACCCGGCGCAATCCAGTGCCCTACAACGCCAGGCCCGATCATGTCCGCTATGAATTCATACTCATGACCATTCCACGAAAACAAAATCGGGCACGAGCTTCCGCGCCGGTCCAATTCTGTGATCGCTTGCGTCTTTTTCGCAGCGAGATTGATTTCGTCCTGCGGCACTCCGGTGGGCCACAGCAGCCGCACCACCTCGGCATTCGTCTCGGCCCCCAAGCCGGCCAGAATCGGCGCCGCATTTTGCCCCAAATAGCCGGACGCCCCAGCCACTTCCCACTTCTGATACAACGGGCCCGCGTACAGCTCGACTTTCGTGCCGATGCCGCTCTTGTTGTCGTTCAGCGCTTTCAGGTCAATGCTCATCCAACCGTGCTGATTCCCGCCCTCGTTACGTAGCACCACGGGCAGGCCGCCAAGTTGTGTCACGACCAGATCCGCGTCTCCGTTTCCATCAATGTCCGCGACGGCAATCGCGCGCGGCTGATTCAGCCTTACGGCATCCAGCCCCACACTTTTTGTTACATCGCTCCAGCCTTTGCTCCCCAAATTGCGCAACAGCCGCAGCTCCGCGCCGGTCGTCGATTCGCCCGCAGCCACCAGATCCAGCCAGCCGTCATTGTCGTAGTCCACCGCCGCAATGCCCCAACCCTTTTGCCAGCCAAAATCCGGCAGCGCCACGCGGTCCAGTCGCTTCCCCTCCACGTTCCGCCACAAACTGATTCCTGGCGCTCCCGCATGCGTGAACGCCAAGTCCATCCAGCCGTCTTTGTCAAAATCAAACGCCACCACACCCACCGCCGGCGGCAACTTCTCTTTCGCAAAGTCAATCCCAGCTAATGGCCTAAACTTGCCTTCCCGCGGATTCAAGAGAATCGACGCACCAGCCGCCCCGCCCGCAAGCACAAAATCAATGGCGCGGTCATTGTTGAAATCTGTTGTCACTAGGCCCGCTCCCGTCGCTGCCACCCCCAGCGCCGTCTCTGCCGAAACATCTGTGAAGGTGCTATTGCCATTGTTGCGCCACAGAAAATTGTGCGCCCCGCCCGCAGCACCCGAATCCGCCGCCATCGTGACGTACAAGTCCAGGTCACCGTCGTGGTCGTAATCCACAAAGGTCACGCCCACACATCCTTTTTCTTTACGGATTCCCACCGCCTCGGTCACGTCTTCAAATTTTCCTTCGCCCTGGTTGTGCAGCAGCCGCACGCCGTCGCTCAGGCACACGGCAAAGTCCGTCTTGCCGTCATTGTCAAAGTCGCCTGCCGCGCAACCGAATCCAGCGCCCGTCAAGTGAATCCCCGCCGCCTGCGTGACATCCTCAAACTTTCCGTTGCCCAGATTGCGCAGCAAGCGACTCACTTCGTCCGGCGTGCCGCTCACCAAGAAAAGATCGGGTTTCCCATCTCCATCAAAATCAAAAAAACACGCGCCGGTGCTCGCTCCAATCGAAACAGCGTTCCCGCTTTTACCATTCGAGACAAACGGATTCGCTTCTGCTGCAAAATGTACGGGAATCGGCACCGGCACATCCGCCACGGCGCTCAGCGGGAGTTCCGCCGTCGAAAATTTCCCCTGGTCCCCGTACCCCGCGCCGAAAGGCGTCCCCAAATGTTCCGAGGTGATTTTCTGAAACCGCGCCAAATGCTCCCGGGCCGCAGCGGTGTCGCCTTTGCGCTGCAACGCGCGTGCCAGCCCAAACTCTGCCGACGCATGGACGGGATTCAGCGCCAGCCCCTTCTGGAACGCTGCGATGGCCTGGTCATATTTTTGGATTTGCGTATTCAGGTACCCTACAAAATAATAGGCGTCCGCTTCATTCGGCTTGATTTCCGTCACACGCTGAAACGCCGCAATCCCCTTCTCCGACTCGCCAGTGTCTTTGTAGGCCAGCCCGAGGTTGTACCATGCGTACGGATCGTTCGGCAGTTGTTTCGTAGCTTCCTCTAGAGCTGCGCGCGCGGCATCGAGCTTTTGCTGCCCCAGCAGCGCCACGCCCAGGTTCAACCGTGCCACCGCGAACTTCGGGTCTGCCTGCAAAGCCTCGTCGAAATATTTCTGCGCGTCCGCCGGCCGTTGTTGGTTCATGTGCGCCACGCCCAGCGTGTTGAAGCGGTACGCCTCCGCCGCGTTGGACTTGCTCGCTGACCTTTTCGCGCCTGCGGCCTTTTCCTGCTCCTGTCCCGCGTTTGCGCCGCCTCGCAAACCAATCGCCGCGCAAAAAAGCAGCGCACTGCAAGTTCCCATCACAACTCCACGCCCAACCATCCCGTGCATAGAAGCTTTCGTCCTATCCGCGCAAAATGCCGCAGCTACCTGTAGAATCCACGCTTCCTCGACAAGAACGTTGAAATTTTCCTGGCAGCCACAGATTAGGTCAACTTATTTTACCTTCGCCTTGTCCCACGCATCGCTACGCGCTTGACGTGCATCTCATGCACGAATACTCTCGGCACTTTCATTTATGATCGACCTAGCACCTTTCTCCAGCATCGCAGATATCGCAAGAAGCATTCGCCGCAAGCAAATTTCTCCTGTGGAAATTGTGGATACCCATCTCCGCCGCATCGAATCCCTGCAGCCCAAGCTCCATGCCTTTGTTCATTTGGACGCTGGCGCCGCTCGCGCACAAGCTCGTGCCGCAGAAGCTGCCGTCTCGCACAACCAGCCACTCGGCCCTCTTCATGGCATTCCGCTCACGGTCAAAAGCTGCGTCGACGTGGTCGGCTGGCCTTGTCCCGCAGGCTCTGTCCTCCGCAAAGATTACGTCCCGCACGCCGACGCTCCTCTCGTTGCGCGCTTGAAATCCGCGGGAGCCATTCTTCTCGGCAACACCAACACGCCTGAATTCCTGATGGCCTACGAAACCAACAATCTCCTCACCGGGAAAACCAGCAACCCTTGGAATCTCGCGTACTCTTCAGGCGGCTCGAGTGGCGGGGAAGCGGCAGCCATCGCCGCTGGCTGCTCGATGGGCGGAGTCGGCAGCGACGGCGGCGGCTCCATTCGCGTCCCCGCGCATTTTTGCGGCATCTCTGGACTCAAGCCCACGCCCGGGCGCGTTCCCGCCACTGGACACTTCCCTTCAGCCGCAGGCGCTTTCGGCTGGATCGGAGTGGTCGGCCCGATGGCCCGCACCATCGCCGACGTGCACGCTCTGTTTGAAGTCGTGGCCGGCCCTGACTCCGGCGACCCGCATTCCGCGCCAGTTCCGCTTCGTTCTTACTCCGAAAAGGAATTGCGCGGCACGCGCATCGGAATGCTGCAAAGTTCTCCTCCGAGCAATGCAACACCTGAGACTCGCGCCGCCGTCCACGGCGCTGCAAAACTTCTCAGCGATCATGGCTTCTCCGTCGAGCCATTCGAATTAAACGGTCTCGATCGCGCCCTCGAACTCTGGTGGTTTTTCTTCGGCCCAGTGATCGCGCATCTGCTCAACACGAACCTCGCAGGGCGGGAATCCCAACTCAGCCACATGCTGCGCGAATATCTTTCTATCGCAACGTCGCCTAATCCTCTCTCGCTGGATCAATTCATCCAGGCTTGCGCTGAGCGCGATCTCCTTCGCGAAAAAATCCTCCGTCAAATGGACCGCGTCCCCATTCTTCTCTCACCGGTTTCTTCCGCTCCCGCCTTCCGGCACGGCGAAGGAAACTACAACCCCGGCACCGGCTACCGCGACACCATGCGTTTCTGCCAGTGGCTCAACCTCACTGGCTTCCCCGGGGCTTCCGTCCCCATTCGCGTTTCGAGCGATGGCCTTCCCATCGGAGTGCAAATCATCGGCCGCCCCTTCGAAGACGAACTCGTTCTCGCCGTCGCCGAAGCTCTCGAGCACTCCCGCGGCCCCTGGCAACCCCCACCCCTGCCGCGTTGAGATGATCTGTGCAGAGGTGGTCTACTTTCTGCTTTCCTACTCTGGCTGCCGCGTCAGCTCCGGATTCGGCAGGCGATTTTCTTCACGCTTCGCTCGCTCCTTGCCCAGTTGAGCGTCCAGCGCCTTTCGAGCAGCCGCGAGCTCCACCCGCGCCTCTTTCTGCCGTCCCAGTTGCGCTAGAATCCTTCCCCGCAAGAAGTGCCCGCCTTGTATCTCAGGGTCGAGGCGCAGCGCCGCATCAATCATTTTCAGAGCAGCCTCCAGTTTTCCCTGTTTCTGATACAACTTTGCGAGCCCTTCATAGGAGCTGGACATCTTCGTATCTCTTCGCAGCGCCTCCCGAAACGCTTTCTCCGCTTCCTCATCCTTTTTCCCCCGCGAGTACAGCTCGCCCAGCTGGTCGTACGTGTCGGCCAGGTCCGGATCCACCGCAATTTCTTTCTGAAATTCAGCTTCCGCCCGCTCGTCTTCCCCCGAGCGCATATACGCAATTCCCAGATTCAGATGGATGAACGGCAATTGCGGATTCAGCGCCAGGGCCTGCTCCAGCTCCGCCGTCGACTCGGAGACTTCACCTCGCTTCAGATACGCTTTCCCCAGAATGAGGTGGAATTCCGGCGTTCCTCCGCCCACAGCGATCATTTGTTTCAGGATTTTTTCGTCGAGGTCCTTCTTGCCCGATTCCACAGCCGCAATGTCCATCAAATAAAGGTACAGCACGTCCTCCGACCTCTTCGGCCAAAGTGGCCCGAGGACCTTTATCCCCTCGTCGTAGTGTTTGGTGAACACCTGGCACATTCCCAGGAGGTAGCGTGCTTGCTCCGAGTCCGGCTGCTCGTGCAAAACAGACGCCAGCGGAGCGATCGCGGCACCATAATTTCCCCGCCGATACTCCACAAGCCCGATGTTCAACCGGATTCCCGTCATCTTCGGTTCCAGCGTTTCCGCTTTTCGCAAGAGTGTGATGGCCTTGTCCCACTCTTTCCGCCGTGTGGCGATCACGCCGAGATTCGAATAAGCCGCTCCAGAACGCGGGTCGAGCGCAAGCACCCGCCGAAACGCCGCTTCCGCAGCTTCCAGATCCCCTCTTTGCAGCGCCGATTGCCCTTGAGCAAAGAAGGGGGCCGGGTCTCGCGCCTCTGTCGTAGCTCCGGCCCCGCCTCCTTGTAGCGGCGCAGCATGCTGCGCCCCAGCTTGCCGGGCAAACCAGGAACAGACGCCCAGCCCCAAAATGCTGGCGCAAATACAACTTATGCGTATTTTCGTCCTCATCAGCAGGTAGTGTCCGGCAGCCTCAGGGAAATTACAAGGTCTCCACGA
>DATFRZ010000131.1:0-13827 GCA_035262885.1 Candidatus Acidiferrum sp.
CGGGGACAAATCGCAGCAATGATGCGGCAGGTTGGTGCGCAGCCTCTGGCGACGGACTTTCATGTGTTTCTGGTCGAAGGCGGCAACAACGCCCGGTCGTGGTAGGCCGGGTTCTTGTTAGCTCCCCGTGAACCTTTTGAACAGACGCGTGCTGTACGTTGGACATTTTCTGCCGGAGCAAACGCAACGGGAAACCTCCAGATGTCAAACGTGATTCGAATGCGGCTGGAAACCAGACGACCGCGAGAATCGATGTCTGGAGAGGCGTCGCTCTCGTCGCCAAAGGTGAGCTGGAGTGGTTCGCCGCCATCCCGGGGAACTTGCCACAGGTGCATGGTGGGCAAGTAAAGAATAGTGGAACCACGGGAACTGCTGAACACGAATCCGGAGCCGCCTGGAAGCCAGGAGAAGCCGGAGAACGGCGCCGTATCGAAGGTCACGCGCCGGGGAACGCCGCCCGTAGCGGAAACGTAAAAAAGATCATCCGACCAACGATCATTGGCAAGCATGAAAGCGATGGAGGAATCGTCGGGGGACCAGCGGGGCTGGCGGCAGGCTGTTTTTGACGGGAATTGCGCGAGAACCTGAGGGTGAGAAGCGTCCCGATCAGTGCGAACGAGCTCGATTTAGCCGGCTCCGAGACGAAAAAACGCCAGCGACTTTCCATCGTGGCTGGGATCAACTTCACTGAGACTGGCGGTCAACCGGCGAGGATTTCCGCCGAGAGCGGAAATCTCCCAAACAGTCGCTTGGTGCGATCCCTCCGCAGGCGGAGTGTAATAAAAGAGAGAGGCGGAATCGGGAGACCACCGCGGGGAAAAATGATCGACGGCATCACGGGTCAGTTGGAAAGGAACACCTCCGGCCAGCAAGCGAATCCAGATTTGGCGCGAGCCCGTTGAGTCACCTACAAACGCGACCGATTTGCCGTCCGGCGAAATCGCGGGGCTTTCCTCCATCCCCGAGAAATCGGTCAACCGCTCGAAAAGCACAACCGGGGGACGAGCGGCCTGAAGTTGCCGTCCGCGGAACCACCAGGCGAAAATGGCGGCTGCCAGGATCAGCGACGCCGGCATCATCCAGCGGAAAATTCGCGAGAGCGGAGAAGGGTTCAACGGTCCCAGCGGAATAGCAGGCAGCGCACCGCCGCTGCTCGATGCAACATGGGACGCGAGCGAATCGAGCTGAAACGCCAGATCGCGAGCCGACTGGAAGCGCTCGGCAGGAGCTTTCTCCAGGCAACGCCGAACGATGCGATCAAGGGCGGGAAGAACCTTTCGCTCTGAAGGCAGTGGCGCTGGGTCTTGGCGAAGAATGGCGGAAATCAGATCGGCATAGGTGTTGCCCGAAAAAGCGCGCTGGCCAGACAGCATTTCGTAAAGGACAGAGCCGAGGCTGAAGATGTCGGAGCGGGAATCGACAGCCTGCCCCCGGGCCTGCTCAGGAGACATGTAGGCGGCCGTGCCCAGAATGATTCCGGAAGCTGTTTTCAGCGTGATCGTGGCATCCGGGGGCGCCGAGTCCTGAATAGAAACGCTTGCCAGGCCGAAATCGAGAATTTTCACATGGCCGTCGCTGACGATGAAAATATTCTCCGGCTTGATGTCACGATGAATGATGCCTCTTTCGTGAGCAGCGCCGAGTCCCTTTGCAATTTGGGAAGCGATTTCTATGGCTTTACGCTGAGGAAGTGGCCCGGGTTCCAGGCGTTCCCGAAGCGTCTCAGCTTCCAAAAGCTCGGTGATGATGAACGGCAGGCCGTCATATACGCCGATATCGAGTACGGCAAGAATATTGGATGATGAATCTGTCCGGCCGCCCGCGCCTCGCGTTCAAAGCGTGCCCGGCGGTCGGAATCAGGAGCAAAATCAGGCGAGAGAATTTTTAAGGCGACGTTGCGCGCGAGGCGGGAATCACGTGCCCGGTAGACCTCTCCCATTCCCCCTGCGCCGAGTGGGGCAAGGATTTCGTAGGGGCCAACCAGTGTGCCTGAGGGCAAGGGCATAAGGGCGGGATTATAGCTCCAGAACGGTTTTTCTAGCGCTCCAGTGACTTATGCATGTTGGCCCGTTGAAGGTTAGCTTATCGTACGGTTTCTTTGCCGCCGGTATACACCGGCATGAGGATTGCGACGGCGATGCCGCGTCGCCCCTGACCTAAGTCGTCAACACGAACAACCTTGCCAAGGGATTCGCGATTCAGGGAACCGGGTGTGTCGGAGTACGGGAAGGTAATAAATACGCGCATGCCCTCCTTATACGACACGTTTTTGGAGGCGAAGTAGACACTGTCTCGAGTGGTGTTCAGCGTGGGCAGGATTTCATCGAAGTGGAGGTGAGCGTCCGAAGGCCGCACGCGAACCACCTGTGAAAGCTTTAGCCGAGTTCGGCGCCGGCGCTCTGGTGGATAACTCATAGTAGTGTCCAGTAGAAAGATTAGCGAATAGAGGGCGATTCGAACACGTTTGTTGTGGTGTAAGTTGCTCAGTTGACTAAGGTTCCTGAGCGTTTGGAAACCTGCTCTGAATCGCTTACTTGACGCAAAGTTGGCGCACAGTTACGCTTGCGAAGATGCTGTTTCGGCGAGAGATTCGAGGCAAACGACGGGTGTGAACAGGTACTTGTGGCCGATACTCCGCTCCAGGTAACAGGCAACCGTACGAAACAGGAACAAGCCCCTTCGGTCGTCGAAGTGCTGGAGGACGCGGCGAAGCGGGCGGTGGCTGCCGTTCAGGATTACTCGCTGCTTTCCTGCCGGTCTCTGACCAATCTCGCAACTTCACCCCATTATTTTCAAGACACCCTAGACCAAATGGATGATGTGGGAGTCGGCTCGCTGCCGATCATTTTGCTTTCGGGATTTTTCATCGGCGGAGTCATGGTGCTGCAGACTGGCGCGCAGTTTGTGCGCTTTGGACAAACTTCGTTGACCGGAGACGTCGTCTCGCTGGCGCTGGTACGCGAACTCGGACCGGCGATTACGGGACTCCTAACCGCCGGGCGCTGCTCTTCGGGAATGGCGTCCGAGCTGGGCTCGATGCTGGTGACCGAGCAAGTGGACGCGATGCGGGCCATGGGCACCGACCCGAGCCGCAAATTGGTGACGCCCCGCGTGCTGGCGACCATGTTGATGGTTCCGCTGCTCACGGCGCTGATGGTGTTCGTCGGTTTGCTGGGCGGATGCGTTGCTTCTGTCTTTTCGTTGCAACTTAGCGCCGTTGAATTTTGGCGGCGCGCCGTCGATATTCTGGAGTTTCCGGACCTGATGCAAGGCTTCATGAAGTCGGTGGCGTTTGCTTTCATTCTGGCGACCGTTGGCTGCTATAAGGGACTTACGGTGCGGGGCGGAACACAAGGCGTCGGCCGGGCCACGACACAAGCTGTCGTCATTTCCTCGGTGATGATTATCGTGGCCGACCTCTTTTTAACCAAGTTGAGCCTCTACCTTGCGAATAAAGTCTTCTGATCGAACAAGCCCAAATTATGCCAACACCAGTCTAATTGGGACTAGTTCCCGCTGGTGATCGATTCGCCTTTGACCAGTGCGCGGTCGAAGAAGTCCGCGGTCGCCTTGTACCCGCGCACCCAGGAGCGCCACAAAAGAAAATCGTGGATCTCGTCGGGGAAAACGATCTGCTCAAACGGCACTTTTTGTTCGCGGAGCCGCTGGACAAGGTCGACCATCTGGCTGAAATCCACGTTGCGGTCGTCGTCGCCTTGAATCAACAGCACGGGCGATTTCCACGACTTGATTGAAGCATTCGGCGAAGACTCGAACGAAATGCGCAGGGCCTCGGCGCGGTCGGGCGGGCCGCCGACTTCCTGCCCTCCCGGACCGCCGCGGAAAATGCCGCGCGCCGACCAATCATGCACGCCATGAAAATCCACTCCGGCGGCGAAAATATCCGAATTGCGAGCAAGACCCATGGCCGTCAAAAATCCACCGTAAGAACCGCCCCAAAGGCCAATTTTCTTTGCATCCACTATAGGAAGGGTTTGAAGATATTTCGCTGCTGCAACGATGTCCTGATACTCCTCCGCACCGCGCGGCCCGCCTTTCTCGCGCTCGCGGAAAGCCCGGCCATACATGATTCCCGTGCGGTAGTTGACCGAAAGAACCACGTAGCCTCGCGAAACGAGATACTGATTTTCGGCGTAGGCGTTGTGATAGTACTGCATGTAATGAAAGCCGAGCATCATCTGTCGCCGCGAGCCGCCGTGCATGAAGAGCAACGCTTGGCCGGGAGAAGTGCGTCCACGAGGGACAAAAAGCTGCCCGTGAATCTTTAGCCCGTCTTGGGCCGAGAAGATGACCTGCTTCGGGACCACAAGCTGAGCAGAGGGAAAATCCGCAGGCATCTGGGAGGCCGCAATCATCTCGCGTCCCGCCAACGTCAGCCGATAGGGCATCGCCGGGGAAGTCGCGGTTGAGCCGAGGCAAACGACCGTGCGGCCATCCGCGAGTTCGGCGGGAGACCATTCCATCGTTTCGCCCTTACTGAGAGCTTCGGGCTTTCCACCCTCAACGGTCACGCGCCATAAGTGACGGCGGTCCATATCGTCCTGATTCGATGAATAAATGATCGATCGGTCGTCGCGCGATACCGTGACGTCTTCCACTTCGAATTCGCCGGGGGTGAGCAGCGTTGCTGTGCCACCCGAGGCGGGAATGGAATACAAATGGTTCCAACCGTCCTGCTCGGAAGCGAAGACAATTCGGTTTCCTGCGAAATGGAAAGATTTGCTTTCGGTAAGATTCGGAAGGGAACCGCTGAGCTCTTCGGTGCTATGCCATATGGCGCGCGCTTCACCGGTTGCGGCATCGGCAACATAGATGGCCCAGGGATTGGGCCGAGTGCGGAGCAATGGCAGCCGCTCTTCGAGGCCATGGATGCGCACGAAAGCAACCTGCTTGCCGTCCGCAGACCAACGCGGCATGGAATCGCGGTCCACCGACGGAGCCAGGTAGCGGACGGATTCGCGGCCAAAATTGTAGATGCCGATAAAGCTGTGATCGCCGCGATGCGAAACAAAGGCGATCTCCGTGGTATCAGGTGACCACTGCGGCGAGTCATTTTCGCCGCGCACAAAGGCGAGCTGGTGTGCGGGCATCGCGCCGGATATCGGCGCTACCCAGAGTTGCCCGCGCGCGGCCCAAACTGCCATTGTGCCATCCGGTGAAAGCTCGATATCTTCACAGCCTTCCCGCGTGCAATTCATTTCACCCAGCAGGCGCGGCTGGCCGTTGTCCACGTCTACGGCCCACACTTGCTGGTTTGGCCGCGTGACGTTGTTCGTGGGATCCGCAACCTCGCCGGCGGAGTTGAGTTCACTGCCGCGCGCATAAACCACCGTGCGGCCGTCAGGCGTTAGCCGCAAGCTCGCAAGCGCCATGCCGTCGTCTTCGGAATAATGCGTGACTTGGCGGGCGGAAAAGCTGGGTGCGTCCGCCATCCAAACGTTTCGCACTCCCTTGGCGTCGAAAGCCCAGACGACACGCGGCACATGAGCGGCCGTCGTCAAACCTTCAGGGAAAGGCGAGCTCATGACCTGCTCCACAGTGAAACCCTGCGCATCGGCAAAGCGCGGAGCTAAAAAGGCACAAGCGGCGCAAATCAGGAAGTTGACAAGTCGCGCGAGAGCTTCAAATCGAGACGATCTGAAAATCCTTTTCACCGACATCTCCTTTTCACTTGAAAAAGCGGCAGTATTGTACGCCCATCTTGCCTGCCGGCGGTCCAGAGAAGCAATTGTGTTTTTGAGCGCTCTTTCGGGAAACCAGAAGCGAATTGCCGCTATAATCGAAGATATGGCAGAACACGGGTCTTTCCCTTTTTGGGAAGCAAGGTCTGCTATTGCGTTTGAGGACGTGCGCATAGGTTTCGACGAGGGGCAAATTCTGCGTGGCGTATCCTTTTGCGTGCGCGAAGGGGAAACTGTCGTTTTGCTGGGAGAAACAGGCACGGGAAAAACGCTCACACTAAAAATGGCCGCTGGATTGCTGCGACCCGATAGCGGCAGCATCGACGTGCTGGGCCAAAAAGTATCAGACATGCCCGAGAAAGATCTCCTGGCATTCCGGCGGAAGATTGGTTTCATGTTTCAGGAAGGAGCGCTGTTCGACTCGATGACCGTCGCCGACAACGTGGCGTACCGGTTGCACGAGGACGGCGTTGCTGAGGAAGAGATCGGGCCGCGCGTAAGAGAAGTGCTGCGCTTTGTCGAGCTGGAGCACGCCATCGAACAGCTTCCTTCGGAATTGTCTGGCGGTATGAGGCGGCGCGTTTCCATCGCGCGGGCGCTGGTCAATCGTCCGCCCATCGTACTGTATGACTCGCCGACGGCAGGACTGGATCCCATAACATCCCAAACGATTATCACGCTGATTTTGCGGCTGCGGGATGTGTACGGAGTGACGGCACTGCTGGCGACACACCGATTACAAGATGGATTTGCTCTTGCAAATTTTCATTTTGACCCGCGTGCGGAACGGGTTGTCGCAAATTCTGAGAACGGAAGCGGCGCGGCGAATGGGGCGCATACGCGCTTTCTGGTGTATCGCGAAGGCGAGATTTATTTCGAAGGTGAGCCCGAGGAGATTGCGAATTCGAAGGATCCTTATTTGAAGCGTTTTCTGGTGTGAATTTGCGGTGACTTTTTCCTAGTATTAGGAGGAAAGAAGAAATGCCACAACGAAGACAACTTACCTGGACCGAATTGAGGGTCGGCTTGTTCGTGTTAGTTGGCTTGTCCGTGCTGGCCGCGGCGATCTTTTATGTGACCGGGCAGGGAATTCTTGGGCCGAAATATCGGCTGAAGACTTACTTGCCGGAGGTTTCCGGGCTGGCCAAGGGAGCGGTGGTGCGCGTAGATGGCGTGGAAGTCGGGAACGTGGAGTCCATCAAGCTTTTGCCGCGGACCGCCGGAAAGGCGATGGATCGCAACAGAAATATTGAGGTGGTGATGCGCGTGGATCGGAAGTTTCAAACCGATATTCTTACGGACTCGGCGGCGAGCCTTAGGACCGAAGGACTGCTGGGGAACCGCTACGTGACCGTTTCACGCGGACTCACGGGGGCGCCAATCCCTGACGAAGGAGTGATTCCCGGGGCGGAAGAAAAGGCCATGGCCGAAGTAGTAGAGAGGAGCGCCGAAGTGCTGGGCAATCTTTCGGCGTTGTCCGTGGACGTCCGCGATTTGATCAAGGGCGTGCAGGAAGGGCGCGGATCGTTGGGAAAACTGCTCACCGACGAGCAAGCCTATCGTCATTTGAACAACATTCTCGCCAAGAGCGAGGCGATGGTTACCGACATTCAAGACGGGAAGGGCACACTTGGGAAATTGGTTGCCTCGGATGAGATGTACGCGAAAGTGGACAAAGGGCTGGACAACGTAAATGTGATGCTGGCGGACATGCGCGCGGGCAAAGGCACCTTGGGAAAGTTGATCTACGACCCAACGTTATACGACCAAACCAAGGAAACCATGACCAACGCCAACTCCATGCTGCGCGACGCCCGCGCTGGGAAGGGGTCGCTGGGCAAGTTTGTGACCGACGACACCCTATACGACAAGTTGCGTGAAACCAGCGCCAACTTTGCTTCTGCTTCCGCCAAGTTAAACGAGAACACCACCACCGTTGGCAAGATGTTCAGCGACCCAAGGCTCTACGACAACCTGGCGGCATTGACAGGGGACATGCGTTTGCTGATTGGCGATTTTCGCCAAAACCCCAAGAAATTCTTGCACGTCAAGGTCACCCTTTTCTAAGGGACCATTTTTTGAGGTGGTGCCTCTTTGCCCGGAAGCCCGCATTGTGTTGTAATGCGGCTGTAGCGATTGTTGCGTCGCGTTCCCGTTCCAATAGCTTCCGCACGAGGCCCATGGAAACTCAGGATGTAGTACAAAAACCGGCCCGGACCGAGCCGGCCAAATCTACCCTTCCCCAGCCGGGCCGGCCAATTCCCAGCCGCTCTTATCCCGGCGCATTGATTGTGGTGGAAGGCACGGACGGGTCCGGAAAAAGCACACAGTTGTATTTGCTGAAACGCTGGCTGGAAATCGGCGGCTACCGCCTGCATTTCACCGAGTGGAATTCTTCGCCGCTGGTAAAATCAGCGACCCGCCGTGGCAAGCAGCGGCGGCTGCTCACGCCAACGACCTTTTCGCTTCTTCATGCTGCTGATTTCGCCGACCGCTGTGAGCGGCAGATCATGCCCTTGCTTCAGGGCGACTATTTGGTCCTCGCCGACCGTTACATTTACACCGCTTTTGCGCGTGATACCGCCAGAGGGTGTTCGCCGCGCTGGTTAAGAAATCTCTACCGCTTTGCTCCGGTTCCCGACATTACGTTTTATTTCCGCGCGCCCCTGGACGTGGCCGTGAACCGCATTTTAAGCGGGCGGCCGAAGCTGAAGTACTACGAAGCTGGCATGGATTTGGGTTTGTCTTATGACCGCGCCGAGAGTTTCCGATTGTTCCAGGCGCGCATCCTCGAGGAATACGACAAGATGGTGGATACCGACAGCTTCGTGGTTTTGGACGGAACCATGCCCGTCAATAAATTACAAAAACAGATGCGCGATATCGTGGCCTCGAAAATCGATCTCAAGCGCTTCGCTCCCCGCGCCGAGGCTGCGGAGTGAGCATGCCGGATCAGGAAAAAGAAAAGCCGGCAGCGCCGGCCACAACCGAAACTGCAGTGGCCCCGGCGCCACCCAAGGCCGCTGCGCCCCCCGAAGAACCCAGCCAACAGCCTTTTTTTGGTGAGCCACTAGTCGGATTCGATCCCAGCGAAATCACCGGCAGCCTCATCGTGATTGAAGGGATGGACGGCTCGGGCCGCTCCACGCAAATCGCTCTGTTGCAGGAGTGGCTCGAATCTGAGGGCTTTGCCGTGCAAACCAGCGGTTTGCGCCGTTCGAACCTGGTGGGCCGCGACATCGATGAACTTCTCGCCAAAAACGCCGTTACGCGCCTGACCCTGGCCCTGATGTACGCGACCGATTTCTTCGACCAGATCGAGCACCGCATTCTTCCCGCGTTGCGCTCCGGGACCATCGTGCTGGCCGACCGCTACATCTTTACCCTGATCGGCCGTGGCGTTGTGCGCGGCATCAACCGCGATTACATGGGCGGGCTTTACGCCATGGCGCTTCGGCCTCATCTCACCTTTTGGCTCAACGTCCGTCCGGAAACTGCCTTCGGCTGCGAATTTCGCAAAGCGCAGGCGATCAGCTACTGGGAAGCAGGGCGCGACATGTCCCTCTCGCACGATCTTTATTGGTCCTTCATCCGCTACCAGACTATGATTAAGCGCGAATTCGAAGTCATGGCAAAGAAGCACAACTTCATAGAATTGGACGGCGAAGCCAGCGTTTCCACCGTTAACAAGTTGCTGCGCCAGCGCATCGCTGAGCAACTCGGAATTCGTTCGACAAAGTACACTCCTTCCTCGGCCTTATCACACCTCTGGCGGTAGAATTCGCTGATGCCAATGCCGGAGCCGGTCCACATCGCCGCCATCGACGCTGGCTCCAATGCCGTGCGCCTCTCCGTGGCCCGCGCGTATTCCGCGCTGGACATCGAACCGCTGCAAACGGAACGCTACCCGCTTCGCCTCGGGGAAAGCGTTTTCCTGCGGCCTCGTTTCACTGAAGACGTCTTCAAGAAAGCGGTAAAAGCGTTTCGCTTTTTTCGCGAAGTCATGGACGATTTCGGCGTGGTGCGCTATCGCGCGGTGGCTACGAGCGCCACTCGCGAGGCGGAAAATCGGGACGCCTTCGTTCGCACGATAAAAAGAAAATCCGGGATCGCTTTGGAGGTAATCGGTGCGGCGGAGGAATCGCGCCTTGGCCGGGAAGCCGTGCTCGCAGCGCTTGGGCCCGAAGCCATCCCTCGTTGCATCGTAGACTTGGGTGGCGGCAGCCTCGAGGTCAGCATCCTTCGCGATCACGCCGTCGAGCAAAGCGCGCAACTGCCCGTCGGCACCGTTCGGCTTATGACCACTCTGAATCTTCCCGGCGTCATCAAACCTGCGGAAGGCGAACAGGTGCGCAAGTACGTGCGCGCCCTGCTGGAATCAAAACTGTCTCCCCGGCCAAATCTGAACAGTGGGATTGCCGTCGCCCTAGGCGGTAATGCGGAAACTCTCGCCGAAATCGCCCCGGGTCCGCGCGAGCATGGCCTGGAAACCATCGAGCTCTCGCTTTTACGCGAGCGTTTGCCGGACATCCTCGAGCGCGATGTGCGCGAGCGCATGAAGACGTACGGCGTGCGCCGCGATCGCGCCGACGTCATAGGCATTGCCGCAATTACGTTTGTCACGCTGGGGCGCTACTTGAATCTGCGAGTCTTTGCCGTCCCGGGCGTTGGCGTCCGCGAAGGTCTTCTTCAGGAAATCGCGCACGAAACCTTTTCCAACAAGGAACCGCATCGCTACAATGGCGCCGCGCGCCAGTTGCTGGTCGGAACCCGCAGCTTTGCGCGTAGGCTCGAATATGATCAGCAGCACGCAGAGCACGTTCGCGAATTGAGCCTTCAGCTTTTTGATCAGTTGCAACCCGTACACCGTCTGCCGCCACAGACTCGCGTCCTTCTCGAAGCCGGCGCATTATTGCACGATACCGGACACATGATTAGCCACCGCGGCCACCACAAACATGGAGAATATCTGGTCATGAACGCCGATATCCCCGGACTCGAAGGACGCGAACGCGCGATCGTTGCGGGCTTGGTGCGCTATCACAATCGCAAGTCGGAGCCCGCGGCCCATCATCCTGCCTATTCCGCTCTCGACGACGCTGATAAACCCACTTTGCGCCGGCTCGCTGCGATTCTACGCATCGCAGAAAGCCTCGACCACTCTCACCGCCAGCGCGTCGTGAAGATTCGTGCTACCTTTCAGCGCGGCGCTGTAGGCTTGGAAGTGGACGCACGCGGCGACGCCAGCGAAGACTTGCGCGATGCCGGCCGCAGCGCGGAATGGTTTGAAAAAGAATGTCATGTAAAAGTGTATTCCCGGCAGGCTCCCGGCCTCATGAACCGAATCCGCCGGTTGCTGCGACCTTCGTCGTCGTTGGAGAATTCATAAACGGCCTCGGAAGTCAGTGTGCAATTAGGAGAAGAAGATGCAGCTCTATATCGTCCGGCACGGCATCGCGATCGATCGCGAAGATCCCAAGTGCCCCCCCGAGGCCGAGCGTTATCTCACCGAAGAAGGCGTGCAAAAGACCAGGCAAGTGGCGAAAGGCCTGGCGGCCCTGGGTGTTACCGGAGACTTGTTGATCACCAGTCCGTACGCTCGCGCAGTGCAAACCGCAGAGATTTTTGCGGATGCGTTGGACTACTCCAGACAAAGAATCCGCCGAAATGAAATCCTTCTGCCAGGGTCCGAACCGACCCTCCTCTTTCGCGAACTCGCGCGCGAAAAGCAGGCCTCTGCAATTTTTGTGTTTGGACACGCGCCGCATCTCGACGGCGCTATCGCCACGGCGCTAGGTTCGAAGAAGCACCTGACATCGCTGAAAAAAGCTGGAGTCGCCCTCATCGAGCTGAAGCGCATCTCTCCGCCGATCGGTGTTCTTGGTTGGCTCGCTACCCCCAAAATGTTGCGCCGAGCGCGGAAGTAGCAAATGAGATGCGGCAGGATATAACGGCCTAGTCGGACGCCATAAAAAATTGCGGTGTCGGCGGCGTCGGCAGCGCGACAATTTTCCCCTGCTTGAGCACTGGCTTCAGAATCAGGGGCATTCCCAGATATTCTTCCAGCAAATGCTTTCCCGCGGCAAGCCGAGCCGCCGTCTCCACATCATCCGTAAGCCCCCGCACGCGAAACACAATCGTCTCCGCGGACTTTTCCGCGCGAAGCCCTGCGCCGCTCTCCACCCCGCATTTTCGAAGCGCCAGGGCTAAACGCAAAACGCCGCTCAAAGCGCGTACACGATTCTGCTGCTCGGTGGACAATTCTGCAAAGGGGCCTTTCTTCTTCGATGGCTCCGCTCCGCGATGGTAACGAACCACCGTGGCCAGCAACTCCCACTCCTCATTGCTCCAACCCGGAGGAAGTGGCAGCCCCAGAATGAATTTGCGCGCAGCCTTTTGCGCGGATTTCTCCGCGTTCGTCGCTCCCGCTCCATGCAATCGAGCCGCGGCAAGCAGAACGCGTCGCAAAGGTGCTTCGCCGAATGCTGTCCCCGCGTCCGCGCGTTTCAGCGCTTCGTACAATGCCACCGCAATGCGCGAAACCTGGGAGGTCCTGCTGGCGTGGGGATCTGCCGCCCGCGCCGTAGAGCGCAAACGGGCCTCCGCCGCGGCCTCCACGCGTCCATTGGTAGGCAACCCGGCGCGCCAGGTATTCCACAGGCTCGTTTTCCCCAGAGTAATTTGGCGGTAAGTGCGAATGCATTCCTGCCGTTCGCGCCCGATGGTTTCCGTCCAGAGGTTCAACGAATCTTCCGTCTCCACGAACTCCGATTTCTTAACTATCTCCGACAGCACGTCGAGGTCGTGGACTTCCCCGAGCAAATCCTGAACGCGCTTTAGATTCTCGCTCCAAATCGCATATTGCTCGGGAAGCAGACTCTCCACCGTATACCGAAATCGTTTCAGCCCGATGCGCAGCGCGTGCCACGGTTTCGGCTTTTCGGTTCGCAACGCCTTCGCATGCAGCTCCTTCGCGCCTTCGAGTCGTTCCAGCGCCAGGCATTCCGCCGCCAAACTTCCGGCTGGCACAAGTCGGGTGCGTTGCCGGAGCGTGCGCGCAAGGTGCTTCCAGGCCCTCTGGTCGAACTTGGCCACCGCGTGCAGCGCTTCCTCTCTCAGTTGCGGCTCTTTGGCCTCAAACGACGCATGCAGATGCGCGCGCACCGAATCCGTTTCCGGCCCCAACCTTTTGACCCACTCGTCCATCACTTGAGCATCGCGCAGCGCGCCGAGCGCGCGGAAAAGTTTTCGCGCGGCCTTGCGCATCTCCGGCCAAGCTGGATCCGGATCAATCTCCTCCACGGCCGCAGCCACCGAGCGGCAGTGGCGAATGGCAACACGAAGATCATGCACCGCGTCCATGCTGGCTGAAGAGCGGACAGACTCCAGCTCCTTCAGGACTTGGTCCATCCAGAAAGATAGATCGCGCTGCTCAACGCGAGCTCCCGGTGAAAGGGGAGTTACGGTCGACAAGAACGGCCTCTCAGGTGTCCGCCCGGATGTTTCCTGGCTGTTAAGAAACCCCTGCCGAGCGGTAGCGCAAGCGTAACCCTCCCTTCTTCTTGAGTCCAGTGACCGCTTTGTGGGTCTCTGTGGAAATCCTTACAGCGCCTGAATACAGCCTGTGGAAAACGCAACCGTGTTGCCTTACCAAACGTGGCGAGAGCCTTTTTTGAGTGCAGGAACCTGCCTACCACCGGCAGGCTTGCTCCCGCTTTTTTCCTTCCACGGTTCCTTCGATGCTTGAAAGGGTCTATCCATCTCATTCTCTCTGAGCCAAGCGGCTTTTCTTGGGTGCCGCCAGCGCTCATGCTATTTTGATGGTCCACCCGGAGTG
The DNA here is from genome assembly GCA_035262885.1 of Candidatus Acidiferrum sp. Taxonomy (GTDB): domain Bacteria; phylum Acidobacteriota; class Terriglobia; order Acidiferrales; family UBA7541; genus Acidiferrum. The sequence continues at coordinate 13,540 of DATFRZ010000131.1, forward strand.
CGGAACTAGCAGATGTTGGCACGCGCAAGAGCGTACTTTCCGCCTTCCCTTCCACAGAAAGAGGGCCACACTTTGAAGAAATGAATGGAGGCGGCTAGAGGGCTGCTTGTCCCTGAAAGCCGAGTGGCCGCCTCCGGGGATTCTACATGCAGGGGTGACTATAGTTTTCGGGCGCATTGATTGGAACTGTTAAAACCAACAGGGGGCAATCCGGTCGAAGCTCGCTAGATTCCAATTTGCTAGTAAACGGACTGAAATGGGGAAGCGCTGCTTTGCGGGGGATGGCAG
>DATFRZ010000132.1:0-7364 GCA_035262885.1 Candidatus Acidiferrum sp.
GGGATGGCGAGTAGGCTCCGCAGCTTTTGCTCGGTGGCGGCATTGATGCTCTCGTATTCCGGCGAGCGGTGGCTCATTTCCATAACCGACATGCCGCTGCCGCGCCAATCGAGCAGCTCTTCGCGGACGCGCTCGAGGACCGCAAGGGGCAGGGCGGCAGGACCCGCGTTGAAATTGAAAACGCGTTTGGTGGCGGGAACCGAAGCGGTGGTCGAACTCACAGTAATTCGATCCTCTCAAATGGATTGGCGCCACGCCGAGCCCTTCGGGTTGCCCCAGGGTAAACGAGGTGCGGAGCTTCTCAGCCCTTCAGAATACCAGAAGTCCCGAGACCTCATGGATCAGGCGAATAGGTAATGGGCAGCGATTGGCTCGGAGCTCTGAACGCCGTCCGAAGTCATTCCTTCGCGTCGTTCAGTTGAGTGAGTAGATAGGCCCTCAGTTTTTCCTTGCCGATTCCCAGCAACCCGATAAGGTTTGCGAATTCCGCGATGCCCACCCGTATAGGCAGCGAGCCAATTTTCTCCGACAGCGCCGGGATTACGGCTCTTGCGCGTGCATAAATTAGGGTAACAATCTCGGCCACAGCGGACTCGGTGATTTGGGCTCTCTGCGGTTTTGCGACCTCCTCGCTGACTGACTTACCGCACAGCGGAATCAGGGGAATCCACGGTTCGTTCTGAGGCTCGGCGTTCTCGTTCTGTGGTGGAACCATGAAGCGCCGGATTACCTCGCTCTGCTTGCTCCCAAGGGCGCTCAGGCCGCCCGCCATGATGGGATTCGTCGCGGGAAGTACAAACTGCTTCTGCAAAAAGAGCTGACAGTTCCGGCGCCCAAGCTGGTAATCGTGCGCGCGGAACTTCCTGTCGAAGAATCCCCCGAACGCTCCCAGGGAACCACACTGCAAGGATGGAACTCCGGGGGGCAATTTATTGTCCGAAGGAGCGATCACAAACCGGCTGCTTCCGGCGCCCTCCACGATCAGGGCGAGAGACTGTCCAAAGAAGCGCGACTGCGCAACTACCGCCGATGCCAAGCTCCCGAGAGCCGCGGGAATTGCGGCGCTTTCCGCGAACTTTGGGTTCCAATTCGGAATTCCAGAAGAGGGGAAAGGCGCGACGGTTAAGACGGCGGCCTCGGCCTCCAGCGGCGCGCGCGGATTTTGATTGTCTTGCGGTCGCGCATTGAACGAAGCCAAATAATCGTGCGCAAGGTCAAACGGATCATTGTCCATCACGCCGCCGTCGACGTTGATGGTATCAAAGCGGTCAGGGATGTCTTTCCAGCCGGCAGGAAGAATTGCGTCTTCTTTGTTGGCCTGGAGGTTCACCGATTGCCACATGGGCCGCTCGTAATCCAATTTCTCGCGTTCCAGCTTCCGCGGGGCGAGAAAGAGCGGGAACGCGCCGGTGGCTTTTGCGGCTTCGCGAAGGAGTTCCCACGCCCCCTGACCGGGTTGGCCCAGAGGCAGCGGCTTCGCCGTGAGCGTGGATGTGGCATTCCCCGGGCGCACGGTTTCAAAGCGCAGGCGGTCGGGATGGTAAAGCGTGCGCTCTTCGACAGGGCCGTCATCGCTAAGCGAGTAAGGAATTCCCGTAAGGTTGGTAAGCGTCAAGAACAGCGTGAGATTGGGCGAGATGTAGACCCTGTTTTTGGGTGTGCCGGGCTGCAGCGCATAATTGGCAATTTCATCAATGATCGTACAATCCAAAAGAGAAACGACGGGACCGCTCTTATTCAAATCCTCTCGCTTCAGCAGTTCCCGGATGTCGATCTTATTGACCCAGCTTTCGTAAAAGCGATTTGTCGTGCCCGTGTCGCTCGTGTCATGGATATGAGCGAACTCTCCCTGCACCATGACGGAAGCGATGGCCGCACACATCCCTCCAGCGGACGCGCCGGAAAAAACGTCCAATGAGATGTCGTGCAAGGGGACGGGTTCGTCTTGACCCTGCTTGTACCTCTCTTTTGCCTCGTACCACGCGTCGAGAGCCTCAATCAAGAAATCCAGCACGCCAGCCGTGTAGGCGCCTGCGGAGACCGCCCCCGCCATGTTTACCCCGATACGGAACGGTTTTGGGGCCATAACAACCTCCGGCAAAACGGTGTTGGGAGTGCGTGCGAGCGGACGTAAGGCGATGAGAGGATACCACAGCAGTATTTCACTATTACGTAGTAGACCAACCGGAGTACCAAGCGCGCACCATGCGGCGTGGGATGGTGGCGCGAGGAACCTCTAGGCTTGGTTGACCAAGGCGAATTCAACACGCTTGCGCATGGGGTCAATGCGGTCCGCGCGGACACGCACGCGGTCGCCGAGGTGCCATTCGTGGGGACGCGGTTTGGCGCCGCGGCTAGGGCGCGCGCCTTTTGTCCCCTGCCGGCCTTCGCCGCCACGCAGGGCGACAATGGCGTGATCGCGCTCGCGGTAGACGCAACGGGCATTCGCCGCTTCTTCCAGGGCGCCGATGGGCAGCAAACCTTCAACAAAAACTTCGAAGAGTTCAACGAAGCAGCCGAACTTTTGCACCGAGACGATTAGGCCTTCGTATTCCTCGCCGAGATGCTCTTCCATGAACTGCGCGGTCTTCCAATCCATCAATTCGCGCTCGGCGCCGTCGGCTCGGCGCTCGGCCTCGGAAGATTCGGAGGCGATCTCTTCGAGGCTCCCGTGAGAATACAGCGCGGCTTCTGACCCGGTCGGCGTGGGCCCCAGCGCTTTCGAAGAGGGCAGAGTTCCCGATGGGTGCGCGAGCGCCCATTTCAAAGTGCGGTGAACGATGAGGTCCGGATAGCGGCGGATGGGCGAAGTGAAATGCGTATATTCCTCAAAGCCCAACGCGAAATGGCCGAGTGAATCTGCCGCGTAGCGCGCCTGCTTGAGTGAGCGCAGCATGAGGTAAGAGAGAATGCGCTCTTCGGGTTTGCCTGCGATCTTTCGAATGAGCCGCTGGTAATGCTGGGGCGTGATCCGCAGATCGCCGCCGGGGAGCGCAACTCGCATCGCACGCTCACGGCCTTTGCCGTATGTATCCGGCCTGCCGGCCTTCGCAGGGGCAGGGACTCGGCCGTGGCGCACCGCAATTTCGCGCTGACGCAGATCCTCGACGCCCAACGAGTAGCCGAAAGCGCGCGCCAGTTCCTCGAACTCGAGAACCTTGCGGGCGTCGGGCTTTTCATGCACGCGATGGAGAGCCTCGACGCCTCGTTTCAGGAGATAGCCGGCCACGGCGCGGTTCGCGGCGAGCATGAATTCTTCAATCAAGCGGTGCGCAATGTTGCGCTCGCTCCGCGTAATGTTGGTCATTCGCTGCTGTTTGTCAAATTCAATGACACGTTCGGGTAAATCGAAATCAATGGAGCCGTGCTCGTTACGGCGTGCATTGAGCAGCAACGCCAGCTCTTTCATGTTTCGAAAATGATGCGCGAGCGGGGCATAGCGCTTGCTCATTTCCGCGTCGCCTTCAAGAACTTTGTTGACGTTGGTGTAGGTCATGCGCTCCGCGGAGCGGATAACGCCGGAAGTCGTGCGCGCGGATTGCTGGCGCCCGGCGGCGTCGAAGTCCATTAGCACGCTCATGACCAGGCGGTCTTCGCGCGGTTTCAGCGAACACATTCCATTCGAAAGCGCTTCGAGCAGCATGGGCACGGCACGGTCAGGAAAATAAACCGAGGTGCCGCGCAATCGCGCTTCTTGATCCAAGGCGCTGCCGGTTCGAACGTAATGTGCCACGTCGGCAATGTGCACCTGGAGATGCCAGTGGCCATTCGGGCGGCGCTCCACATAAACCGCGTCATCGAAATCGCGCGCGGTCTCGCCGTCAATCGTTACGATCGGAAGGCGCCGAAAATCTTCGCGGCCAGCGCGCTCGGAATCAACGACGGGCCTGGCGCGCTGGTCCGCTCCTTGCATGACTTCGGCTGAAAAAAAATGGGGCAAATGGTGCTTGCGGATGATGATCTCGGTATCTACACCAAGGTCGCCGGGACGACCCAGGATTTCGATGACGCGGCCAACCGGTGCAGCGCCACCCCGCGGATAGCGCATGAGCTCGACGTTGACGACAGCGCCATCGAGTTCCGTCAATCGAGGAATGCGCCGCCCACGGATGTTGCGCTCTTCGACTCCGCTGAATCCAAGTTTCTTTGCGAGCGCTGGCGTCAGCTCATGCCCGGGCGGAATCTCCACTTCGTGCTGGACGCGCGTGTCGTAAGGCAGCACGACATTTCCCCGTGCTCCATAGCGAAACAAGCCAACGAGGGTGGGATGCGCGCGGTCCAGGATTCGCACGATGCGGCCCTCGGCCCGCTGCGGGCCCGTTACGCCGCCGCGACGCTGAATCTTCACGAGGACGTGGTCACCGTGCATGGCGTCCTCGATCGCGTCTCGTCCGATGTACACGTCGCCATCGAGCTGAGGGACAGGAGTGTCGGGCACCACAAACCCGTAGCCGTCGGGATGAAGGATCAGACGGCCCGGGATTTCATCTCGACTGGCCAAGCCGGGTTGTGGGCGGTGGGAAGGGGTAGCGGGGCGAGCCGACTGTTGCTGGTGGTCTTCTCTGTCAGTTTTACGCCCAGCCAAGCGATAGCGGCCGCTCGGCATCTCCTCGATGGCACGGCGCTTTTTCAGTTTCGCAAGCATTTTGAACAAAGGCCGAGAGTCCGACTTTTTCAGGCCCAGGCCTTTGGCGAGCTCGTTTACCGAAGCCGGCTCGCTTCTAAGTTGCAGAAAACACAATATGTTATCGGGGCTGAGGCTCGAGGTGCTAGGCATGAGGTTGGCGCCTTCCAAGGAGGCGCAAGTCTTCCACTGGAGATTGTAGATACTTTTTTGGCCTCACCGGAACTTTTTTCTGGCTTTCGGGATTATATGAGTAGGCCAACACACGAACCGGCTAGTCGCCCTCCGTCAGACTAGCTGGATTTCCCCGAGAGGGGAAAAGAAGGAGGCGGGAAGACCTGGCCCGCCTCCTTCTTTCACAATCGATTGAAATAAATAGCCTCAGCGCGTTTGTGTTTCTTTCGTGTGTACCGTCAGCGTACCAACGACTTTCAAAATGACGGTTAAGCTGGTTGGCCCACCTCCACTTTCTTCCTTCGAGGGATTCACCTGAAGTGGAGAGAGATTCGACCTCCTGCTCCCCAACCCTACTCGGGCACTGAGTGAACTCTGTTGAATTGTGCCCACCTTGCCGCGCATTTTTGCTCACACGTTGACTGAATCGTCGCCAATCCCGACTCTGGAGCCAGTGAACTAACTTCATGGGGCAGGACAGGCCTCACCGACTTGCGGGGTCTAACTACAAACTCGATTCCGCTCGCCGTTGTGCAAGAAGCATCGAAGGCCATTCCGCGAGCGGTCTCACAGACTGACAATCTCGAAGTCGCTAGCCTTACCCGCATACGCTGTGATGTTCCTTGCCTGCCTTTGCAATGGCGTATCGAACTCAGACAAGAATACAATGCAACCGCATGGCTAGAGACCGGGTCTTGGCCCTACTTGGTCGTCGCGACGAGCCCACCGACGCCATCGAACAATACTGTATAAATCTCGGCGAAGCGCTCGAAGCCCATGGGTTTCAGTTCGAAATTTGCCGCGTAGCTTGGGAACTTCATGGCTGGTCTCACTCGCTCCACGATCTTCGCTTGCAGGCTGCTTCTTGGAGCAACACTTGGATATTTGCCCAATACACTGCGCTTGCATGGTCCGTCCACGGCTTTCCTCTTCGCTTCCTTCAGGTGCTTCGAATCCTAGCCGCGGCTCAAGCACGCATCGCTGTCATCTTCCATGATGTTGAACCTTACGCGGGCGGCCGCTTGATTGATCAGCTTCGGCGACTTATGCAGCTTAGAACGGTTCGCCGCGCCGTGGACCTTGCCGACCTCGCCATTTTTACCGTTCCTATCGAAAGAATCTCCTGGCTTTCCCATGCTCCTAATAAGGCTGCCTTTTTACCCGTTGGCCCCAACCTCCCGCTTTCTTCCGAAGGCGGGGCCCATCATTCCGAACCTGCATTCAACTTGAAAAATGAGGTCACCCCATCCATTGGTGTCTTCAGTATTACGGGCGGTGCATCCGGCACCCGTGAAGCCAATGAAATCCTTTCAGCCATCCGTTTCGCATCCGAGAAGGTCGGCAAACTCCGTCTTTCTGTCTTCGGCAGACATGCAGAACTCCAGGAATCCTTCCTTCGCAAAGGTCTAAAAAATCTCCCTGTTGAGCTTTCCGTCGAAGGATTGGTGGAGAGTGCGCTAGTTATTGAAAAACTCTCCGCCTGCGACGTGCTCCTCTTCGTTCGGGGGCCGATCTCTACTCGCCGCTCCAGCGCCATTGCCGGGATCGCCTGCGGCCTTCCTGTCGTTGCCTATTCCGGGTCCGAAACCGGCCCGCCGATCACCGATGCTGGTGTAGTCCTAGTTCCTTTCGACCAAGACGAATCATCGCGCCAGAGAGAGCTCAACGTCGCGCTTGTCCGTGTACTGTCCGACACTGCCTATCGCGTCTCTCTCAGTGAGCGCAGCCGCCGCGTTTACGAAAAGCATCTCTCCTGGCCATCCATTGCCTCTCGCCTCACCACGTTACTCGAAGCGCTTGAGTGAGAGGGTGTCCGGCAATGCGCGCGACAGGGAGATCCTCATGCTACGAGTTCAGACCGCGCAGCCAGCGGTCTGGAGAAATGGTGGACAAAAACATCAACAGGGGAGGGCAGAGAAGGTGGGCTGTACTTCGGGCCTGAATTCGACTGGCAGGCCAAAGCGACACGTTACCTCCCGCCGTCTGCATTCGAGCCGCAAATTGACACAAGCGCACGTCGACTAGATAGCAACCGGGTTTATTTTCGGAGCTTCTGAAGCTCCGAGTACGCACCCAAGGAAAGACGGGGAAACGGCTCTTTTCCGAGCGGTCAGCAAGATCCAGAAAAGGGGGTTCTGCGATGAGGCAATCCAATACGCTTTCGACTAGGCGCGAATTCCTAGAGGTTTCTGTCGCCGCCGCGGTTCGAGCGGCTGTTCCTGCCTCCAATGCCCTGGCTCAGAACGCTCCGCAGCGACCTGGGGAGGACGCGTTTCTAGCCCGGCAGAAGGAACGGCGAAAAGAGTTATGGGCACTTCTAGGCGATTTGCCATGGGAACATCAGCCGGCGCCAGCGAAGCTCGTCAGCAAGGAAGAGCACGATGATTACACGCTCGAGCGGCTGATTCTCGATTTGAACGGTGTGGAGCCGGTACCGGCCCTGCTGCTGATTCCGCGCAAAAGGCAAACGCCCGCACCGGGGCTGCTGTACATCCACTGGCATGGCGGGATGTACGACCTGGGCAAAGAGATGCTGCTCAAGGGTGTGGAGGTCGCGCCGGCCTAT
>DATFRZ010000133.1:0-108096 GCA_035262885.1 Candidatus Acidiferrum sp.
AACTGTCCACGCAAATGCGCAGATAAGTCCGCAGACGGCCTTTCTTCGCGTCGAACTTTCCAAGAAGCTCGCGTTCGAGCACTTCGACAAAAAAGCCCTGCATCAGATCCTGCGCTTCCTCGGCAGGGCGGTTCCAACGCAAGCGGATGTATTTGTAGATGGGCCGCCAGTACGCCGCGCAAAGCGATTCGAGCGCACGTTCCCGCTCTTCCGCATCAATGCTGCCCACGGCTTCGATCACAGACCGTCGCGTCGGCGGGAAACGGTCACCGCCGGGTTGAAATCCTTCTTCCTTCATGGCACTGGCACGCTGAAGCTCATCGGACGGTCGTAAAAGTCTATGCAGGATGCCTCGGGCTGACAAGCCGCGTGAACTTTCTGGGCGGGGAAATGTAGGTAGCCGAAAGGCAGGCTTGGTGGGAGGTTCGTGATTGAGGTTTGCGCTTCAAGGGAAGAGAGGCGACCCGCGGGCCGGGTTATCCTTGGTGGCGGATGCGTTCGGCCAGCGAACGGGCGCGCTGCCGCGCGATATCAACAAACTTTGGGTCGCCCGCGATCTGCTCCAGCATGGGCAGCAGCCGCTTCGGCTCCGGAAGCAGGCTGCGGTTCAAATCCGATTCGAATTGCAGCAAGGCATCGTTGACGCCCAGCCGGTCGTACTTCATGCGACGCGAAATCAGGTCGGCGTTTTCCTGCTGGCGCGCCAGGCCCTCAAAAATCTGCAAGAGCTGCGATGCCGCGGGATTCATCGTGTAATTGAATTTCGCGTCATGCACTTCCCCGCCGCAGTCCCAATGAAACGTCTTTGCTCCCAGATACGCGATCTTGCGATGGACATCGAGGTCCTGTCCTTGGAAATGTTTTAACTCCGCGGCGAGGTCAAACATTTTTGTGCGCAACGCTGCGCCAACTTGAAACGGCGAAGCACCGGGGTCTTCATCCAATTGGCGGATTTCGTAACCGGCAACGTCCGAGTCCTCTCGCACGCTGATTTCGATAAATTCCGGGGAACTGCCCTTGAAAACGCGGCGGAACGTCAGTTTCGCTGCACAGGGCGTGGGAGCGGGAAGCGCGTCGCCGGCCAGCAGGCAAGCTACCGCACTCGCCAAAAACAATCGCAGGAAAAAAGTGCTCTTCATCTCGTCTGCAAATCGCTCACGCCGTTAAGATGCGCGGCGGCCCGGTGCGCGTTGCGCGGTTCATTCGATGGCCGCTCGCCGTGCTTCCCAGAATTCCGACCGCCGCAAGGGGCCTCGGTCTTGCAAGCTCTTTTTCCGCCGGCAGCCCAAACCGCCTCCGCGCCTGCTCCATTTGCAAATGACACAGCGCGACCGCCAAAGCGTCCGCGGCATCGGGCGGCTCGGGAGTGGCGTTCATCGAGAGGATCGCGCGCACCATAATTTGCATTTGTCGCTTGTCTGCGTGTCCATGCCCGGCGATGGCGGCTTTTACTTCCCGTGGCGCGTAACTGTGAACTTTCACTCCGTGCTGTGCCGCAGCAAGCAAAACTACGCCGCGCACTTCCGCGAGCCGCAGCGCCGTTCTCACGTTCAGTGCCGAAAAAATGCTTTCCACCGCCATCACATCGGGAGCAAATTCCTGAATCAATCCGCACAGCAAAGCGTGGACTTCCTGTAGCGCCGCACCTTGGCCGGCCCTCTGTTTCTTAACGGCGATTTTCAGCGCTCCGTAGTGCAGCGTCCGGCACTGCCGTCCGTCGCTTTCCACGATTCCGTAGCCGGTGGGTCCCGCGGCCGCCGGATCAACACCCAGGACGCGCATGCACCCTTTTGTCGTTCCGGTTTCGCGCGAAGTGATGGCTGGGTTCATCGCTGTAATTTTACGGCGAACGCGTCTCTCTCGCCACAATTTTAACTCACGGCTGCCTCGTACGTATTGCCGACCACGCAACGAACATGCAACCTTAGATGAATCGCCGTCCCATCAAAATAAAACGGCCACTGCGTTTCGCAATGGCCGCCGCAACTCAATTGGTCTCGAGATTTCCCGTGTCGGTTAGTTCGCGCCCACCGCGGCCTGGATTTCCGACTCGTCAATGTCAAAGTTGGCGTACACGTGCTGCACGTCGTCGTGTTCTTCCAGCGCTTCCACCAGCCTCACCATCTGCACCGCCTGCGGCCCGGTCAGCTTGATGTAATTTTGCGGCACCATTGCAACTTCCGCGGAAGCCGGCGTGATGCCTGCCTTTGTGAGCGCATCCTTTACTTTTTCGAGCGCTTCCGGCGGCGTCACGATGTACCAGGACGAGCCATCGTCCTTCAAGTCTTCCGCTCCGGCATCGAGTACCAAGTCCAGCAACTTGTCTTCGCTGGCGGCATCCTTGGGCACGGAAATCTCGCCTTTGCGGTGAAACATCCAACCCACCGCACCCGCTTCCGCCAGGTTCCCGCCGTTCTTGCTCATCAAGTGGCGGAATTCGCCCACCACGCGGTTGCGATTCGTCGTCACCGCCTGAATCAACACGCCCACGCCGCCCGGCCCGTAGCCCTCAAAGGTCACTTCTTCATACTGCTCGCCTTCGAGCTGCCCCGTCCCGCGCAAAATAGCGCGCTCGATGTTGTCGTTCGGCATGTTTTCGTTTTTTGCCGCCGCAATTGCCGTGCGCAAGCGCGGGTTCGCGTTCGCATCGCCCCCGCCGATGCGCGCAGCAATCGAGATTTCCCGGATGATTCTGGTGAACACGCGGCCGCGCTTCGCGTCGGTAGCCGCTTTTTTGTGCTTAATCGTGGCCCATTTTGAATGTCCGGACATGACCATTCCTCGTTTCGCTTGGCCCGGCTCTGGCCTGGGCCATCGATTGGTTGTAATTTCGCGCCGCAACGGCGTCGCACAAAGCCGCCCATTCACGGTCGCGCAAAGGAAACGACACCAGTGCGGAATCTTTCGGTGAACCGCAAACCCTGCGGAACTGCGTTAGTCTAGCACACCAGCCTGCCTTGTGAAACGGCGGGTTATACTCTCGCCTCGAGGCTTCCCTTGAGAACTTCGGGCTTCCCCGCGGTCCCTGTGGCCAGTCTCGCGCCAGTGGCTATGGCCTCCCGCGCACAAGTTGCCCAATCGCACCATGCTGACGAACGCTTCCGGGTCCTGATGGCTCCTAACCATGAGCAAATCCTAAGTCTTATTTCGAAAGCGGCCGTTCTGCACTTGCCTGCTATTCCTCCCTCGCCAGTTTGTCCAACATTTACTCAGGAAAGGCCTTCGCGTCGATGCCGGGGACGAGCTTCAGTGCGTTCTTGGAATAGACTTTTTTCAGCACTTCGTCGGGCACTTGGAAGCTGTAGATGCGCCAGAAAGCGTGTCGCGGGCGGTAATACTCAAAATATTCGTCGCGCGTTTCGAGCGCCCGTAAATACCATTTATATTCGTTCACGTCATAAATGTCTTTGCCCATCAGCACGCGGTCCTGATATTTCACCAGGAAATCGTGCGCGGAATACGGCTGGCGGCCGAGTTCGGCGAGCACCGCGGCAATATCCACGTACATATTCGGCAGGGAGTCGAGCGTCTTACCGAGCCGCTCGAGATCGTTTCCGTGGAACGCCAGATGCGCAGCGATGAAATTCGTTTTCGGATGCTTGGCGAACAGGTGATTGCGTTCGGCAATCAGCGTCTCAAACGGCGGATACTTTTCCGGAGGCCGCGCCCGCTGCGGAAATTGCTTCAATTCGAGCCAGCGCTCGTTGTGATAGTCCCACGGATCGAAAAACGGCGAAGGCTCCGCAATGTGAATCAGGACTGGAAGCCCAAGTTCCGCGCACTTGTCCCACACCGGATCGAATTCCGGATCGTCCACGTGGACGCGCTCGCCGTTCGCGTACTTCACATCCATTCCGAAATTCTTGAAGATTTTCAGTCCCTGGGCGCTATTTTTCAAATCTTGTTCGAGTCGCGCCGCTGCGCGCTTTCCGTATCCGAGCGTATTGATATCGTCGTAGCTCAAGTTGGCGAACACCACAAAGCGATCGGGATGGCCTCCTTTCATCGTCGCAACCGTGCGCCGCAACTGTTCGCCGGTGCCGCCGCTCAGGTTCACCATCACGCGCAAGTTGATGGTGTCCATTTCGCGGACGACGCGGTTCACCTCGTCGGCCGTGGGGTTCCAATGGTGGCTATGAATGTCAATGAACGGAAACTTCGCGCGCTCGATCTTATGCTCTTTGGTCACCAGTGTGGATTCGGGCTGATACTCCTCGATGGTCGGCGTTTGCGAGTATTTCTTCGAGTCCTGCTGGGCGGCGCCAGCCCATGTGCGGGCCAGCAAGAGACCAAAAATCACGGCGGAAAGTGTTAGGGCAAGGAGAAGTGTGCGGGGGCTCATGAAGTTCCTTTCGTCACCATGGTTAGACTTATCAAACCACAAAGCCGTTACCGTGGGCGGGGGATCGCCGGGCCTCCGCCGCGGGCGTTCTTACGTTCACGACATCAGACTGGATTTTGGAGTTTCGATGTAAGACAACTCTCTGGGGCTCGCAAAAGGGAAGCAAGTGGAAACAATCCTAGAATGAAACGTGATGGCGCGACACCCGCTCATTCGCAACCTCTTTCTCGCAGGGCTGGGCCTGGTAGCGGGATTCCTCGCGCTCGCCGTGGCCGTGCCGCTCGAGCCACAAGTCCCGGCGCCGCTGCTCGCTCTGCTATCTCCCGGTTTGAAAATCGCGGAACTGATTATGCCCGACACGCACGGCTCCCTCGCTTGGACCTTTGGGTGGTTCCTGAGGATTGCCATTCTTGGCAACGGGATTTTTTATTACGGAGTGTTTGCGCTGCTCGCCTACCTGCTCACCCGGCGCCGCCGGGCAGAGGGCCGCTGATCTTGCCCGCTTTACGGGCGGCGGCCCACCCGAAGCTATGCTGATTTGCAGATATTTGAATAACAACGAATGGACGGGCGGAGACTTTCCAAGGGAAGCCTCCGCCCATAGACCCGCGAACTCATGGGAACAAGGGCCAGAGGCACGGGGTTGGTAACGGCGCCCGTTCCGGTGGGTTGTGGTCTGTGAAAATGGTGACGCGCAGCTCGGAATCGTTTCGAACGACAGCGGCCGGAAGAGCAGCGCGCGAAGGTTCAACCGTGATTCGTACTGAGTAGATTGCGGCCTACGGGTCAGTGCCCCAAATCAACGCGAAGCCTGGAAGGTGCGTGGCGTTTCCTTTGATTCCACTTGAGCGCGGCAAGCGCGCAAAACGTCCGCGGTGTTTTGCTGCGATTTCCCTTCATAGTCGTCATGGTCCGTCGGCAGAAGGTCGATCACGTGGCCGAACTCATGGAGAAGGGCCAGGACCTGCGCACGGAACGAGCCGCCGGTATACGGTCCGACTTGCATAGCCCGTACCCCGCGAAAACTTAAAGGTCCGCCTTCGAGCCGATCGTCAACCAGAGTGCCGATGGAGAAGAAAAAGGCGCCGTTTACGTTGATGGTCACGGTGGCGTTCGGTCCTTCACCCTGCAGGACTTTGGCAACGTATGGATTTCGAATGAGCTGTATTCCGCTCGATTCATTGCTTGTACGGACATAGAGGTCGCCGTCGCGGTCGAGAGCGAAAGCCAGCGTTCGAAAAGTGGCGGCCGGGAAGGGGTCCTTGGTGCGATACCAATCGGAGCAGGCGTTCTCCGTTTGCAGAATCTCGAGGATTTTGTCGCGGGCGCGAAGGATGGCCTGGCCCCGCTTTCCCATGCTGGTGAGGTCATCGCGCACGACATCACGGGAAGCTGGGCAGGGCTGGGTGGCTTGCGTTGCCAGATGACAGGGAGCTGTCGGCGAAGGATGATCGGCAGCCGGCGTCGAAAGGTTGCATGAAGAAAGCGAGCTGCCAGGCGCAGGGATGTCGCCCATCAGCGCCGTCGAGGGAGAGTCTGCATGGGGAGAACAAGGCTGAGCGGGCAAGGAAGGCCCAAGAAGCCGGACCGCGCGGGCTTCGGCACTCAGAAACACCGACGACTGTGAAGAGGACTGTGAAAATGTAGGCACGCTTAGGACCGCAGACAAGAAAAGAGCAACGACGGCCTGAAGGCTCCTGCGAACGGCGTACATCGGGATCTCCCGCCCGGACGCATAACGCACCACAGACCGTTCTGAGCGGGCCGCCTGATGGCCGTCAACCGGAGGCCGCTCAAGAAGCGGTTGAACCTCGATCCGGGACTGTTAGGGAAGACGAAACCTCGCGAAAAGAATCACCTTAAACTTTTCTAGAAAGATCCTCAGTGGGACATCAAGAGACAACTGTTGCGAAGCCGCGGAAACAGGCCCTTTTCTGGGCTTCGAGGTGCGCAGTAACTTTGTTAAATTTAGCGGTCTTTGTGAACATGCGAAGTGCGCAATGGTGCGGCTTGACAGAGTGAGACTGAAGACCTAGGCTGCGAAACTCCCAGCCGGGATTGCCAGATACTCAGGGAGCGAATCATGAACAGGACAATCCGAACAGTCTCAAGAAAAGCAGGGCAAGGCGTTCTCGGCGCTTTCCTTTTCACTGTCGGTGCGCCGCAGTTCGCGCCAGCAACCCCGGCGGCGCAGGAGAAATATGAAGTCACGGTGGAGCACGGCGTTGGAGCGAAAATGCGCGATGGCGTCACGCTGCGCGCGGACATCTACCGCCCGAAGGCCGACGGCAAATTCCCGGTCCTGCTCGTGCGAACCCCTTACGACAAAACAGGAAACATGAACTTTGGCCTGCGAGCGGCCGCGCGCGGCTATGTGGTGATTTCGCAGGATGTGCGGGGAAGGTTCACCTCGGAAGGAGAGTGGTATCCCTTCAAGAATGAGTCGCCCGACGGGTACGACACCGTGGAGTGGGCGGCGGCGCTGCCGTATTCGAACGGAAAAGTGGGGATGTTCGGCGGGTCCTACGTCGGGGCGACGCAGTACCTTGCCGCGATTGCCAAACCGCCCCATCTGGCGGGAATTTGTCCCACGGTGACGGCCTCGAATTATCATGACGGATGGACGTATCAGGGCGGCGCGTTCGAACAGTGGTTCAACGAGTCCTGGTCCAGCGGCCTTGCGCTGGATACCATCCGGCGGCGTTCGGAAAAGGGCATGAACCCGTTGGAGGGAAGCAAAATCTTGCCTCTGGTTTCCTACCCTTTGCTGGAAGCGCCTTCGGCGGCCGATATCGCGCCGTACTTCGCCGATTGGCTGGCGCATCCGAACTACGACAGTTATTGGAAGCAGATTTCGATTGAAGACCATTATGCAGATATTCAGGTGCCAACGCTTAGTTTCGCCGCATGGTACGACATTTTTCTTGGCGGTTCGCTAAAGAATTACATGGGGCTCAAGAAAGAGGCCGGGTCGGAAGCGGCGCGGAAAGGGCAGCGGCTGGTGGTCTATGTCGGCGGGCACGCCGGAGGGTCATCAAGCAGAAAGGTGGGCGAAGTGGATTTTGGAGAGAAGCTGCCGATTGACGAAGACGGGGTGATGCTGCGGTGGTACGACTGGGTGCTGAAGGGCGAAGCGAATGGCGCCGAGAAAGAGAAGCCGGTCAGTATTTTTGTGATGGGGAAAAACGAGTGGCGAGACGAGGAGGATTGGCCGCTCGCGCGCGCGAAGAACACTCGTTATTTCCTGCATTCGGGCGGCTCCGCGAACGGTTTAGGCGGGAATGGTGCCCTCCATACGACCGCACCTGCGGAAGAGAAGCCTGATCAATTCGTTTACGATCCGGCGGACGCGGTCCCAACGATTGGAGGGCCCCTCTGCTGCCAGCGGCTGCCCACGGGAATTGGTCCGCAGGACCAACGGCCGGCCGAAGAGCGGTCTGACGTTCTGGTGTACACGGCGGCGGCGTTCGCGAAAGATACGGAAGTCACCGGTCCGGTTTCTCTGGACCTATATGTAAGCAGCTCGGCGGTAGACACGGACTTTACCGGAAAGCTCGTGGACGTGTGGCCCGACGGGTTCGCGCAGAATCTGACCGAAGGAATCTTGCGCCTGCGCTACCGCAATTCGCAGGAGAAGCCGGAGCTCGCGAATCCTCGCGAGACGTGTCACATCGCCCTGGATTTGTGGGCCACCAGCAACGTGTTTTTGGCCGGACACAAGCTGCGCCTGGAAGTGTCCAGCAGCAATTTCCCGCGCTTCGACCGCAACTTGAACACCGGCGAAGAGCAGGCACGCGCGACGCGCATGGTCAAAGCCACCAACGTGATTTACCACGACAAAGCGCATCCTTCGGCGCTAATGGTCCCCATCGTACCGTAAGGCAACGGGAACGCGGCTTTCCAGGCTTCCCATTTGTAGTCCCTGCAGGTGTCAATAGGCCCTGGGTACAGTTTTGTTGACTTCATACACATGGTATCGGATTCGCGGCGCCACGTAGGCCCCACGAGGCTCCTCTTCATTCCTTCCTTAGACTGGATGTATGTCCTAATGGGGCGTCCCCACGTTCCCTTGACATGGACGCCAGAAAGGCGCCTTCCCATGCGCAATCCCTGGAGATCGCTTTTTCTGCCCGTTGCGTTCCTGCTGACCCTGGCGCTCACGCCGTGGCCGCTTCACTCGCTTCTTGCGCAAAGCCCTGCCAGTGCGCCCACGGACTCCAACCCGGACGACGATGACGACAAACCCGTCTCGTTCTTGACCGTCGCCGTTACGCTGGACGCAAACCGAAAGGCCGACGTTCAGGGTTTCTATCACCTGGTCGACAAATCCAATCTCCCTCCTTCTGAAATCAAGGGCGCTTTGCAATCCGCTCTCGGCTGCACGCTGAAGGATTCTGCCGGCGTTCCCCCCAGGCCTGGCTTTTATTCGGGCTCCTGTACCGTCGATTCCTCCGTCCAAGGACTTCTCCACCAAGGAAGCATTTCCACGGCGTCGCTCGAGGACTTCTCGCGCCTCCACTCCATCACATCCACATCGGTTCAGCTTCAGCTCCCTGACTCGGACATTCTGGAAACCATCCCCGATCTTCATCAGAATTCCGCAGTCTCGGTCAAGAGATCCGCCGCGGTCCGACGCTACTTTGGCTCCCATTTCTACTACGCGAGCTCGCCGGAAAAGCGGCTGCCTCCGCAAATCGTCTATCGCTATGGCTACGCCTCCTCTACTCTCCGGCAGAGTGCCGCGATTCTCTTGCTCGTGCTGCTTTCTCCGCTGGTCTTGTTCCTCTGGCTTGGCCACAAAGCGCTCTCTGCCGACACGAACAACAAAGCCGTTGTTTGGTTCAGTTATATGCGTTCCCTTCGGTGGATTCTCAATGCATCTCTCATCGCTTGGTGGGTCGCTCTCGAATATTGCCATGCCGAGCCTCTGCTCCGGTTTTTCTCTTCCGGCACGCGCTTCGCCGCGCTAGGCACTCATCCGGCGGCTTACGAAGCTCTCAGTTGGGTTCCTCCGGCAATTCTGTGGCTGCTCTGCTTCCGCATTTCGCATCCCGTGCAGCAAAAACTTCGCGGTCTCCACTGGACCAAGCGCGAACTCACTCTGCAAGCGCTCTACTCCGCGCTTGCCGGACTCTTCCCGTTTGCCCTGTTTCTAACCGGGCTCCGCGTTATGGGCACGGGTGGCTTTCGCTCCGCCATGTTTTGGTGGGTTGGCGCTTTCCTTCTTCGCGTTGTTGCCGCGCAAGCCTTGCTCAAGATCACCGGCATGCAGCCCCAAGCACTCTCTTCCGGAGATCTTCGCGACCGCGCGTTCCGCATGGCTGAGCGCCTCGGCGTAAAGCTCCAGCAGGTCTATCTGATTCCATCGGGAAAAGGCCAAATGGCCAATGCCTTTGCGCGGACGAATAACACCATTTCCTTCACGGACTTCCTTCTCAAGCGGATGTCGCAGCGCGAAGTTGACTATGTCATGGCCCACGAGCTCACACACCTCAAGCTCAAGCATCCCGCCAAACTCGGTTACGCTTCCTTGGGAGGCTTGCTCCTGGGCATGCTCGCCGTAGGCACGTCCACACCTCTTCTCCACGGCTCCTTTGTTGCAAACTACGGCTTGATGTTTGTCATCATTTCGATCTTCCCGTACTTCTGGTCCCGCCGGTTTGAGTATTCTGCGGATGCGGGCGCCGTCGCCACGACAGGTGATCCGCGGGCTGCGATCTCTGCGCTCTTCAAGCTCGCTGAACTCAACATGATGCCTATCCACTGGAGCAAATGGAGCGAAAAGTGGCTCACCCATCCTTCCTCGCTACGCCGGGCGCGGGCCATTGCAAAGAAAGCCGGGATTCCCTCCGAGGAAATTCCAGCCATTGCCCGCGAAGGCGCAGCGGAGACTCACAGCTACGCCGTACCCGCCGGCGCAGCCCCTGGAGACAAAGTGCATTCCACGCAGCGCACGAAGAGTCTGACTATGAAGTTGAGTTTTGCGCTCATCGGCCTGCTGGCCTTTGTGCCGTCGCTGTTCTGTCTCGCGGCCATGCATTTCGCCCCGCCGGTGAAATGGATTTTCTTTGCGGCCGCAGGCCCTGCGACTCTGCTTTCCGTGCTTCTCCTCTCCAACTACTGGCCACTTCTCACTCGCGGCAAGCTCATCTCGGCTCTCAACAAGAAACTGGCGGACCAAGGAATTCAAGCTGCGGCGTGGAGCGGTACTTTTGTGGGCTTCGCTCCCGCGGCCGCGCCGCGCATTTATTCCGGCACGGCTAACTGGGACATCGGCCAACTATTCTTGCGCTCCGATCGTCTTTGCTATTGCGGCGAGGAGGCCAGATTCGCCTTACGCCAGGATCAAATCAGCGCGATCAAACTGGCCGGCGGCCTGCCTGCCCTGATCCCTCACAAACGCATTTACATTGCCTGGAAGGACAACGGGCGCGGCTCCTGCGGCGTTTTCAACATCGTCTGCGGCAACCCAAATTCCGCGCTCCATGCCAACAAGCTCAATACGGAACTCGAACGGCGGCTCCGCGCGTGGTGGAAGACCCCTCCGGTCACACGACCTTTGCCGCCGCAACTGGCCGAACTCACTTCCCCGGAAGTTCGCGCGGTTACTAGTCACATTCCAGGCGAACGATGGAAACCCAAGAAGCTATTCAAGGAACTTCTGTGGACGGCGATCTTGGCCGGGGCCGGCGCTATTTTGTGCGGCCTGCCATTCCATCTTGTGCCGTATCTCCTCGCTTCCGCATTCGGTTCCTTCTATGCGCGAGTCGGGATTCATCACGCGTTTTCGTCGCCAGGCGCCGGTTGGTTTTCCGTCGGCGTCGCTGTCTTTGTCCGTTTCCTAACCATCCTTCCGGTGCTTCGGTATCGGGACGTACCCAAGCTCACCTCTGACACCCCGCAGAGGCCTGCAGAGAAGCGAGCGGCGTCCCCCGTGAGGAAACCCGATCCGGTTGCTCCAGAAAAGGTCACGGTCGGCTGACTTTAGTCCCGGCGAGACTCTGAAATTCGGGCACGGAACGAAGCGGGGCAAGAAGCGGTTCTGTTTGGAGCCATTGCGAGAAGGAAGGTTTGTCGTTCGCCAGGTCGTAGGCTCTCCGAAGGGACGACAGCGCTTCTTTCTTCATTCCCGCACACACGCGAGCCAGGGCAAGCTGCCCCCAGGCCCATGCCGAATCGGGCATAGCCCGAGCGGCGAACTCGTAGTTACGAATGGCGCTTTGGAACTTCTTCTGCTCCAGCAGCGAATCGCCGGTCTGCATCGCTGTGACGAAAACGTCGCCCAGCGCGCGTTTGAAAACGCGGGCTCTTTCTGGGCGTTTTTCCTGCGCCGCATTCTGTTGCAGATGCACAATCTGGGATTGCAGCTCCTGGTCGGAGTGAAGGCGATTGTCGGGATTGTCCGGAGGAGTCAGGAGGCGCGCAACGATATCTGAGCAGAGCTGAAATTCCTCCTTAAACTCATTTTGTTCGTGCTTCGCGGCTTCGCGTACGGCTCTTTCTTCCGCAAGAGCTTCAGCTCTCGTGCGGATTGCTGCGACATCAACCAGCGAATCGAAAGTATCGGCGATCTGCGCATACTCGCGCCGGGCATTTAGCAAGTCACCGGATTGCTCGAAGGAATCGGCGAGGGTGCGGGCTTTTGTAAATTGTGCTTCGATCAAAGTCTTGTCGCGCGCTTCAAGCTGCTTCTTCATGGCTTGCATGCGGAACCACATCAGCGCTTCTTCCATGATATCCGGCGGGGGCCACCGATGCGGCCCGTCGAAGATGCGCAGCCAGTGGGGGTATCCGGCCTTCGTCAGGGTGTCCTGCAAGGGAATCATTTCCTTGTAATTGAAATCAAAAGTTCCCACGGCGGAGAACACCGGAAACACGGTTTTCGGGGCAGGAGGAAATTCTTCCATAAAGCCCGCGCCACTAAGCAAAACGCCGGCAGCACATTTACACAGCAGAGCAAGTTGGGAAGAAAAGCGCGCCCCGCCGGAGAAGCCGGCAAAATATATGCGCTGGAGATCGATCGGGTATCGTGCTTGCACATCCCTGACCACCGCTTCCGTGGCTTCGAGCCGAGGCTGCCACCGGCCATTGCTGGAGTTGTTGGAAGAGACCAAGATGTAACCGAGGCGGTCGGCGGCATCCTTTTGCAGTTCCAAAGGAATAGTCCCGTGTGCCCCCGGGTCCGAGGAGACGACCAGGGGCCAGCGCCGCTTCGGGGAATAGCTGGACGGCAGATACAAGGCGTAGGACTGCTCTGGATGGGCGGCGCAATGAATCTCAGGAAGGACTTTGCCGGTTTCGAGAGCTTGTGCAGAAGCGCTGGCTGCTGGGTTGTCTGGCGCAACAGCAACTGCCTGGTGCGCAAACAGAGTCACAAGAACAAATAAGATTCTACGCATAAGCAATCCTAGATTTCGAAACCCATCAGGCGCATCAGCTCAAGCGCGTTACTTTTGGTGACGATGCCCTCCCGCAGTTTGTAGTCGAAATGCATTTTCCCGTCTTTGACTTGGTCTTCGAAATGCATGTTGCGTGCAAAGCCGTTAGCGGCATCTGTGATTTCGGTTAAGGCTAGATCGTGAGTAGTGATGACTCCGATGGCGCGCTGCTTGAGCAGTGCTTTCAACAAACCTTCGGCGCCGATTCTGCGGTCCTTGCTGTTGGTTCCCTCCAACAACTCATCGAAAAGGAACAAGAGAGCCGTCGAATCTTCGGTGAGCCGGAATACGCGGCGAATCTGCAGAATCTCCGTGGAAAAGCCGGAGCGGCCCCGCTGGAGAGAATCGGTCCTTCGAATACTTGTGCCCACAGAGAGTGGCGAAAGGCGAAGCGATTTTCCCCGCAAAGGGGCGCCAGCCATGGCCAGGACGGCATTCACGCCTATGGTGCGAAGCAAAGTGCTCTTTCCGGACATATTCGAACCGCTAACCAGCATCACGCGTGTTTGGCTGTCCAGCCGCACGCTGTTCCGAACACACTCGGCGTCCGGAATTAGCGGGTGCCCTAGGCTCTCTCCGATAAAAGTGGTTGACGACTCAGCGGCGAACTCGGGAAACGGGTCGGCAGGATGTTCAAAAGAATAGGTCGCCAGGGAGAGCAAGGCCTCCATTTCAGCGGCAATGTTGACCCAAGTGCGCATACTGGCGCCCCAACGGCGGCGCCAAGCTTCCGCTGCAAATCCAACTTGGACGGTGTAGAGGAGGGGGAGGTCCACCAGCTGCATCAGAAGGTTATGCCGCGAGTCTACCCAGTAAACGATACGCGCCAATCTCCGCATCACTTTCGACGCCGGTAGGGGGCCTTGCCTCAGTGGCGCACAGAGTTCCTTCGCCTCTAAAGAGTTGAACGGTTCTTTTTCGAGGAGTTCGAGAATGTCGGAGAAAAGGACCAGACCTTCCGCATTGGAAGGGACGCGGTCGATCACCGCTCCGGTCTTTTTTTTCAATCGCCAACGAAGGAGTGCTTCAAAGGCTACCACGAGCGTTACAGGCCAGACGATCAGGGTCAGAGAGTAGACGACGCCGGTCGCAATGGCAGCGAATGCCAATGCCAGGGCAACCCCGCGCCAGGGATTCCCCGGAAGCTCGCGTGCACCCTGAGCCCAGGCTACCAAGGATTCCGGATCTAAACGAGGCCGCAACGCTTCCCCCGTGACAGCTAGGTTCTCGCGAAGGTCGAGTTTTTGACGAAATTCCGTGACCAATTCCTGGCGGGCAAGAACTACACTTTTCGGCGAAGGGCGGCAAAGCCAGGCCGCCAGGCGATTCTCTCCCATCGGAAGCCGGGCCGTCGAAAGAAGCTCGAACAAACTGCCTGTGCCAAAAAGGTCGAGGTCTTCAGCATAAACATGATTCTCGGTTCGGAATCGCTCGCCAGTCTGCCCCGTTCCAACCCAGCGGTCCTCCATGCGCGCAATTCCCCTGCGGTAGTAGTCTGCGGCGGTTGAGGCGCGCGCTTTCGCTCGGATGACAAGTTCGTGTTCGACCGCCAAGGCCAGGTACACGGCAAGCCAAAAAAGCAACCAGTACCCCGAAAACAAATTCCTCAAAAACGACAGATACGCAAGCAGAAAGCCCGCTACGACAACCGCCAGTTTCAGGTTTCCGATCCTGGCGTGAAGCAACTCTTTGCTTGAGAGTGTCTTCAGGCGCAAGTCTAGTCTGTTCAAGTATTCTTGACGCGGGTCGAGCACGCTGCACGCTCTCAAAAGAACAAGAAGAGTTTACCCGTTCTTCCCGGTCGCGCGCGGATCAAGAAAACAGTGGGAGATTCACTGTCGCGCCTTCGAGGGCAAGCAGCTTGGCTTTGGTCGCGGGGCCACCTGGAGCAGAGAAACCGCCGAGCTTTCCGCCAGCGGCGGAGACGCGATGGCACGGGACGATGATGGGGACTGGATTCTTCGCCATGGCTTGGCCCACTTCCTGAGCGTCTGCGGGCTGGCCCACAGCCTTTGCAATTTCGCCGTAAGTGCGTGTTTGTCCCGGAGGGATTGCGCGCGTGGCTTCATAGACCTGGCGGAAAAACGGAGTCGCGCCTTCCAAGTCCACGGCGATGCCTCGAAAGTCCTGTGTTTCTCCCTGCAGATGAAGGCGAATTTTTTCGATGACGGTCGCAATCTCGGGCGGAGGCACGCTGGCGCGGTTGGAACCGGCTTTGCGCGCGACGCGCGATTCCGTGGCTTGCCGAGTGGCCTCTGGTAACTGAACAGCACTTACGACAACTTGTGAACCGGAGTCCGCGGTTTCGCGCCAGGCGATCCCGCACGCGCCAATCGGCGTTTCAAACAGGCAGTACGCAGCTTTGTTCATATTCGGAACTCTACTTCACGGCCATCATACTTATCGATGCCGCCGTCGCGCTATCCGTTATTTGCCGTCAAAATGGAGCCGCCAAAATCGGCAAGAATCCATGTTTGGAAATCGTCTCCGGAAACCCCTGTCTTGACAACAGGAAATTCGCGTTGTTAACTCTGCCTCCGCGAGGAGGTCCCCGATGGCACCCAAAAAACCGAAAACGCGTCTGTTTCGTACTCTGACTGCGGCTTGTGGTTTGGCTGCAGCACTAATCCTTCTCTCCGCACCGCCCACGCACGCGCAAGACGCTTCGCGCAAGCTCACCCCCATGGACGAGTTTCAAATCCAAACGCCTAGCGATCCGCAGATTTCTCCCGACGGGAAGAAAATTGTCTACGTTCGGCGGTTTGCCGATGCCGCCACCGACAGGCGCTATTCGAATCTGTGGATCATCAATGCCGACGGCTCGGACCATCGCCCGCTGACAACGGGCGACCACGGCGACTCTTCTCCGCGCTGGTCGCCGGACGGGACGCGCATCGCCTATCTCTCGGACGCCGACGGCAAGCAGCAGATTTACATCCGCTGGATGGACACCGGGCAAACGGCGCGCATCACGAATCTTGACGATTCTCCAGATGCGATCAACTGGTCGCCCGACGGCAGAATGCTTTCCTTTTCGACGCTCGTCCCCGGCAAGGGTCCGCACCTAGCGGACCTGCCAAATCCACCCGGAGGCGCGAAGTGGGCGGATCCGCCGAAGGCCTACGATCGCCTGGTGTATCGCTTCAACGGCGTGGGGTATCTCAAGCCGGGCTTCATGCAAGTTTTCGTGGTCAGCGCGGACGGCGGGGCGCCGCGGCAAGTCACCAACGGCAATTTCCCCAATGGCGGCAACGAATGGGGCCCGACGCGCGCGGAGTGGACTCCTGACAACAAGTTCCTCATCACGTCCGCGAACCGCCATCCGGAATCCGATCACGCCTACTTCGATACGGAAGTCTACGAATTCAGCGTGGCCGATGGTGCTTTGCGCGCACTGACGAATCGCAAGGGCCCGGACAACGCTCCCGCGGTCTCCCCCAATGGAAAGTGGATCGCTTACACCGGCTTTGACGACCGCCTTCAAGGCCACCAAACGACAAAGCTTTATCTGATGAGCCGCGACGGCACCGGTTCGCACTCCATCTCCGACAAACTCGACCGCGACATGCAAAGCCCGCAGTGGGCGCCGGACAACAGCGGCGTCTACTTCCAATACAACGATCAAGGCGACACGAAGATTGGCTTCTGCTCGCCGGACGGGAATTGCAAAAAGATCGCAGACCACCTCGCCTCCACCACCAGCGCCTACGGTGGCGGTTCGTTTTCCATCGCGCGCACGGGTCTGATCGCCATGACCTACGGCCGCACCGACGATCCCGGCAACGTCGCCATCGTCAGCAACAGCGCGATGAAAGTGCTTACCTCGTTGAATGAAGAGCTTCTCGCGCAAAAAAAGCCCGGCCACGTGGAAGAATTCTGGTATGAGTCTTCGAAAGACAAGCGCAAAATCCAGGGCTGGATTATTCATCCTCCGGATTTCGCCGCTTCCAAGAAATATCCGCTCATTCTGGAGATTCACGGCGGGCCGTTCGGCGATTACGGCGACCGCTTCGATTTTGAGAAACAGGTGTGGGCTTCCATGGGTTACGTCGTGCTCTACACGAACCCGCGCGGCAGCACGAGTTACGGCGAGGAGTTCGCCAACTTGATTCACCACGCGTACCCGGGCGACGACTTCGACGATTTGAACAGCGGCGTGGACGCGGTAGTGGCGAAGGGATACATCGACACAAACAATCTTTTCGTGACCGGAGGCAGCGGAGGCGGTGTGCTGACCTGCTGGACCATCGAGCACACCGAGCGCTTCCGCGCCGCAGCGTCGCTCTATCCGGTCATCAACTGGTACAGCTTTGTGCTTACTTCGGACATTCCGTGGGTCTCCCAATACTGGTTCCCCGGAAATCCCTGGGACAACACCGAACAGTACAGGCAGCGCTCGCTGACGAATCTCGTGGCGAAGGTGAAGACTCCGACATTGGTGATGACCGGCGAAGCCGACTATCGCACGCCCATTTCCGAGGCCGAGCAGTTCTATGAGGCACTCAAGCTCCTGAATATTGATAGCGTGCTCGTGCGCGTTCCGGAAGAGCCGCATGGCATCGGCCGCCGCCCAAGCCACCACATCGCGAAAATGCTCTACGTAGCCGGCTGGTTCGAGCAGCACAAAGCGAAGTAGTTGGGGGTCTTGCAAAAACCGTTCGTACAGGACTTGAGTTGACCGGCAGCGCGCGCCTTTGTCCCAGGCATTTATGTTGTGTTTATGTTTCGGGGTTTAGAACTAGTTGGCTCACAGCCCACGGGAAGATTTCCAAGCCAAAGAGGAAACAAAACATGCGCAAACAAACAGCTTTCGTTGGCCTCATCAGCTTCGCATTCGTCGCGATGATCTTTGCCGCTTCGCAAACGCTTTCCGCCGCGCCCGGCGCTTCCGGGTACAAGGTGATCAAGACGGTCCCGCTCGGCGGTGAAGGCGGATGGGATTACGTGTACGTGGACAGCGCCGCCCGGCGCGTCTACATCTCGCGCGGAACGCATACGGTGGTGATGGACGCGGACAACTACAGCGTGGTTGGCGATATTCCCGACACGCAAGGTGTGCATGGCATCGCCATCGCCACCGACCTGGGCCGCGGCTTCACCAGCAACGGACGTACAGATGATGTGACGATTTTTGACCTGAAAACGCTCAAGCCCATTGGCCGCGTCAAGACCGATGCGAATCCCGACGCCATCGTTTACGAGCCAGTCAGCAAGCGCGTCTTCACCTTCAACGGACGCGGAAAGAACACCACCGCCATCAACGCTGCGGATGGAACAGTGGCCGGGACGATTCCTCTGGGCGGCAAACCCGAATTCGCCGTCGTGGACGGTAAGGGGACGATCTACGTCAACAATGAAGACACCTCCGAGCTATATCATCTCGACGCGCAAGGGCTCAAGGAACTTCACAAGTGGCCCTTGGCGCCTTGCAAATCGCCTTCCGGCCTCTCGATGGACACGAAAAACCGGCGCCTCTACGCCGTTTGTGATGACAAAGTGTCCGTGGTGGTGAACGCGGACACGGGCAAAGTCGTGGCCACGCCTGAAATTGGCAATGGCCCGGACGCCTCCGCGTTCGATCCAGAAGCGGGGAATTTCTTCGCTTCGTGCGGAGAAGGCATTCTGACGGTTGTGCACGAGGACTCGCCCGACAAGTTCACCGTGGTCGAGAACGTTCCCACCAAGCGGAGCGCGCGAACCATGGGACTCGACACGAAGACGCACAATATCTTCATGCCGGCCGCGGATTTTGATCCGCCCGCTCCCGGAGAACGCCGCGGGAAAATGAAGCCCGATTCGTTCGTGATTGTGGTGGTGGGAAAATAATCGAAGTACCATCGAAAAAATCTGCGCTTAGACACTAAAGGCGCCCCGGTTGCAAAGGGCGCCTTTATTTTTTGACCCCGAAATCCTCAGTCCACTCCGAGGATTACAGGTGATGCGGCACTTTCTTGGCGTTGGCGCTTGCCGGCGGAACGGCGTGCCGGTGTGGAGCAGTGAGGGTTGTGCCCTGGACGTTGGTGAAGGGCGCGCTCGGTGCGAACGTCGGGAGGTTGTGCGCGCGCACTTGGGTGGCCGCCTCGAAGCCGGACGCCAGCTTGATCAGGGTGGGCTCGCTAAACGCCGTTCCGAAGAAGCTGATTCCCAGCGGAACGCCGTACTGCGTGCAGTTCGTTGGTTGCGTCGGTGATGCGCAGAGCTTGGGGAAAGCCGCAGGCACCTGGATGATCGGGTACCCCGGCCCAGCCGCCAAACCGGATGACCCGAAGATGAAGTGGTCACCGTAGAGGAGATCGGTGACCCAGGCGGGATTATCCGTGGCCGTGACCACCGCGTCGAGTTTGAACTGGGCGAGCGCGGCGTCAATGCCATTCACACCCGCGTTGTGGTCGATGGCCAGTGCCTGGTTGTAGGTCAACCCCCCAAATACGGGCTGTGGGTCGTCCGGGCCCGGCGCCAGCGACATGGCCAGATCCCAAAGGTCCTGGTTGAAGAACGGCATTTCGACCTCGGCATGAGCATTGTTGAAGTCGATGGCGGTCTGGAGCGTCCCACCAGCTACCGGCACCGCAACACGTGTCTGAAAATACGCTGCCACGTCGTTGCGGAACTCAAAGAGCAGCACTAAGAACTCGCCATCCGCAGAAGCGAAGCTGAAGCCGGCCGCGTCCAGATCCACTATCGTTGCGCCTGCGTTCTCGAGAGCCGTCACGGCCTCTTCAAACGCATCGAGCACAGGTTGCGGGGTAGACACGTTCGTGAATCCACTCAAGCCCATGCGGGTCACACCGAGCCGGGCACTCTGGAGGCCGCTGGGATTTAGGAATTTGGTGTAGTCGGTAGGGATGTTGGGGCGAGTTTTCCCCGTTCCCTGCCAACCGAGGGGGACGCTGCCCGTCGCGGGATCGCGACCGTCAAACGTGCGGCTCTGGATGGCGCTCAACGCGGCTGCCGCATCGGCCACTGTCCGCGCGTGGGGACCCACGGTGTCCTGGGTATGCGAAATAGGCACGACGCCAGCGCGGCTCGTGAGCCCCACCGTGGGCTTGATCGCCACAACGCCGTTGGCGTTGCCGGGGCAGACGATGCTTCCATCCGTCTCCGTACCAAACGAAACAGTAGCGAAGTTCGCCGACGCCGCCGCGCCCGAGCCGGAGCTGGAGCCGCAGGGATTGCGGTCAATGCCGTAGGGGTTGTGCGTCTGGCCGCCACGGCCTGACCAGCCGCTGATCGATTCGAAGGAACGGAAGTTCGCCCACTCCGACAAGTTGGTTTTGCCCAGGATCACGGCGCCGCCCGCGCGCAGGTTTGCCGCCACGGTGGAGTCTCGTAATGCGGGCGTACCTACCAGTGCGAACGACCCTGCACTGGTCTGCATCTTGTCACCGGTGTCGATGTTGTCTTTCAGCAGCACCGGTATTCCGTGCAATGGCCCGAGCACGACGCCGCGCCTGCGGAGCGCGTCCGCGCTGCGCGCCATGGCCAGGGCGTCCGGATTGAGTTCAATCACGGCGTTGACTCCGGGTCCGTTCTGATCCAACGCCATAATTCTCTGGATGTATTCCGTGGTTAGCTGCTCCGAAGTGAGAGCCCCGGAGGCCATCGCTGCTTGGAGCTGCGCCACCGTCGCCTCGTTGTGTTGCGTGGGAATGCTGCCGCTGGTGCCGGTGTTTTGGGCTAACAACGGAGACACCGATAGGCATGTCAGAAACAACGTACGTGCCAAATGAGTTGTCATAAACTATTTCTCCTGCGTGAACCGAAGACCTGGTGGAAACCACTCTCTCAGGCGCAACGACTGGAAGGCACGCCCTGCCCATGACCCACTCGCTTAGGCCTTTCGGGGGCCGCTAATCTATTTCGCATACTCCTCGGAGTCAATCAGGGGAACTACTGAAAGCCGGGAGGCCTTTTCAAAAACAGGAGCATCCCGGGGAGGGTTCGCCGGGACCCAGGGACCTCTCATTCAACTCGCAAAAGCCTGAAACAGATGTTTCATTCGCTCGGTCTCTATTTCCTGAAAACTGCTCCGCAAGTCGCGCCGCTGGTGCTGCTTGCGGCTTGACCTAATCTGCAAACGCTTTCGCACCGCCTTCGCCTAGCCAACAAACGTTTCCATTTCTTTCTATCGGGAAAATATGAGTTGACAGCCGTTGCCGTCCCGGTGTAATTGCACACCCACAGTTTGTGCGAGTGGGTAAGCGAGTGGAACAACAGCACCGTCTCTCTCCGTCTGCGGGTTCATTCCTGCCTCGGATGCAGTTGTGTGATTCAAGCGGAGTGTTCTGTCCATGCCGCAGCGGGCTACCGGTGCGTTTGCGTCCCACGAGCTTTGCGTTTCAGGGCGCAATCCCGTCCGAGCTTCATCCCATTACGCCGGCTCCCCTAGTGGGTGGAGGCATCATGAAAATCCTCAAGAGCATCGCCATCGCGTTTGTCCTGCTGTCCGCGTTTCTCTCCGCGGCGCCAGCCTGGGCGCAAACGGCCAACACGGGCCTCGTCTTTGGAACGATAACGGATCCAGCGGGTGCTGTCGTCCC
Organism: Candidatus Acidiferrum sp.; assembly: GCA_035262885.1. Classification (GTDB taxonomy): domain Bacteria; phylum Acidobacteriota; class Terriglobia; order Acidiferrales; family UBA7541; genus Acidiferrum. Next base: position 21,321 of record DATFRZ010000133.1, read on the forward strand.
GGATGCCAAAGTTCAGCTCAACAACACGGACACAAATGAGACCAAGGAGACTGTGAGCAATGCTGCGGGGCAGTTCACCTTTCCGGGAGTTGCCCCCGGTAAGTACAAGGTGACGATCACCAAAACGGGTTTTGCCACTTTCGTGGTTGCCAACTTGATTGTCGACGTAAACAAAAGCTATCCCGTCGACGTCAAGATGGAGATTCGATCATCGAGCGAGGTTGTCGAGGTCTCAGCTGGAGCGGAGGCGGAGCTCCAAAAAGCCGATGCCGTAGTAGGCAGTGTCGTGAGCGGCGAAATGCTGACGCGCCTGCCTACCCTAAACCGCGACGCGACCGAGCTCCTCACTCTCCAGCCCGGGTCGACACCCTACGATGACTCGACAGGATTCGGCAACGGCGGAGGTACCGTCGCGGGTGCGCGCAGCGATCAAAACACAATTTCCCTGGATGGCATCGACATCACGGATAACGTGATTACCGGCGGTGCGAACGAAGCGCCGATCATTCCGGTCGGCGTCGATGCCGTGGACGAGTTCCGTGTTGGTGTGACGAACAACAACGTATCTTTCGGTCGTTCCGCCGGAGGCCAGATCACGTTGATCAGCCACAGCGGCACAAATGTCTATCACGGCACAGCCTATTGGTTTCATCAGAACGACGACCTGAATGCCAACACTTGGGACCTGAATCACACCCCCGATGGTAAAGGCAATAAATTCACAAAGAGGCCGGAACAGAAGGACAATCGCGTTGGCTTGAGTTTCGGAGGGCCTATTCGTAGGGACAAGACGTTTATTTTCGGGAACTACGAAGTTCGGCGATTCCCACAGGCCTTGTCGTTTACCCGCCTTGTTCCCAGCGACACCCTGAAGCAGGGCAAGTTGATCTTCAATGGTACGACATATGATTTGGCCGCTCCGGCAGGCACCGGAGGTTGCGGGTCGTCAGGAACGACCGACTGCGATCCCCGACACCTTGGTATTAGTCCAACAGTGCGGGCTCTTTGGGCCCTGATGCCAGGGGGGAATGACGACACCGTGCCCGGTGCCGATTTTTCAAACGGTGCCGGAAATATCCGTGGGTTCAGGGGCACAGTCCCGGGCGAACTCAAATCTGACGGCGTTGGGGTCAAGCTTGACCACAGCTTTACTGATAAGGTGCACTTCTTCGGCCGCTACTCCTATGCCCGCAGCTTGAACCCGAACGGTTTTCAGATTGATCTTCTCGGCACACCGAGTACGCCTAGCGGCTCTCAACTTCGCGGTGACTCCATCATTAGCGGGCTCGACTGGCAACTTCGGCCAAACCTTCTGAACAGCTTCCGCGGTGGCTGGGTGCGCAGTCGCCAGGATTTCAGCGTAGACCGCCCCAGCACTTCGGCGGCGCAGCTTAAACTGCCCGGAACGGCTTCTAATGCCTCACAGACGGGCTGGATCGCATTGGCTCCAGGACTCGCTACTGGAAGCGGCTTCTTGGATACTGTGGTGGATGTGGATACCCAGCGCGCGCGGCACCAGGCCATCTACGATAGCAACAAGCAGTACAGCGATTTCCTGACTTGGACCAAGGGCAAGCATACGATGGTGGGCGGAACCAACATGCGCTGGCTTCCCACTATCCACGATCGCGATGATAAAGTCATCGGATCGGTCAATTCACTCGTTGCCGCCCTCGATGGCGACCACAACTTCACAATCCCCGCCGCCAATCGCCCCCCTGGTCTTGCCGCTGGCGACGTGACCCGCTGGGATCGCCTCTATGCTGCCTCATTGGGATTGGTCGACAACGTTGGCATTCTGACGGCTAGTGATGGACAGCTGAAGCCTCTTCCTTTCGGCTCTACGCTTGTCGCTCATACCACGCTGCGGTCCTATGATTTCTTCTGGCAGGACACCTGGCGGATGACACCTTCCTTCACGATGACCTATGGACTTTCCTACGGCTGGCAAACCACGCCGCAAGAGAGGGATGGGAAACAGGCATTGATGGTGGATGCGGGCAGCGGTAATAAGGTTCTCACAGCAAAGGATTACTTGGATGCTAAGGCAGCAGCGGCAGCCGCCGGGAATTTCTATGATCCCACCATAGGCTACATGCCGGTCCGAAGCTCAGGCCGCAGCAATGTGTTTAACGTGGACTACGGCGATTTTGCGCCGCGTTTTTCCATTGCATGGAATCCTTCTTTTAGAAGCGGTTTCCTTAGCCGTGTCTTTGCCGACCGCAAAACCGTTGTCCGCGGCGGCTATGGCATCTCCTACGACCGGATTAATACAGTCGGAAGCGTGATCATTCCTATGCTAGGCGTGGGGTTCGCGCAGACGCTCACGGTGGCCGCGCCTGCTTGTAACATCGCCGGGCCAGGAACTGGGGGGACGGCTTGCGGTGTCAATGGAACACCCGGTGGCTCGATCTTTCGCGTCGGTCTGGACGGTTCCATCCCAACCCCCGCCCCTCTCACCCAACAATCTATTCCTGTGGTTCCGAAAGGCTTCCTTGCCGAAACTCTGAGCTTCGCCGACGACCCTGACTGGAAGGTTGGCCGCAATCACATGGTCGACTTCACCATCCAGAGAGAGATGCGCGGAAATATGTTGATGGAGGTTGGGTTCATCGGCCGTTATGCCCGCGACCTGCTTAACAATGTTAACTTCAATTCCTCGCCGGTTATGTTTAAGGATAAGGTCTCCGGGCAGACTTTTGCTCAGGCTTACGATGCTTTAAGCGCGCAAGTGCGCAACAATCAAGCCATCACGCCGCAACCGTGGTTCGAAAACCTCATTCCGCTTGCCGCTTGCAATAGGGTCTTTGGGGCTAGTGCCACAACCTCGACGAGTTGCATAGCACAAGTAGACGCAGGGGACTTTACCAGCTACAACGTTTCAGACCTGTTTCTGATTATGGATATCGTCCGGGGTCTAGGCGCAGGTCTGCCAACGTTCAACAATCTGAATATTCTCGACATGTTCGTGCGCACGCACCGAGACTTCTCTAACTACAACGCCGGATTCATTGCGCTCCACAATCGCGGTTGGCATGGCATGCAGTTTGATTTGAACTATACCTACTCTAAATCGTTGGATCAGATAGGAACGGTGCAAAACTCCGCGAGCTACTTTGCGTCGAGCTTTAACCCCGCCTATGAGTACGGTCCTTCGTTCTTTGACCGCCCCCACATCTTTAACGGAACTTACAGCTACGACCTGCCCTTCGGTCATGGGCATCGATTGGGGAGTTCCCCCCACGAGTGGTTCAACAAAATCATAGGCGGTTGGTATACGGCTGGAGTGGTTCGCGTTGCCAGCGGCCAGCCGCTCACGGTCATAGAAGGCCTATCTGGAAGTTCTTTGGGCGGCGGACTCATCTTCGGCGTCGCCCAGGGCGCCATCCCGACCGTAGACCCCAACTCCCTCGGCGGCGGAGTGCATGAGGGCGTCTGCAGCTCGGGCGGTGTTGGTTCGAGTGGCGATGGCCCGAACTGCGGCCCCGGCGATACGGGCACAGGCATCAACTATTTCGCGAATCCATCGGCTGCGACAAAGGACTTTCGTCCTATCCTCCTAGCATCGGATGGCAGAACGGGCAGGAGCCGGCCTATGCGCGGCTTCGGCATTCGAAGCTTCGACATGCGCATCGGAAAAGAAACGAGATTCCGTGAGAAATACGGCTTTGAAATCTCGGCTGACATGTTCAATGCCTTCAACCATCCGATTTTCCTGAATCCGAACCTGGACCTGACCAACCTCCCGACGTTTGGAGTGGTCTCATCGACGCTTATCCCGGCCAACCGAACCTCCAGCAGCCGCTGGATCCAACTCGGCTTGCGCATCAACTTCTAGCTTCAAGTCTGACAAAGCAGAATTGAGGGGAGCGCGAAAGCACTCCCCTCTTTTTATTTCCCAGGGTCACGCATTCCTTCCGTGGACTGGAAGATCTGGCCTTTCGCACCCTCGCTTCGCATTGGCGTATGACCCCATGCCGAGGGTTGCGCCTAGGCCTTGCGGCGGCAAGCAGCCTGGGTGTTGAGTTGGTCAGCGGCGAAACGAGCAACTGAACCGGCACGAAGATTTCGTTGGATCAGCCGCCCATTCAAAAACAAAACGTCCCGGCGGGAGGGTTCGCCGGGACGCTGAGGGATTGAGGCAACTAACGGGCCTTCGGGAAACTCTTTTAATAGTGGCTAACCCCTGGCCTCCGTTTCACACTTTCTAGTGCTCAACTCCCATATTGTGGGCGCCGGCAGCAAACGACATGCTAGCTCCCGCCACCTGGGGGAACCACCACAGCTTGCGGATCCAGGGATTCTGGCTCGTCATCATACGCTTGCCAATGTAATCCATAACCGCCGGACTCACTTGCGTCGCGGCATAAATTGCATTGGAATTCGCAAACGGCTTAAGGAAGGGATTTGCCTCCTGTCCGTAGCCGCCAGAAATCGCCCGTCGCGTCGACCACGCGTCAAACGCGGCTCCGGCGTGGCTCACAGCCATCAACCCATACCACACTTTTCGCTGCCTGGGTGTCTCGACCGGGCGCGTCACCGGCCTGACCGGCATAAAGGGTTGCGCCGCCGCCCGCAGAGGCGCGGGCTCTACTTCCGGCTTCACTTTCGGTTCCGGCGCAGAAGGCAGAACCGCTGCGACTGTCAACGTATCTTTGGACCCGCTGTCAGAGACTGACGCGGAAAGGACTTGCCTCTCGGAATTCGCGCTCGACGCTGCCACGCCCTTTGTGGCCTCATCCGGCTGCGGCATCGCGCACAGCAAAAGTATTGTAGCGAGGACCATTCACCACCTCAGTTTGCCAGTGGACTTGCAAGTCCAGCCCCACTTGCACTAGCCCCACGCTACTGGCCGAAAGGGCAGCAAACACTGGTCCTTAGGTCACATTTTGCGTGGTACAACCCTCTGGTCCTTCCGTTTGCCAAAGGGAAAGCGCCAGTACTAGTTCGCTTTTGTGAAAGGATTTTCACATTTGCGGTAGTGCAGTATCGGCACATGGGCTGTCCAAACGGCGGCCGGCGCCAACGCTGACGCTGGCTCATAAACGCCCTTTAGGGGATGGGAGCTTTAGCTCCGACGTTTAGGAGTCGCAAAAAAGGCTTTCGCCCCTGAGGAAAGCTTCTTATTGGTGCTCTCTAACTTATAAGATATTTTTTACTTACGGCAACAAAGAGACCCATCGCCTGTGGCAACTGGCACACACTCCGCGGGCGGAAACTCCTTCGCCGGGACCGCCGATCACGCGTCTCCGGTGGTGCGCACCGAGAACGCTGCGTCGAGCCGTTTTCAGTGCAGTCATCAGGAACCGCATTTCGCGTTTCGACTTTCGCTTTCGAGTTCCAATTTCCAGTTTCCAATTTCGATTTTCCAACTGTTATAATCCGCGCATCGCTCCGGTTGAACTGGGGCGTGTCCAACGATGCCTGGCAACGACTCCTCGGCCGCCAAGCGCGCGCTGGTTCCGCAGCGCGGCGTTCAGCCTCCCCGGTTTATCGCCATTGAAGGCCCTCTGCGCGTCGGCAAAAGCACGCTTGCCCGCATCCTGGCCGAACGCCTCCACGCGCGCCGCATTTACGATTGCGAAGACAATCCCTTCCTCGCCGACTTCTATAAAGCCAAGCCGGGAGCCGCGTTTCGCGCCCAGATGTACTTCCTCATCGAGCGTCAAAAGCATCTGCGTGAAGGCCTGGCGGCCGAGGCCCCCGGGCTCCTTCTTTCTGACTTTCTGCTGGAAAAAGACCGCATCTTCGCCAATCTCAACCTCAACGACGACGAGCTAAAGCTCTACGAGCGCTATTACGAACTGCTGTCCGCCGATCTTCCGGCCCCGGACCTCGTTATCTACCTGCAAGCCAAGCCCGAAGTCCTGCGCGCCCGCATCGCCAAGAAAGCCTCCCGCGAGGAGTCGCAAATCTCTCTCGAATACATCGAGGAAGTCACCCGCGCCTACGAACATTTCTTCTTCCGCTACTCCGCCTCCGACCTCCTGGTCATCAACACCTCCGAAATTGATTTTGTCGAGCGCAGCGACGACCTGCAGCAGCTCCTCCGCCGCCTCCAAGACCCCGTCAAAGGCACCCAGTATTTCCTCCCCCTCGGCGCCTCGGAGTAAACTCTTCCTCCGTTTCGTATTTTGTAGCAGCCGCCTTCCGAGGCGCTTAGGAGTAAAGACTCCCGCGTTTCCCTTGCCGCCGGGCTTAAGCCCACCACTACAAAGCCTTCTCGCCCCTGTAGGGTCACGATACATCGTGCCCCGTTACGCGCCCTTTTTAGGTCTGATACAGGTCGCCAGCCAGGTACTTGAAGCCGGTATCGACCGCAACGGTGGCAACCGTGCTGCCGCGTCCCAATTCCTGCGCCAGTTGTAATGCGGCAACGACGTTCAGGGCAGAGGACGTGCCCGCGAACATTCCCTCCTCTTTCGCCAGACGGCGGGCCATTTCGCGCGCGGCTGACTCTTCAATGGTGCGCGCTTCATCGTATTCGCCTGACTGGAGCCGCGGCGGAACGAAGCCCGCGGCGATTCCCTCGACGCGGTGCGGCCCGCCTTTTCCTGTGGTGATCACCGGGGAAGATGCAGGCTCAAGTGCCACGATGCGCGCCTTGCATCCGGCCTCTTTCAACGCACGCGATACGCCGACCAGCATGCCCGCCGTTCCCACTCCGCCGCAAAACGCCGCCAACCCCTTGCCCGCTTGTTCGACCAGCTCCCGGCCAATTCCCATGTAGCCGCGAATCGCGTCTGCATTGTGGAACTGGTTGGTGTAGAACGTGCCCGGCTCTTTGGCCAATTCCTCCGCGCGTCGCTTCATCGTTTGATAAAGCTCCGGCACCAGCTTGCCGTCCGGTGCTGGAAAAATCTCCAAGTCGGCGCCAAAGAGGCGCATGGTTTGCAGCTTTTCCTTGGCAAATCCGTCCGAGGAAATGGGTGTGAAACGGTACCCCTTGATGGCGCAAACCATGGCGAGCGACGATCCCGTGCTTCCTCCGGTCCACTCGACCACGCGCATCCCCGGTCGGAGCTCGCCGCGCGCCTCGGCTCCTTCAATCATCGCGAGCGCCATGCGATCCTTGTAAGAGCCGGTGGGATTGTAGTACTCGAGCTTGACCAGCACTTCCGCCATCGAAGGCGTCACCACTTTTCGCAATCGCACCACGGGCGTATTGCCGATCGCCTGCAGAACGGAATCGCGAATCCCATTGGCATGTGCTGCCGGATCGCTTTGCCCAGCCGAATGATTTTGTGCTGTTGGATTGCTTTGCGTCATGATCTTCTCCCCACGTCTTGACGGACACCCTATGTCCGGACGGACTCCTCACATCCGTTGGAGTTTGAGCTTCCGGCATTGCATGCAGCAAGAGCCGCATTGGTACGGCCCATTGCATCTTGCCATCCTTGGGCTTGAACACGCATTCGGTATCAACTGCGTGCGAAACGGTGCACTCCGGTGGGATCGTTCGGGGGATAGGGCAGCCGAGGTGGCGTAGCTCCGCCCATCGCACGCCGAACGCGCTCGAGCACAAAACCCACATCGGTGATATAGCTTCGCATCACCGAAGTGGTCCAGCCGTGGCGTTGGAGGACTTCGAGAATCTGTTCGCCTTTCAGCGCATCCGATGCCTGCACATGACGGATCGGCCGCATCGTGTCCGCCCCTCCTCCAAGCACCTTGCTGAAGGCGCTCGTGGTAATGTCGCTGATCCAATGAGCGACACCGCTGTGGCTCAATGCTTCGCTGGCCAGCGCGTCCACCGTGGCAGCCGGCAGGTACAGGAGTAGGCCTTCCGTGATCATAAGCGCGGTGGGCGCTCCAGCAGTCTCGTACATGGCGCGCCGCTCGGCGGCATCGTTCAGGTCAACGGCAAGGCGCTCCCGGCGGCAGCGTGCTCTCTCGCCGGACAGGAGGCGATCTTTGTAATCCAGCACGTCGGCAAAGTCGCTTTCGATCCAGCGCAGATTTGGCGAAAGTTCGAGGCGCCACGGGCGCGTGTCGAGACCACACCCGACGCTCAACACCGTCGTGACAGCGTGCTTTGCAAGCGCGTCCAGCAGCAACTCATCCACGAAACGCGTGCGAATGGCAATTCCGAGGCGCACCACGTTCGCGTGTGGCAACGCGTCGAGAATGGCGACTCCGCGCTCTCCCGCGAGCCGCGCGGCGAACGGGTCCCGCACGAAGGCATCCTCCAGTTCGTTTTCGTGCGCGCGGCATGCGGCCACCATCAGTGCGGTGTCGCTAACGTGGGTGATTGCACCATCAGTGGGCAAATTGGCGGTCATTCTGTCCTAGACCGGGGAAAGGATGAAGCGCGAGACCTCACGGGTTGTCTGCAAGACCCAAGGCGCGAGCTCGAAACTGAGGCGATTAATATACATCAAGATCCGGACCGATCACTCGCGGGCGGGATCAGTGGCTGACGGCGGGAGGGCCGACGCGGGCCAGGAGTTCCTGGAGAAACTGGTCAGCGTGCATGAACACCGCGAAGTGGCCGGCACCTTTGATCGCGACGAATTCTTTGCGCGGCGCTTTTAGGGATTCCACGTAACGCTGAGCAAGCGCGGTGGAAGTTGTGAAATCCTGGTCGCCCTGGAAGACAAACACCGGGATGGTAAATTCCAGGCCCAGCTCCGCCGGTCCGATCGACTGCGTTTGCGGCACCAGGCGATCGGCGCTTAACATCTGGCCGTCACCGGAATCGTTGATATCTTGGACTGAATAGCCCGGGGCAACGAGCGCCAAGCCCAACATGCTATAGATAAACTGATTCGCGCCCTCAAAGGCATTCGCCCACTTCCATTGCACGCGGTATCCTTCGCCGGAGTTATAGGGTGGAGGGCCTATCTTGCTCAATTCTTCGATCGCGCGCTGATCCCCCAGGGCCTTCGCTTTTTTCACCAGCGCTTCGTAGGTGGCCGTGTAGTTTTTGACCGGAAGGTCCGCGACTTGGCCGGTGCCCACGTAGGCGTAAAAGAGTTCCGGTTTCGCCCGGGCCATTCGCACTCCGAGGATTGAACCGAACGAATGGCCAACGAGGATGATCTTTTCTTTGTGGAGATGTTTGCGCAAATATTCGGCCAGTTCGATTCCGTCTTGCACCAGGCGATCTATAGTGATGGTCGGCGCGATGTCAGAGCCGTTTTTTCTGAGCGTCCTGCCCGCACCTCTCTCGTCCCACTGCACAACGGTAAAGTGCTTCTCCCAAGGAGCGAACAACATGAAGGACCATGGGTTGGTGACGTCACCGGGCCCGCCGTGCAGGAATAGCAGCACGGGATTGTCGCGATCTTCTCCGCGAATCGTAACCCACTGTTCGATGCCGCCGAGGGTGACGTAGCTAGATTCGTCGATGCCCTTCGGAGAGGAAATCGCATATTGCTTGGCGTTGCGGGCGCGCAGGAAGGTGAGCAACTCATCAAACTTGTGATATTGCGCGTCCATGGCCGGCGCTGCGGGGGCCTGCTGCTCCGCACGCGGCTGCTGGTGATTGGCGGCTTGCCCAAAGGTCGCACTACCGATACAGAACAGCGCGAGAGAACAAACGAGATAGTACGTCCCGCGGAAGCGAGCAATCACGCTTCGGATCATCTATGCCCTCCTGGACATGACTACGTAACGACCGCGAGGAAGTTTCCGGTAGCGCCGGACCGCGTCCCGGTTTATGGAGGTCCGGCATGCCGCGGTTTCCGCTACCGAATCCGCCTGCCGAAAATGCCGGCCTGCCGATAAAAGCTGTCGGGCCCGCACACACCGGGGGACGGCCCAGGGTTACAGTTTGGACTTGCTCTTCGTGCGGAAAAACATCCGGCTCCCGCCCACAGCTACCTAGGTCAGGGGATCTATTTCGTCACCATTGTTGCCATGAGCGCCACGGGCACTTAGGTTCTTTAACTTTTTTGCACCCCTCAGCAAGGGTGCACTAGCCGCCAAATAGAAAATCTGTTTCAAAAAAAAGGCGGGGCGCTATCTCAAAGAAAGCGCCCCGCCGAAATGAATTCAATTTTTAGTTGCGATCGTCGTCGTCACGATGCTTTTTGTACCAGCCTTTGTGCTTGCCGTTGTCTTCGTGCCAGCGGCCGTAGTCGTGATCACGGTCATGGTCCCAGTGATGGTTATGCTCGAAGCGCCCGCGCGGACCCCTCCAGTAGCCACCGTAGTAGCGGCCCTCTTCATAGTAGGGAGCGATCCAGACCGCGCCAACAGACGGCGGACGCGTCCAGTAGCCTCGGTGCCAGGAATAATGACCTTCCACCGGATACCAGTAGCCGTCGATCCACACATACTGGTCATCTTGCGGATCGGGGCATGGCGGCCGAACGGCTAGCACGCGCGGCTCGGGCGGTGCGCCGATCTGAACTCCAATGGAAACCTGGCTGAATGCTGCGGGCGCGCCCACAAAAAGTGTGCCTGCGAACAGCAGCATTCCTATCCACGTCTTGTAGTTGAGTTTCATGTTCCTGCCTTTCTCCGCGTTCCTGAAGCGCCGCGGGGTTACCTCCGTTGTTTCGTGAAAGTAGCTGAAGCCGCAGGTGAGCTGGGTGGATTGCGGCGTGCCTGCCTGCCGCCTTCTGCAAGCAGCGCAGGGGTCCCTTACTGCCATCCTACAGGGGTAAAACACCTTGGAGAGATTTTTGTTGCGAGGTTTGATGGACAAGGTACGTGCGCACGTCTGCCCTTTGGCCCGACCGGATGTCCCCTCTTTCGCGCAGCACGGCGGGCGGGTGGCGCACCCTTTGGGGTCCCACGAGTCACGATCACCGCCCAGTCGTCATGAGCTGCTATCTAGTCTCTGGATCGATGGTCTGGTCGAGATAAATCCAAAGCACGCGAGACAGAAATGTCAGCATCGGGGCAAGGGGCAAAAAAATCACGACGGCCCAGAGGACCACCTTGGTGAAACCCCAACCGGTCAGAAGCCAAAGGACTGCTGCAAAAGCCGCGACGAGGGCCAGGCCCAAAGCGTAACTGATGTACATGGCCCCGAGAAAATATCCAGGCTCGCGGTTGAAGAGGAGACCGCAGGCGGGACAACAATCATTCATCTTGGGGAAGCCCCAGTAAACGCCCAGGTCAGCGCCCCAGTGAGTGTTGGGCCGAAAAATCCTGCCAGCGCGGCATCGCGGGCAGAGCTGGCGAAGAATGCAGCTGAATGTGGATGGCCGGGAACGAGGCATGGGCAACATGATAGTGCCATTGACAAGCCGAGCCATCCCGAATACCTTCGGCAGCCGTGCTTTCGCAGATGCGACTCGGATGAAGAACAAACTTCTGGTGGCGGCGGTCGTTTCCGCGACGATTGCGATTGTTGCTTCGCTGCTCGTTGGCGTTCGCGTTTGGCCGAATCTCGCGGTTGCCGCGACGGTGTTGCGGTGGCTGGCCATCGCGCTGATCGCGGCGTATGCCACTTCGCGGCGCTCGCTTACGGCATGGATTCTGGTTGGCCTCCTGGCCGGGGCGGGATTGGGGCACGACGCGCCTGCAGTGGCGGCAAAGCTCCAGGTTCTCGGGACGATTTTTCTGCGCCTGATCCGCGTGATCATCGCTCCGCTGCTGTTCGCGGTGCTGGTCGTGGGCATTGCCGGGCATCCGGACCTGAAGAAAGTCGGGCGGCTGGGCATCAAGTCGCTTGTTTACTTCGAAGCGGTCTCGACGATCGCCATGCTGTTCGGCTTGGCGGCTATCAATTTGAGCCGCGCCGGCGAAAGCGTGCACTTGCCGCCTTCTTCGACGGCTACGGCGCAAACTCTCAACGTTTCGCCGCATTCGGCGGTTCAAATCATCACGGACATTTTTCCGGAGAACATTGCTAAGTCCGTTGCGGAAGGCCAGGTTCTGCAGATCGTGGTCTTCAGCATTCTGTTCGCGTTCGCGCTTGGTCTGGTTCCCGTGGCGCGGCGGCGCCCGATGCTGGAGTTCGCGGAAAGTCTTTCGGCGACCATGTTCAAGTTCACAAACATGGTGATGTATGCGGCTCCCATCGGCGTGTTCGGCGTGGTGGCTTACACGGTCGGGCAAATGGGTTTGACCGTGCTTCTTCCTCTGCTGAAGCTCCTGGCCACGATGTACATCGCTCTTGTGTTGTTCATTCTTTGCGTGCTGGTTCCGATTTTGATTTTGGCGCGCATTCCGTTGAGGAATTTTGTTCGCGTGGCCGCCGAACCTGTCACGCTGGGCTTTGCCACCGCCAGCTCGGAAGCCACTTTGCCTATTGCGATGGAAAAAATGGAAGCGTTTGGCGTTCCGCGCCAAATCGTCGCGTTTGTCCTGCCCACCGGCTACAGCTTCAATATGGACGGCGCCAGCCTGTATCAATCGCTCGGGCTGATTTTCGTGGCGCAGGCTGCGGGGATTCATCTCTCTTTCGGGCAGCAAGCCATCATGGTCTTGACGCTCTTGCTGAGCAGCAAAGGAACGGCAGGTGTGGCGCGCGCATCTTTCTTGATTGTTTTTGCTGCGGCCACTTCGTTTCATCTGCCGATGGAGCCGCTCTTCCTTCTTTTTGCCATCGATCAGCTCATGGATATGGGGCGCACCGCCGTCACGGTTTTAGGAAATTGTGTGGCCTGCGTGGTCATCGCGCGCTGGGAAGGCGAACTTCCGTCGTTCGCTTCGGCGAAGAGCGAATCCGCCGCCTGAGCTCGTTGCCAAGCGCGTCTGTTATTTCTGCCGAAGGGAGAAATCCCTCTTCAACTTCGGATTTAGCGCGTTCTTGCACTTCCGGCGGGAGCAGCGGGCGAGCGAAGATACGTGTCGAAGAACTGGTCCACGCGATGCCACGCATCGCGCAGCACGTGTTCCCGGCTGAAGTAGTGAAATTCGCCCGGGTAGATCATGAATGAAACCAGATCGCCTTTGTGTTTTTTCAGCGCTTCATCCATCAGCCACACGGACTCGAGGAACGGCACGTTTACGTCAGCCGTGCCGTGAAGCACAAGCAGCGGACGCTCCAGCCGGTCAATGTGCGAAATCGGCGAAGCGTTCTTGTAGACGTCAGGGTGCTCCTCGGGAGTGCCGATGCGGCTGGCGGTCCAATCGCCGTGGTACGGGTCCGAGTAATACATGGCGTAATCGACGACGCCCGCAACGTCCACGCCGGCGCGGAATAATTTCGGCTGATCCGTCATGGCGATGAGGGTGAAAAATCCGCCGTAGCTCAGGCCCCACACACCGATGCGGTTCGCGTCGACGTACGGCAGCGACTTTAGATAATTGCCGCCCATCCACGCGTCCTTCGCGTCTTTGCCGCCAACGTCCATGTACACACCGGTGCGCCAATCGCGGCCGTAGCCGATGCTTCCGCGATAGTCGGGCGCCAGGACTACGTAGCCCTTCTGCAGAAAATATTGATGAATGCTGTAGTAGACAGCGTAGTTTCGCTGCACGTGCCAGCCATCGTAGTTTTGATTCACGCCGTCGCCGTGGATCCACAAAATTGCCGGGTGCTTTTTGGTGCGGTCGAGATTCTTGGGCACAAAAAGCCAGGCCGGAACTTGCTGGCCGTCGGGTCCCAGGTAATGCACAAACTGCGGCGCGACAAACTGTGTGCGGTCCACGTCCGCGGGCATGGAGTCGGTCAAGCGAGCCGGCTGAGCGCCTTCTTTTGTCGCGATGGTATAGAGGTCCGCGCTGTTGTGGGTGTCGGTGTGCTGATACACGAGCCGGCCGTCGCCTTCGGACCAATGCGGCTCGATGTTCGTTCCCGTTCCCGGCGTGACGTATGCGATCTTGGCGTGCGCGGGATCGTCGCCGATTGTTGCGATGCCGATTTGGCGGTCGCCGGGACGATCTTCGAAGTTGGCGTCGAACGCGATGCGCATGCTGTCGTGCGACCACGCGGGACGCCAAGCTTCAAATTTACCCTTGGTGATTTGCACCGGATCGCCGCCGGCGGAAGGCATCACGTAGAGATGGTCCCAGCCGTCCTGATCGCTCAGGAACGCGATCCACTTGCCGTTGGGCGATGGCCACGGCTGTGCTCCCGCCTCACCCCAGTCGGGAATGCTCCAGAATTTTTCCTCGTCCACTTCGCGAATGGCTTTGGTTGAGCCGGTGGTGGCGTCGGCTGTGTAAATGAAATACTTTTTGAAATCCTCGGACTGGCCGTCGAAAACCAGGCGGTTCGAGTCGACCCAAGCCAAGCCGCCGTACTCGCCGGGCGTGCCGATGGCCACCGGCTTTCCGCCATTCAGTTTCAGCGCGTAGATTTGGCCGGGCACGTATTCGGAAACGCGATAGATCAGTTTTCCGCCGGAGTATGCGGGGGATTCATCGTGATGGATGATTTTTGAGCCGGCGATGTAGGCGACGGATTTTCCGTCGGGCGACCATGCGACGTCGCGAATGCTCACCTCGTCGTGCGCGATGGTCGATTCTGTTCCGTCCGAGAGCCAGCGGACGATGAGTTCACTTCCCTTTGGCGCGGTTGGATCTTCGGCGCGATTGCCGCGGACAAAGGCGATGCGCTTGCCGTCCAGGGAAGGGAGGAAACCGCTGCTGGGATGGCGCTTGCCCCAGAGGGGCTTCGCCTCGCCTCCGGCGGCGGGAACCTTCCACAAATCGCCTTGATGCACAAAATAGACGCTTTCGCCGTCTTCGCTCCAGAAAGCGTCGGCGACTCCGCCTCCGGGAAACGAAGTGAGGGCGGCGGGCGCCCTGCTGCCGTCGGCGTTCGTGACATAGAGATTTTTGATGTCCGCGCGATCCCACGTGAATACAACGCGCGTGTTGTCCGGCGACCATACCGGGTCGGAGGGATGCTTGATTTCGATGAGCTGTTCGATCGTCAGCGCAGGTTTAGCTGCGGGCTTGTGGCTCGCGATCTGCGCGTGCAGATGGCTCGCGCATCCCAGCTCCGCTGTAAGAACGATGGCCGCAGCAAAAACACGCTTCTCCATACGCATTTGTGCCTCTCCTTCTTCCCGCGGGTCGGCGAAACCTTTTCCGCTGTTCCGCGAAGCGGAGTCTATTTGGAAACACAGTTTCTGTGAAGCGAGAAGTAGCTGCAACTTATAGGAAGCGGCGGGCTGGAGGTGGTCAACCGCCAAACCCGCCGCGCAAAGGTTTCATTTGAGATTCATGCTGCCAGCGGGCGCTAGAACGTAAAGCGCAGGCCAAACCGCGTCACGAATGGATCGATGGTTTGAAATGGTTTAAGATATGTGCTGTTCGCCGGGTTCACGTCGATGAAGTTGTTCTCCCCCACAACGGTCTGTGCGCTAGTAACGTTGAAGAAGTCCACGACTGGTATCACGCGCCACCGCTCCTTCACGGCAAACTCACGTGACAGACGCAAGTTCAGCATATTTACGCCCGGAAGGCGCTTGATCCCGGCAGGTTGGAGAATGACCGTCTCGGTGCCTTGAGTCAGCCCACCATTCGTCCCGAAGATCTCGACCGGCTGCAAAGGCAGGCCCGTGTAGTGCTGGAAGTTCATGCTCGTCCCGATCTTCCAAGGGAATTCATAGCTGCTGTCCACTTTGAAGATGTAAGTGGAATCGGAATTCAAGTAGTTGTTGTTGCGATTGATATCGTTATTCGGGTCCGTAAAGTTGTCACTGTACGCCTGATCGGAATAACCTCTCCCGTAAGTTCCCTTCTGGCGTTGGATGGTGAAACCAGACAGCAGTTGCCACTTATTCGACAGCCGCTTAACAGCCGTGAACTCGACGCCGTGGTACGCGCTGTTGTCTAGCTTCGGGACATTGGTTACCACAAAATTGAAAGCTGTTTGTTTGGCAGGGCTGAGGTTAAACAGCGTCATCGGCTGGCCTGTCAGTCCGTTGGTGATTGGCTGCATCACGCCATTCTGGTCTGGCAGTTGGGTGATTGGCGTGTAGTCCGAAGGCGATACCGCTGTATTCTCAAGGCCGAAGAGATTCTTCTTGGTGCGGTAGTAATACGTGGCGCCAAAACGCAAGTCCTTCCAAAGCCGTTTTTCGTAACCCGCGCTGATTTGTTCCGAATACGGGCGACTCATGTTGCGATTGATGTGTGTGCTGGAGCCGCCAAACGCGAAAATAAGGTTGCTTGGATTGAGCCATTCGCTCTGTTGCGGGATATTGTCCTTATTGGTGTCATTCCACGTGTAGCCCTGTCCGGCCAACCCCACTGGATTGACGGTTTCGGCCAATCCCGTTCCTTGCATTATGTAGTAGCGTCCGTAGCTGAGTCGCACTACCGAGTCGCCCTTGCCGGTTACGTCGAACGCCAATCCCAATCGCGGCGATACGGTGTTCCAATCGACAAGATTGCCGGAAGCCTGCATCTCTGCGGGTGTAAGCGGAAAGAGTTGCGGGAATGTTTGATTCGGATCATTTTTTTGAGCGGGATAGTAAGTGTTAAACCTGTCGTAGCGCATCCCAAGGTCCAGAGTGATGCGCCGCGTCACCGTCCATGTATCTTGCAAATATAAGCTGGTGTCCCGGAAGTAGTTCTTTTGGGTTGCGGGAGTGTTGTAGGCAATTATTTGAATGGGCGTCCCATTGTCGAAGATCTCGTTGATCCCGCCGTTTACTTTGTAAATGTACGAGTTGTAGGACAGGCCATTCTCAAAACCGAACTTGAAGTTGTGTGTGCCATGGAGCCCGCCTTTGACCCAGGAACCACCGGCCGACCATTTCAACACCCAAGCTGGATTCGCGAACTGGTACGGCGCCGCAACCGTCTCCGTCCTCGCTCCCACGTCTTGCTGGTTGATGTCTGTGGACTTTACGCCCGGTTGATAGCTAAGCGGAAAAACAATCTTGTTCCATCCGATGCGGAAATCGAGAATGAAATTGTTGGTAACCTGGCTGGTCCACAGCCCCTCGAGAATGTATGCCGGCTCGATCTGTTTCCAGCTGGCCTCTTGCGTCACGTAGTTGTACGCCGTATCGCGCCGGAAGAACCGGTTCTGTTCGTTATAAAGCCAGATAAAGCTAAATTTGTTCTTCGAGTTGACTTGATAGTCGCTGCGCAGGTCGGTGTTCGTCTGGTGATTCACATCATGCACAGGGACCCCGGCTTGGTTCGTCACTGCAAGGATTCTTTGGCGCAGGTCGTAGCGCCTATAGGAGCCAAAGAGCCACCAGCGATCTCTCATCAGGGGACCGCCGAGGCTTGCCGTAGTGTCTCGGGTCATGTCAAACGGCGACCCGGAGACGACCGGGTTTCCATTGTAGGTTGGAGCTTTCACGCCGGCCTGAAGCTTAGAAGTCAAATAGTAAATTGCCGCCAGCCCATGGAGTTCGTTTGAGCCAGATTTGGTCACCTGGTTCATGTACACACCGCCAATGGAGACGGAAGCCGGAGCGTTGTCTGCTACCACCTGGAACTCATCGAACGAATCATGATTCGTATAGAACTGCGTATACCCGCCGTTCGCGCCGGGCCAATTCAAATCCAGACCATTGAAGCTGTAAATCTGCTCTGCTGGGGTGCTGCCGTGGATTTGCATCGTCGATTGCTGGTAGCTGTTGTCTCCGGCAACATCGAATGTGCCGACCGTGGCTCCCGGCATTTGCGCGAGGGTTGACCATGGGTCCCTCCCGCTCGGAATGTCCTGCAAGAGGTTCTGGTCAAACGTGGTCGTCGTTTGATTGTTCTGCAAATCAACGACGGGTTCACCCTCGACCTTTACTACGTCAGTGACTTCTCCCACTTGGAGTCTGGCGTTGACGGTCGCGGTGAAGCCCGCCGTGAGAACGATCCCAGTCTCACTGAGGCCTTTGAATCCTTTGGACGTGACCGAGACCTCATAGGTGCCAAGCGGCAGGAGGTCGAAGAGATACGCGCCATCCGCGCCCGTTGTTGTGGTGCGTTCCGCCATCAATGCCGTGCTTCTGACGGAGACGGTGGCGCTCGGGACGGCCGCTCCTGAGGCATCGGTGACGACTCCCGCGATTTTTCCTGTGGTTGCCACCTGCCCAAAGGCCAAACTCGAAGCGAGCCCCATCATGAGAGAGACGAGAACGAAGATAAATAGCCTGAGCTTTCTCATTTCCCCTCCTCCACTGCTGCAATCGCAACTTTCCGGGTTATTTCTGACGCGTGGCGAGGGCCCTTTGGCAAACAGGGAAGCCTCGTCGGGTGTAGCGGGCTCCCGGGATGCTGCCGCAACGTACGTTGCGACAAATGCGCCCTAAGTCACCGGGAATGAATGAATGCACAAGATTGGATCCCCCGAGACGCCCCCACGCACTCCGCTGCCTTGTCAGACGCCAGAGTGGACCAAAGGTAAGTCAGAGGGAGGGCTAAATCAAATCAATTCTGAGAGCGCTTTCAGGAATGGGTCTAACCGCTTTCTGTTCAATAGCTTGGGAGCGATCGTCAAAGTTGTCGTTTAGGCCTTAAGTGCGCGGCTAGAAGACCTTTAGCTGCCTTGATGATTTGCGGTTCCTCGATGAGCGAGGTGAGCGTTGCTTGCCCCTAAATCTCGCGCTCTTACGCCAACGATTGTTTCTGGCTTTGCGCGTCTCCGCATGATGGAAAGAATGTCACTTCGAAATGGATGCCTAGGTTTGAGCCGGCAGGGGCGTGGCGGCAGGCGCTGGTACCGGGGAATTGAGCTCGTCAATGGTTTTCTTCTGCAAGCCGATGAACAGGGCGGTCAGGAGCCCCTGCGCCACGAACGCCGCGACCCAGATCGCGGGCCGAAGAATCCAATGCGAATGGTCGAGCTCGAACGCGCCGGAAGGGATGAAAAAGGCGGAGAAGGCCGTCCGATCCGGTCTTGTGAAAATTCCCAGGGGTGCCATCAAGATCATGACGCAGGTGTAGAAAATGATCAGAAACAGGGCGCCCACCACCAGGGGATGCTTGGCGCGGCGCAAGTTCATCCATTGCAGGAACTGCATGTCGCGCGTGATCCATGCCACAAAAAAGAGTGCGCGGAAAGCCGCGAAATTCATGTCCCACTCGGGGTTGCCAGAATGTCCCCAAGCTACTCCCGCAACAACCACGAGACTCGCAGCCACGGTGCCAGCCAACAGGAACGGTGCGGGCCAGGTTAGATCCAGCAAGCTCGGCGCACCGCTCTCTCGAGTGCGCAAGATTCTTCGCACGCGCTCGCGGTTGCGAATGGCTGCCAGGCCCAGGCAGAGGAAAACCACGATGTTCAGCGCCAGCACGGTTGCCTGGCTGTCTATGGGGGTGCGGTTGCCCCACCAGTAGAACGCCGCGAACACTAAATTCAGAAACAGGGCAAATCCAAGCGACTCGACCGGAGAATAAATCTCGTAGTAATTCGGATCACGTTTGATGTTCCTAACCAGCGCCAAGAGAAACCATCCTGCGAGCATTAAATCAATCAGCAGCAGCAAGGGCACATGAAGCACTCTTTGCCCGAAAAACATGTCTTCTTCCCACAGCGGTTCTCTTCTGCCCGCTTCAAAGGCCGTCCCTGCGGGTTCCCACTCTCCCCATTGCACGACTTGCGCGGCGTAGAATGGCCCGAAGGGACGAGCCCGAAAATAGGGTGACGGATTGTTATTCGAAAAGCTGCCAGCCAAAATCGCGATCAGCACAAGGATCGCGGCCGTGTGCGATCCGCGGATGGTTAAGAGCGAAATCAGCAGCGCCAGCGCATGCACCGCGAGCGAAGCAACCAGAAGGACTGCATACGCTGCGAGTACCGTCAGCGCGGGCCGCTTACCCATCATTGCGCCGAACAACGCCAGCGGCATCAGGCATAGAAAAACGAAATATGAGTAGACCGGCGCGCCAAACAGCTTTCCGAGCGCCAGCTCCAAAGGCGTCATCCGTGTCACGCGCTGATAGTCAAATGTGTTTTGCTCTTTCTCACGATGGATGGTGTTGATGCAGGCGATTCCGCCGCCCGCCGCCAGCATCAGCGCCTGGAGCCAGAAAGCAATTTCCAGGATCTGTATCCCCCAGCCGTTCGGTCCCGTCGCCAGTTGCGTCCTGTTCTGGTGCGCAGCGGCATAGCCAATCACAATGGACAGGGCCGCGCAAATGCACGCCGTGGCCACGACTTTCGCGGGCCGCAGTTGCGCCCTCGCATTTCGAATGAATTCGGGATTGCACCAGAGGGCGGTCACATCACTTCTCCGCTCGAAAGACGCGAGAAAAGCGCCTCGAGTGTTTCCACTTTCTCTTCCACGCCGCAAATGGGTGCGCCCGCGTTCACGGCATCGCGCACCAGAGCCGCCAGTTCTGCGTCCGTTCCCGGAAAGGCCATGTCTGCTTCGAGACCAGCCTCTTTCACTTCGCTCACGCCAGGCCGCGCTAGAAGCCATGCACCAAGGGCAAATCCCGGTGACGCAAGTTTGATGCGCACGCGCTTGGTGCGCCCCGCTCCGCGCATCACATCGTCAATTTTTCCTACGCGCAGCAGTTTCCCCTTTTCCATGATTGCCAGGGAGGTACAGATTTCTTCCAGGTCGGATAGCACGTGGGAGGTGATGAACACGGTTTTCCGTTCGCGATTCAGCCGCCGGATCAGTTCCTTCAGTTCCAGCCGCGCTTTGGGGTCGAGGCCCGCAGCGGGTTCGTCCAGCACGAGAAGCGGCGGATCGTGCACGATGGCTCGCGCAATTCCCAGGCGCTGCTTCATTCCGCGCGACAGGCCGCCGACCATTGCGTCGTACTTCGATTCGAGCCCCATCAACGCGATCACTTCTTTCACTCGCCCGCGGACCTTGCCTGGTTCTAATTTGTACGCGAGTGCAAAATGCTCGACATACTCCCAGGCCTGCAGGTCGTCGTACATGGAGAAAAAATCCGCCAAATACCCGATGTATTGCTGCGCTTCTTCCGGATCGTGCTCCACGTCAACGTGATTCACAGTGATGCGCCCTGCGGTCGGAAGCATCAAACCGCAAACCATCTTGAGGGTCGTCGTTTTGCCCGCGCCGTTCGGCCCAACGAGGCCAAACACTTCGCCTGCGGGTACCTGGAGCGTCAGGCGGTCCGCAGCCACAAGCTGACCGACCTTTCCTGTAGGCAGGTCGTATTCTTTCGTTACGTTTTCGAGACTAATCATGGTGAGTGTGCGCGCGATTCTCCCCCCGGGAGGCTCGCGCCGTCAACGCTCTCTACAAGAATAAACGTTTTCCTGGGCCAAATTGTTCCCTTCGCTGGCACTCTCTCCGTATCCTGCGGGCCTCTTACGCCTCTCGCAGAGCCACCAGCGGATCCACGCGACTCGCGCTACGCGCCGGCAAGTAGCATGCGACGAAGGCAACCGCCAGCAGCGCGAACGACGCTCCTCCAAGGCTGAGCGGATCGCTTCCGCTCACCCCGTAGAGGAATCGGGAGAGGACGCGACCCAGCAACAACGACAGCACCATCCCCGCGACAACCCCGCTCCCGACTACCGTCATTCCTTGACGCAACACCAGGAGCGAAACGTTTCCCTGATCCGCCCCCAAGGCCATGCGGACTCCGATCTCGCGCCGCCGCTGATTCACGGAGTACGCCATGATTCCGTACAAGCCGACAGAGGCGAGTCCCAGGGCCAGGAATCCGAAAACACCGAGCAGACCCACGCCCATCTTGGACCACCAAAGCGCTTGATCAATTACCTTCGTCCCGGTGCGAATATCTTCCAACGGCAGACCGGGATCGAGGCTGTGAATTTCCTCCTGGACGGAGGAAAGAACCGCGGATGGATCGCGTTCGCTTCGTAGATAAAGAATCATGCTATCGGCGTAATTCTGTCGCAGAGGAAGGTAAACGCATGCTTGCGGCGGCTCTCCCAGCGTCTGATAATTCGTGGTTTTTGCGACGCCGACGACTTGCAGGAACGACTTGCCTTGCGGCAGTTGGAAGCGCTTACCGAGCGGATCTTGGTTTGGCCAATACTTGGCCGCCATGGTGTCGTTAATAATCGCAGCGGGTGTGGAGACGTCGCGATCGTTTTCTGAAAAATCACGGCCCTCCACGAGCGGAATTCCCATCGTGGAAAAATAGTTGAGATCCACGGTGTTAACGACAACAGAAATGGCTTCCGGCTTCTTGCGCGCCTCTTGTCCTTCGATCGTGAGGCCGGTCTCTTTGCGTCCCCACAACGGCAGGTTTGAGGACCACGAGACCGATGCGACGCCGGGTACCTGGCCGATGCGGTCCAGAACTTGTTTGTAAAACTGCTCTGTGCGCACGCGGTCGTATCCAGCCTGGCCGGGGTAAAGCATGAACAACGCAAGATGCTTTGTTTGGAAGCCGGGATCGATGACATATTCGCGCTCGATGCTTCGCAGGAAGAGACTCGCCACGACCAGCAAAACGAGGGAAACGGCAACTTGACCGGCAAGCAGAGTGTTCGCCAGGCTTACGCGGCGCCGGCTGCTTCCAGCATTCCGCGTTTCTTCCTTCAAGACTTCGGAAACGGAAACACGCGACGACCGCAAAGCGGGCACGATGCCGAAAATGAATCCCATCAGAATCGCAACGGCAAAGGCAAAAACAAACACGGGCGTGTTGAGTCTCAGGTCCGCCAGATTCTGCGCATATTCCGCGGGGCGCAACGATTCGAGAAACCGGCATCCTCCGTAAGCAAACCCGAAGCCTAGAACACCGCTAAAAAGGCCAAGCAGCACGCTTTCGGTCAACAACTGCCGAAGCAGGCGCCTGCGCCCGGCGCCAAGCGCCATGCGAACGGCAATTTCCTGGCGACGCACGCTGGCTCGCGCCAAAAGCAAATTGGCTAGGTTGGAGCAGGCAATGAGCAGCACGAATCCCACAATCGTCATCAGCAAAAAGCCGCCGAAGACGACTCCTTGGCGTTCGGGCCCATAAGCGGCCTCGATCAACGGAGTTACGGTGAGGACCTTCCCCTCATTCGCGTTGGGATCTTCCTTTTCGAGGGCCGCGGCTGCGATTTTCATCTCCGTTTGTGCGTGGGCCAGCGTAACGCTTGGTGCAAGCCTGCCGATGCCGGTGAAAAGCGGCAGCGCGCGATCGCTTAGCGCATTTCGCTGCTTAGTTGGCAACACTTGTTCCGCCATCGTTGAAGGGATCCAAAGATCAGGCCCAAAAACCGCGTAGACGCCCTTAAAGCCTTTCGGCCCGACGCCAATGATCGTGAATGGCGTTTCGTTCAGCCGGATCGTTCGCTCGAGAATGTTTGGGTCTCCGCCGAAGCGGCTTTGCCAAGCGGTATAGCCGAGCACCGCGACCGGAGCAGCGCCTGGGGTGGTGTCTTCGCTGGGGAGGAAGAACCTGCCCAGATAGGGGTGCAGGCCGAGGGTCTCAAAATAATTTGCGGTAACGATTTCCGCAAAAACCCGGTGCGGTTGCTGCTTGTCGGTCATGGTCACCGCCATGGGATACGAATGACCGGCGAGGCTGCGGAAAGCGTGAGTGCGTTCTCGAATGTCTTTTAGATTTGCGTAAGAAATGGCTTGCAAGTCGCCGGATTGCGCCGTCTTTTTGGCTTGCGTGGTGTTGAGAGCGGCGAGTGTGGAGATTTTCTCAACGGGAAGCGGATTCAGAATGAGCGAATCGACCACCGTGAAAACCGCGGTGTTCGCCCCAATGCCAAGAGCAAGGGTCAGCACCGCAACCGCCGTGAAACCGGGGCTCTTCCTGAGCATCCGAAGGGCATAGCGCAGATCCTTCCAGAGGTCCTCGAAGAAGTGTCCGCTCGTAGCCGCGCCTTCGGGCACCGTGTCAGGCGGTGTTTTCTCCGAGATTTGGAGTTCCGGGACAAAACTCCGCCAGTCGATTTCAGCCATTAGCTCGCGGAGAGCCTCGTCGTCGTCCGCGCCACGTGCTCGGAATTCTTCATACCTTTGTTGCAGATGATCGGAAAGCTCCTCGATGATTTCCGCTTCCCGCTCCGGCCGGAGATTCACTCCTGCCAAATGCTTTCTAATTGCAAGGTTCCATTCAGGCATGTTGCACTCCCGCGATTCGGCCCACGGCTCCTGCGAACTCCTGCCACTTCTTGCGTTGCAGCGCCAGGACGCGCTGACCCTCCGCCGTCAACCGGTAGTACCGCCGACGTCTTTGATTGGGTTTCTCCACCCAGCGTCCTTGGATCCAGCCACGCTTTTCGAGCCGATAGAGCAGTGGGTAGAGGGAAGCCACATGAAAATGGAGCGTGCCTCCCGAGCGCACCTCAATGAGCTTGCCGATTTCGTACCCGTGCCGCGGCTGGTCCTCTAACAGGGAAAGCATCAAGAGCTCGGCGCTGCCTTTCTTCCATTCTTCCTCGACTTTGGTCCCCATATATGTGTCTCCCATATATCCTACGCAGACCGGTGTGCGAAAATTTCGCGGTAGCTCTATCTATTTTTGGGGCGAGGAGAAGTACCAGGCAGAGGCCGAAGGATGCATGCTAAGCCCAGTTTTTCCAAAGCTTTATCGATCGCGCAAAAAAAGAAGGCCCGCCTCAGCGATGCGCAGCGGGCCTTGTCTGTCCCTGAATGCGGTCCAGCTTTAAGAAGGTTGGCGATTGCTTATTTCGCGGGCTTATCTTGGGAGACAATCGTGATCAGGAACGCGTTGCGATCGGAATAGGAGAATTGATGTCCATTCAGGTCGGCGCGGTGCTCGATGGACTTATAAAGTTGGAAGCCATCGTTCTGGACGGCGTTGAAGTAATTCACATTCTTCACGACAACGCCTTTTCCATCGGTTCCCGGCTCGCGCTTCAGCTTCATGTACGCTTGCTTTCCGTCGGCCAGCTTGGCCTCCACGATGTCGCCTGACTGGTGAACTTCGATGGGCGCTTCCTGCACTTTGAGTTCGGGCCACTCGAAACTATAGGTCTTGAGAATGATGGGAGCGAGCGCGTCGCGCTGCGCCTGGGTCGTCTTCGGATCAAAAGAGACCGTCACCCAGGCCCCCTTTTTCTCCGACCCCCACTTGTCGCCGAGGTCGCCGGTCAGCCAGTATTTTGCGTTGGCCAGATCGACATTCCCCGAATGCCCTTCCCTCACGGTCACAGCCATGTTGAATTCGCACATGGGATGTTCCGCCTGCTTGTTGAAATAACACTGGCAAAACAGATGGCAACTGCAGGCCTCCACGTAGTCGGCCTTCATCCGCCACGAAGCCCCTTCCGGCGCCGCGGCAAGGGATACCGCCAGCGCCAAGACCAACCCGGTGCCAATGAATGGTGATACTTTCATGTTTTCTCCTTTTTCAGACAAGTTTCAGACAAGATGCGATAAAATCGACGGCATTTCCCAGGGCCGACAAAGCCGCGCCAGGATTGCCTAATTTCCGTGCACGGTGCCAGTCCTAGGCGTGAAATGTCTTTGAAGAGTTCTGAAAGATTTCTTGCGAAGTTCTTCGCTTGGGTGTGTCGTTGAAAACACAGCACTTATACGGGTTTGGACCCTATCGCCTCGACGCGGAAGAGAGAGTCTTGCTGCGCGATGGCCAACCCATCACCCTCCCGCCTAAGGATCTGGAAACGCTTCTTGTCCTGGTCGAGAACGCGGGGCACATTGTCGAAAAAGAAGAAATTCTGGAAAAAGTGTGGCCGGGTGTTTTTATCGAGGAAGGCAATCTCTCCCGCCGCATTTTCAACCTGCGCCAAGTGCTTGGGGACTCCCCAGACGGGCGCAATTACATCGAGACGATTCCCAGGCGTGGGTACCGCTTCGTGGCTGCGGTTCAAGGAGCAGAAGCGGCCGCGCCTCCTTCGGCTACGTTGCCTTCGGAACATCCGGGTGCAGCGCATTCGGGCGACAAGAGAATGCACTGGGCGTGGTCGCTGGCCTTATTGGCGTTAGCCGTATCCGCTTATTGGTTTGGGCGGCACCTTTGGCCCCGCCAGAACCCTGCTTCTCAAAGAGTCATGTTGGCGGTCCTTCCTTTTGTGAATTTGAGCGGAGACACGAACGAAGATTATTTCGCCGATGGTCTGACGGAGGAGATGATTGCCCAGCTCGGCCAGTTCCATCCTTCGAGACTCGGGGTCATCGCGCGAACTTCAATCGTGCGCTACAAAGACACCAAGGAAACCGCGGCGCAAATTGGCAAGGAACTAGGTGTCGGCTACTTGGTCGAGGGAAGCGTTCGCCGCGGTGGAGATCGCGTTCGCGTCACGGCGCAGTTGATTCAAGTTGGCGAACAGACACATCTGTGGGCGCAATCTTACGAACGGCCCCTCACGGACGTGCTAAACATTCAGAGAGAGCTAGCCGAGAAAATCACTCACTCCCTTTCCGTTCAGCTACTGCCCGCTGGGACGACGCCGTCCGCTAGTTCGCACGTCAATCTTGAGAGCCACGAAAAGTACCTTCTGGGCCTGCATGAGCTGGGGCAAGGCACACGCCAGAGCGTGGACAAAGCCATTCAAAATTTTCAAGAAGGCATAAACAAAGATCCAAACAACGCCCGGCTCTACGCCGCTTTGGCACAAACCTACAATGCCGGACTCACTTACTACAGTTCTCCGGCCGAGGTCATGCCCCGCGCAAAGGAAGCGGCGTTGCGAGCCCTGGAGCTCGATCCCAACCTGGCTGGTGCGCACGTTACGCTAGGAAATGTGCGCTTGCTTTACGATTGGGACTGGGGTGCGGCGGAAAAGGAATATCATCGCGCTCTCGACATCAACCCCAACTCGCCGGAAGCCCAGTTGGGTTATGCCACGTACCTGGCGACCTTGGGACGTTTTGATGAGGCCATCTCTCGCGTGCAGCAAGGCTATCTCTTCGACCCGCTGGCCCTCGAAAGCCGCAACGAAGCCCTTTGGATCTACTACTTCTCCGGTCACATGCCGGAGACCATCCGGCAGAGCCAGAGAACTACCGAGTTGGAGCCCGCGGCCGGTCTCCCGTATGCGGTCCTGGCGATGGCCTACGCGCAAATGGGACAGCGTTTGGCAACCGTTCGTGCTGCCGAGAACGCCATGCGTTTTGCGGACAGCCCGAGTGTAATTAGCGCCGCGGCTTCGGCGCTGGCGCGCGTCGGCGAAAGCGGGCAAGCTAAACAGTTCCTAAGCAAGGCTTTAGAGATGGCCAAGGATCGTTATGTCTGTCGCTTCCTGGTTGCGGCTGCCTATACCGAGCTCGCTGAAAAAGAGAAGGCTCTCGATTCCCTCGAGCAGGCTTTCCTGCAGCGATCCACTTGAATACCTTGGATCGGGGTGGATCCCCGACTCAACCCGCTGCGGCGCGATGCAAGATTTCAGGATCTCGAGCGCCGTGTCGGTCTACCTCCAGGCGTGAACCCTGCCTCTTAAGCATTCTTCAAGGCCATCCGCGAACCCGCGCGCAAAGTCTCTCCTCTAAGTTCCGACCTCCAACCTCGGATGTTATATAGTGCGTGGCGGATCTCCAGGAGGCTTTGAACATGGAATTGTGGTCGCGACGTAAATTTTTTCTTACTTCTCTTGCGGGCAGCGCCCTTGCTGGCACGAATAAGCTCTTCGGCCGGACGCCGTCGAACGGAAATGCTTCGCTGCCTCTCCCGAGCCTGGCCCCACCTGCGGCCGGCAAGCGCCCTCTCATCCTCTCCAGTGCCAACGGCCTCCACGCTCTCGACAAGGGCATGGACATCTTAAAAAAGGGCGGGGACACGCTCGACGCCGTTGTAGCCACGGTCACGGTTGTGGAAGACGATCCCCACGACGATTCGGTTGGCTACGGCGGCTTGCCCAACGAAGAAGGCGAAGTCGAGCTGGACGCCAGCGTCATGCACGGTCCTACGCACCGCGCGGGTGCGGTCGCCGCGGTACGCCGCATCAAAAACGTTTCGCGCCTTGCCAAGGCCGTCATGGAAGATACGAATCACGTGATGATCGTTGGCGACGGCGCGCGCCGCTTCGCGGTGGCGCAGGGATTCGAGGAGATGAACCTTCTCACCGAACATTCCCGCAAAATCTGGCTCGCGTGGAAAGCAAAGGGTTCCTTTAACTGGCGGCCGGGAATCGATTCACCGGAGTGGAAAGAGCACATGGCTCTGCTTTTTGATGGCGACGAAAAACAGATTGCCTACGCAGAGCGGGTCATCGCCCATCCGCCAACAGGCACGATCCCTTGCATGGCCGTGGACGCCAAGGGTGACATCTCCGCCACCACGACAACTTCCGGACTGTCCTGGAAAATTCCCGGGCGCGTGGGCGATTCGCCCATCATCGGCGCGGGCTGCTCGGTGGACAACGAAGTGGGCGCGGCAGGCTCCACCGGCAAGGGGGAGGAGAATATCAAAATCTCCGGCGGCCACACGATTATTGAAATGATGCGTCAGGGAAAATCGCCGAGTGATGCGTGTCTTGAAGCGATGGCTCGCGTCGCTCGCAATTACAAAAACGACAAAAAGAAGCTCAACACCTTCCACATTTATTTCTACGCCATCAACAAGGACGGAGTGCACGGCGCCGCTTCGCTCTGGCGCAACGGCTACGAAGCCAGTAAACAGGCTTCGTATGCCGTGCACGACGGCACGGAAGCCCGCCTCGTTCCTTGTAAGTCGTTCTTCGACGAACTGGGCGGCGACCAGTAGCTGGAAATGAGAAAATGGAAACGTGAAAACGGACAGCGGCCCTAGACCACCAGAGAAAGGCTACGTTTCCGTTTTCCAATTTCCGTTTTCTAATCTCCAAACCACATGGATCAAGCGAACATCCTAATCGTCGGCGGGGGCGTGGTCGGATGCGCCGTTGCGCGCGCCCTCTCCGCGCGCTGGCAGGACGTTTTCCTGGTCGAGCAATTCCCCAAGCTCGGTATGGCTACAAGCACGCGCAACAGCGGCGTGAATCACTCCGGGATCTACTATCCCAAGAATTCTCTTAAGGCGCGCTTGTGCGTGGAAGGCAATCACCTCACCTATGAATTCTGCGAGAACCACAACGTTCCTTTTCGCCACAGCGGGAAGCTGGTGGTCGCCGCCGACGCGCATGAGGAACCGGAGCTTCTCGCGCTGAAGAAACGTGGCGAAGACAACGGCGTCGAAGGCCTGCAACTCGTCGACGCCGCGGAGATTCGCAAGCGCGAACCGCACATTCGCGGCGTGGCCGCGCTTTACGTGCCTTCCACTGGGATCGTCTCCGCCGAGGAACTGGTCCACGCGTACGCCCGTGTGGCCACCAATCAAGGTGCGAACCTCGTTACGCGCGCCCAGGTGGTTTCGCTCGAGCCTTCCGGCAACACCATTCGCGTCGGCCTGCGCATCGGCGACGAGGAAGACTCGCAGGAAGAAAAGATCGAAGCGCGCTGCGTCGTCAATGCGGCCGGACTTTATGCCGACGAAGTTGCTGCAATGCTGGGGAATTCTTCCTGGAAGATTTATCCTGTTCGCGGCGAATACTGCGAAGTGCGCGGCCCGCGGTCTTCGCTCATCAACAATCTCGTTTATCCCTTGCCGCATTCGGACGGGCTAAGCCTTGGCGTGCACTTCACCAAGACTTTGTGGGGAACATTTCTTCTTGGCCCGACGGCAACGTACGTAGAAGAAAAAGACAACTATGAGAAGAACCGCCTGCCCATCGCGGCGTTTGCCGAAAGCGCGAAAACCTTGTTGCCGGAGATCGAAGAGCGCGACTTGCAGCTCGGCTACACCGGTCTTCGCCCGAAGCTCGCGCCGCCTACCCACAAGGGCATCATGGACTTCGTAATCACTCGCGACCCCAACGTGCCGCAAGCCATCCAGTTGGTCGGCATCGAATCGCCCGGTCTCACCGCCGCACCCGCCATCGCCGAGCACGTTACTCAACTGGTCGCCCAAGTCTTGCGGTAAGCTTCAAACTCTTAACTTAAAGAAGGAAGACCTCCCATGACAACCGTGCTCAAGGAAATCACCACCATGGTCCTAATCAAAGTCGACGGGAGATGGCTGATCACCGCATTCCAGAACACCGAAGTAACAGCGACAAACGCCAAGCAAAGAGGGCTGACTACCTAGATCCTGGCTACTGGACGATGACGCGGACGAATTTCTTCTTCCCTGCGCGAAGAAGAAAGCTCGTAGCGTTGCTCAGATCGATGTCCTTGCGCGGGTCTTCGATGACCAGGCCGTCAATTTCGACGGCTTTTTGCTTGATGAGGCGCTCCGCTTCTGCTTTGGAAGGCGCCAGCTTCAAGTCAACAAGAAGGGCAGTCAGTTTTTGCGCAGAACCTTTGTGTAAGTTGACCGTTGGGGTCTCTTTAGGTGCTTGGCGATCTCGGAAAACGCGCTGGAAATTCTCCGCGGCCTTCTGAGCAGCTTCTTTGCCATGGAAATCGCAAATCACTTCCGCGGCAAGCCGCATCTTGGCGTCCATCGGATGGAGCTTTCCGCTAGAGACTTCCTTTTTTAGCGACACAATTTCGTTGGGGGCGCGATCGGTCAGCAATTCGTAGTAGCACCACATCAGTTCGTCGGGAATGGACATCATCTTGCCAAACATTTCCGAAGGCGGCTCGGTGATGCCGACGTAGTTGCCGAGGCTTTTGGACATTTTGCGCTGGCCGTCGAGGCCCACGAGAATGGGCATCGTCAGGATGGCTTGTCCCGGCAAGTCGTACTCGCGCTGGATCTCGCGGTGCACCAGCAGGTTGAATTTTTGCTCGGTCGCGCCTAGTTCGACGTCGGACACGAGCGATACCGCGTCGAACGCGGTGAGCAGCGGATACAACAGTTCGTGAACGGAAATGGGCAGCTCTTTGTCCAGACGCGAACGAAAGTCTTCGCGTTCCAACATGCGCGCCAGCCGGTAGTGCGAGCATAGCCGTACGACGTCCTCGGCCTTCATTTTGCCGAGCCATTCGCTGTTGTAGCGAACTTCGGTCCTCTGGCGATCGAGGATTTTGTAGACCTGTTCGAGATAGGTCTTGGCGTTGGCATCCACTTGCTCGCGCGTCAGCGGTGGGCGCGTTTCCGACACGCCCGTGGGATCGCCGATCATGGCGGAAAAGTCCCCAATCAGAAAAACGGCGGTGTGACCCAGATCCTGAAAGTGTTTCAGTTTGCGCAGCACCACGGTGTGCCCCAGGTGAAGATCGGGGGCAGTGGGGTCTACGCCGAGATAAACGCGCAGCGGCTTTCCAGTTTTGCGCGAGTTCTCGAGTTTCGCGAGCAACTCGTTCTCAGGAATGATCTCCGCCACGCCTTTTTTGATGTAGGCGAGTTGCTCATCGACGGGTTTGAATTTGGGTTCGCTCATTTCGACTTTCGGTTTTGCGCCCTGGGTCATGGTCGTTGTAGCTCAAGCTCTTGGGTCTGAGGATTCATCACGTTCAGATCCCTGCCGGCGGCAGGCAGGCTTTAGGCATCCTCATCGGATGTCTTCAGGACGACAAACCGCCGTGAAAGGACGGCCAGCCGCCGCCTCGGAAGGCGCGCGCTACAGCAGCAAGACGCGCCGGCCGGCAATCTTATATTTTCCCTCAAGAACGATGCGAACCGCTTCGGAGTAAATGCGGTGCTCCTCCTTTAGAATTCTTTCCGAGAGCGAAGATTCTGTGTCGTCGTCTTTTATCGGGACCACCGCCTGCACAAGGATGGGCCCCGCGTCGAGATTTTCGTCCACAAAATGGACCGTGCACCCGGCAAACTTCACGCCGTATTCGAGCGCTTGTCGCTGCGACTCCAGGCCGGGAAACGACGGCAGCAGCGACGGATGGATGTTCAGGATGCGATTCGGAAACTTGGCGACGAAATAGGGTGAGAGCAGACGCATGTAGCCCGCGAGGCAGATCAAATCCACCTGGTGCTCGTCCAGAGCAGCGGCGACTTGGCGGTCGTAAACTTCGCGTTCGAGGCCTTTCGAAGGAATCACCCTCGTGGCGATGCCGCGCGCTTTGGCGCGATCGATTCCCGGAGCGCCTTCGCGATTGCTCACGACCATGGCGATTTCCGCGTTAGGGATGAGTCCCGCCGCTACCGATTCCGCCAAAGCCTCGAAATTCGAGCCGCGGCCGCTCAACAGCACGCCAATGCGCTTCTTCATAAGCAAGGAAACTTAGCATACAGGCTGCGTGACACAAAACGCGACCGGTGAAAGGAGATCGGTGAACGGAGATCAGGAAGCGTGCGCCTCACCTTGAATTAGCGGCGGCCCTCCCGGGAGTGAGTGTGGCTCAGGCTCTTCTTCTTCGCGTTCTTTGATCGTTCTCGGTGGCAAGAGCACCATTTCGCGGAACTTCTCTCTCCCTTTTCCCCTTAGCTTTTGCGCCAGTGGCTCCCAGCATTCGGAGCAAATGTCGTACTCCTTGCCTTCCATTTCCTTTGGCAAACAATCCTTTGCTTTGCCGCAGAGGTCGCAAGTAATCATGAACTCCTCCCCAACCTGGTTCCCTTTGTTCGGGACGTGTGTTTCCGGCCGGAACCATATTAGCTTACCGCTTTTCCGTAGAACTTTTTGAGGCCCATGGTGAACAGCAGGAAGTTGAAGACAACCAAGGCGCCGAGCACCGCCAGCAATGAAAGATGAGGGAATTGCGGCACCAGCGTAGCACGCAATCCCTCGCTGGCGTACACCAGCGGATTGACAAGCACGGCTCTCTGCAAGAGGGGGAATTTTCCGAGCGCACTCCAGGGATAGTAAGTGCAGCCGAAGAAAATCATCGGCGCCACAATCAGGCTGAACATCAGGCCGATGTGGGTCTGCTGCATGCTGCAGCCAAGCGCCAGCCCCCCGGTCGCCGAAAAAAGCGCGACGAGCACAGCCACGGCCGCAAACAGCAGCGGATGCGGCACACGCAGGTCAACACCGGGTCGCAGCAAAAGCCACGCGGCGGGAATCACCATCAAACCCGCAGCCAAGGATTGCAGGGTACCGGCAACGACTTTCTCCACCGCCAGCCAGGAAATCTCCATCGGCGCCAGCAAACGATCCTCGATTTCGTGTGTAAACTGAAATTCGGCAATCACCGGCATGGCCACCGCCCAAATGCCCGTGCCGACCATGCAGATGGCCATGATGCCCGGCAGCAACAAGCTCTTGTACGATTCCGGCAGGTAGCCGCTGCCCACCATCACCCGTCCAAAAATAAACACGAACATCAGTGGCTGGAGAAACGTCTGAAACAGCAGCGCCACGAAATTGCGGCGCGCCACGTGAGCGTCTCGCGCAAGAATCGCCAGAAAAGTCTTCCAGTTCATTCGCGCAGACTCCTTCCGGTGTGGTGCAGAAAGAGATTCTCAAGGCTGGGTTCGGAGATGTGCACGTCGAGTAGCTCGACCCCCGCTGCCGAGGCAACGTTGGCAACTTCCGGAACGAGTGAGCCGCCGCGATCGGCGTAGAGATCCGCTCCGGAGCCATCTGTGCCACGCACCTCCCGTACTCCCGAGAGATTCTCGAACCGCTTGAGAAACTCCGATGAGTGAGGGCCAAAGCGCAAGCGCAGCAGAAACCCGCCGGGAACAGAGGCCTTCAGTTCGCGAGGAGTTCCCAGGGCAATCACGCGGCCATGATCAATAATCGCCAACCGTTGGCAGAGCGCGTCGGCTTCTTCCATGTTGTGCGTGGTGAGGAGAATGGTTTTGCCGCTGGCATTGTATTCGCGGATGATTTCCCAGAGCAGCAAGCGGGTTTGCGGGTCGAGGCCAGCGCTGGGTTCGTCCAGGAACAGCACCTGCGGGTCGTGCATCATTGCGCGCGCAATCGAGAGCCGCTGCATCATCCCGCCGGAAAAACCGCGCACCATCTGGTCGGCGCGATCCGTCAATTTGAATCGTTCGAGCAGCGCTTCAGCGCGCTTGGCACGCTCATAAGCCGAAAGGCCGAAATACGCCCCGTGAAAGGTCAGAATCTCCCGCGCGGTAAGGTTGAAATCCAGATTCGGGCGCTGCGCCACAACCCCTATCAGGCGCTTGACGGCAACCTGGTTGTTCCAGACTTCGTACTCCCCGATGAACGCCTTGCCCGCCGTGGGGCGTACGCGGGTGGTCAGGATGCCGACGGTCGTGGACTTGCCTGCGCCATTGGGGCCGAGCAGGCAGAAGATTTCTCCCGGAGTGATATCGAGAGTGATTCCATCGAGCGCGACGATCTCAGGCTTGGGCTGTTTACTTTTGCCCTTGCCTTTCGCTCCGCCAAACGAAAATCCACCTACGCCAGCCGCAACCGGCGGTGGAGACGTATAGACCTTGCGCAGTTCGCGCGTGCGAATGCCAGCTAGCATGCAGGAGTTTCCTTAAGGTGATTACGCAAGCCCGGCGCCGAAAATGACGCCGATGCGCCCGGAGATTAAGCAAAGAAATTTAGCACAGACCCTGCGGCTATGCCTAACGCTGCCGAGGCTGGCCTGTTCCCAGAGGCTTCCAGGCCCTGCACTCGGACACAGTGACTGGCGCTGGCGATGCCAAGGGAGAGTCCAGCCGGAAGCGAATCACCCCGTCGGATGTGGAACAGAAGCTCCGGACGCCGGTGCTGTTGGCCTGGACTGGTGTCGCGACCACGAGGTAATCACTGCACAAGCGCTGCTTGCAAACCGCCGTGATGCGGAAGTGGTATCCAGACTTCGTGCACCAAGCGTCTCTCGTGCAGCTTTCATTCGCCAAGGTTGCGTCCACCAGGCCGGCATGCTCCGGCGAGTAAGCGTTAGGGCTGCGAGGGTCGACACCCAGCATGGTCAGATTGGGCGCAAAGCCTCTGTTTGGATAGGTGGCCGAGTAGGCGACTTGCGCCGTACTTACGGTGCGCACGCTGCCGACGGCCGACGCCTCATTCGCGGCTATTTGGAGCGCAGCAGATTGGGAATGGCGATAGCGGCGACGATCAATACTCCGGCGACGTCGACACCGCCGGTGCTGCTGGCTTCGCGAATCGCGCTTTCGTCACCATAGAGACGAACGACAAACGGCGTGATGGTTGTCGAGCCTTGCGAGAAGGATTCCGCCATTTGTGGCGCAAAGCGCCGCATCTGCAGCGCGGCCATGGCCGCGGGATCTTCGTAGAACAGCGCGGAAGCGTCCAGAGAGTGCCCCGGCGGACGCGAAGCCTGAAACGCCGGCGACTTCTCGAGCGATCCGCCAGAGCGGTGCATTCGAACGGACTCCGCCACCGCTTCGCGGCTGGAGCCGATGATGAGGTAACCGTCGGCAAACGCGTAGCCAATTTCCATCGGCGGCTGGGACGCGGGAATCTGCACCGTGCGGTAAGTGATTCCACCATCTTCGACCTGGTCGGTCTCGACCTGCACAGCACTCAGCAAAGTATTCAGCGTTTGTTGAATATGATTGGCATCTTTCACCTGGAACATGGCCCGCCATGTGGGCCGCGGCGGATTGATGCTGTCGAGCTCCGCGGTAATCTCGCCGCCGAAATTGCTAAGCAGGTCGTCTCTCAGGCTGAGGTTCAGAGCCTTTTCGCCGGCCGCGATGGCCGCGAGCTGGTCCGAGGAAGGCCCGGCAAGCTGCTTGATGTCGTCAAACATCTGCGCGGGATTGGACAGCACCAGGCTGATTGCCGCGAGCGCTTTGGGAGAAACAAAATCCAGGCTTTCGAGCGGCTTCGATTTCCCCAGCCAGGCCGCCGACCCATGACGCGGACCGGTAAAACTCAATTCGGCTTGGCTGACCGCCTGAGCGCCTTCTCCCTGGTGCTCCCAAATCAAGTACTTCACGTCCGCAAAGCCGCTCTGCTGAAGCGCAGCGTTCTGCTTGGGGGCAGGCTGCGATTGGGCAAGGATTCCCTGAAGGTCCGCTGCCGCCAGGATGGTCAATCCACCTTGATATTCTTGCGCCAGGCGTTGCCCGAAAGGATGGGAGAGGAACTCTTGGCCATGGCGGTCGAACCGTGCGCTGAAACTGCGGAGCAGGCCTACATTTTCCGTGGCAAGCACGAAATCAGGGCGGACCAAAACCAACAACTGCTGCTTGGGGCGATTCTCCTTTGCAACCGCCAATCCCTGCTGGTCAAGCACGCGCACGCCTGCGGCAGACTCCCCGCCATACTGCTCCACCAGTTGTTCCAGGAACTTCTTCAAGCCCGGCTTGCGAATCTCGGCAAAAGCAAGAAAGTTGGGCTCTCGGCCTTCGAGCGAACCCGACAGGACAATTTCCTCTCCGAGGTATTGATG
Source organism: Candidatus Acidiferrum sp. (assembly GCA_035262885.1). Lineage (GTDB taxonomy): Bacteria > Acidobacteriota > Terriglobia > Acidiferrales > UBA7541 > Acidiferrum. Next base: position 57,218 of record DATFRZ010000133.1, read on the forward strand.
GAGCTGAGAAAACTTCTCAATGGAATCCTCAAACTTTAGTCTCTTGGCGGCGTTTTCTCCGCCCTGCCACCAATCGCGGAGCACGGAGCTCTCTTGCAGTTCCTGGTGGAAGATCTCGAGCGCCGGATGCGCGGCATCGCCATAATTCGGAACAGCGGCAAAGAAAATCGTGGACGCCGGCAACAGGGACAACAGGCGGCTTTCCGCACGCGGCGCCGGATACTGGACATTATTTTGCAGTTTCACCAGCAAGTGACCGAACTCGGGGAGCAACCCCGGATATGCGCTCAGGCCCTGAGCCACCACCGGTGTTTTAGATTGCTGGGCCGCGCGCGTTCCGGTTGCTGACTGCGCCGCGCAAGCCATGGCCATGAGAAGCATGGCGGCGATCCCGGCCGCGGGCTTGCGGAAGTAACGCCGTCTCTCCTGGGAGATTCGAGGGCATCGCATAACGTGTCTGCTCCGGTCTTTGGAAAGATTCAGGATAGACGGCTCTCTGGCTGTTTCGCCACGGAAAGACTATGAATTTCCCTTAAGCTTGCCGCTTGAGTAATGGGCGTTAAGCGGCAGCCCCGGCGAGAACTCAGTTGGGGCGATCCAGCGAGGCACTGGATTCGAACTCCTTGGCTGGTTCCAATGGCGCGAGCGTACGGGCCGTAACGGCCTGATCCGAGCGGTGCTGAGGGGAACCAGTTCGCGCGGCCCACTTCTGGGACGCCATTCGAGCGAGCCAGAGCAGCCCTCCCAAAACCAGGAGCAGCACCACCCATCGCAGCACCAGCGCCAGCAGCGCCAGATTCAGCGCAGGCCACTCGAAGGAAAACTGGCGCAAGCGCGCGCCGCGGTCCAGCATCCAGTGCCAGGCGGTGTGCGCCACCATCGCCGAAAGGAGGATGGTTCCCATGCGTTCGGCCACCGCATAACGGAAAAAAAGCTGCAGCAGGGGAATCAGCAAAATCAAGACGAGAAGCTGTCCCAACTCGACTCCAATGTTGAACGAAAGCAGCGACGTGAGCAGGTGCGACCCGGCAAATTGCAACGACTGCCGCAGCGCAAACGAAAAACCGAAACCGTGCACCAGCCCAAAGCCAAACGCGATCATCCAGCGGCGCTCGACGCTGCCGGCTCCAACGATATTTTCCAGCGCCATATAGACGATGGAAGCGGCGATGAGGACTTCAATGAGCGGGGGAAACCACAGGAAATCCGGCGCAAAGTTGTAGGCAGAAGCAATCAACGTAATGGAATGCGCCACGGTAAACGCCGTGACTACCGGAATCAGCGCGCGCAGCCGCCGGAACGGAATTACCAGACAGAAGAGAAACAGGAGATGGTCCGTGCCGTCGAGGATGTGGAGAAAACCCAAGTTCACAAAGCGCAGCGCGGCCTGATGCCAACGCGGATCGAGGCGCACCAAACCGGGATCGCCGTCAAATTCGAACGCGCGCACTTCGCCGCCCGGAGGAACGAGTCGGAGCACGGTAATCACGCGCAAGCCCAGGCGCGCAAACCGCGGCTGAATCGAAAAACGCGCGCGCTCCGACTGAATCGGAGTGTCGAACAGCACGTCCAGCATCGTCTGGTCCCAGATCACATCCGTGGAATCGGTCAACGGCGGGCCAGTGACGTGCGCGAGCGCCGTTTCGTAGGAAAGGAAGGAAAAATCCGAAGGAAGCGAGATGCGCGTCGCCACTACTTCTGGATTGGGCAGAAGCGTGTCGTCTTCATAAGTTTCAAAAAATCCAGCGATCCACAGTTTCGCCGCCCCGGGCAGCAAGGGGGCCGTTCGCTCGATAGCAAGATAACCAGGCCCGCGCTGCGGAAAGATAATGTCCCGCATCGCTTTGAGTGGAACGCGAACCAAAATGTGCAGGTGCTGGCCCTCCGGCTTCACAAACATCTGCACGGTCACGTCGTTCGGAATGTCGTGGGCGCTCACCACGCACGGCAAAACAAAAAGCGCGGCGGCGAAAAACAGGCGACAGATGCGAAAGCGGCAAATCACGAACGCTTTCCTCTACTTTGCGACGTATCCCGCCGGCAAAACCTTGTGCGGATCCACGCGCACCACCAGGTAAACGATCTGATCGGACGTAATGTCGCTGAACCAGTGCGGCGTATTCGGCGGAATGATAACCACATCGCCGGGTCCGATTTTCCGGCTCACGCCATTCTGGATGGGCCCGCCGCGCGTGCTCGGCCCGTTCAACACGGTGACCACCGGATGGTCCGCGGGAAACTCTGCGAGATTATCCATCGACCCGCCGGTAACCAGCGTCGCGTTGCCTTCGATCACGTGATAGATCTCCGTAATCTGGCTGTGCTCGATCCCGCCGCCCGCCTGTGCTCCCGACGTTTTCGCGCGATGCACTACCCCTACGCCCACGTGGTACTCGCCGTTGATGCTCACCACGCGAATCGCCTGGTCGCTGATGCGTTCCGAAGCGGTCTTTTGCACCAGCGCTTGAATCTCGGCGCTGCTCACATCCGTTGCCGTTCCGCGAGGCAAGTGCGGCGTGACCGCCGGCGTGCCTGGTGTTTGCGCGTGAAATCCGCCCGGAAGCAACAGCGCAAAAGCCAGTACGGCAACACCAAACACAATTTTCCTCATAGTGCCTCCTACCCGAAACGAAATCGCCCTAAAACTACTTGCTCGACGGCCACACCACGCCCTGGTCCTTCTTCGTCACCGGTGCCATGCCTTTGTAGACGAACTTCTGCACGCGCTGCCCGCGGTAAGTTTCTGTCGTGAAAATATTGCCCTTGGAATCCGTGGCGATGCTATGAACAGCGTAGAACTGGCCGGGCTGCCGGCCGCCATCGCCAAAGCTGGTCAGGATTTCAAGCGTATCGCGAAGCAAGATGTAGATCTTCTCGTTCGAACCGTCTGCCAAAAAAATGTACTTTTGCTGCGGATCTTTCGAAAACGCAATATCCCAGGTCGAGCCGTCGCCCAGAGTACGTTTCGCGATAAACGCCTCCTTCACGAAGGTGCCGTCTTTCTTGAACACCTGGATGCGATTATTGGGGCGGTCGCAAACGTAAAGAAGCCCGTCGTTTGCAAGCTCCGCGCAATGTACCGGGTTGCGGAACTGCTGCGCGGGCGGCGCGTCCGGATCATACGGCCCGAGGTCCGTGTCGTCCGGCTTGTGGCCGTACGCGCCCCAGTGCCGCTTGTATTTTCCGGTCTCGGCGTCGTAGACAATCACGCGATGGTTCCCGTAGCCGTCCGCGACATAAAGTTCTCCTGTGTCCTTATCCACAAACATTTTCGCCGCGCCTTTGAGGTTCTCGGTGTCATTACTCCCCTGGCTCTTCGTGGGATGGCCGATCTGCATTAGGAACTTTCCGTCCTGCGTGAACTTCAGAACTTGGTTGTCATGAAACGGCGCAGGGGCCTTGCCGCGACTGTTTCCCCCAATCCACACGTTGCCCTTGTAATCCACAAGGATGCCGTGATTCGAATCTGGCCAGTCGTAGCCCTGGCCCGGCCCGCCCCAGTGGCCGATGAGGTTGCCTTCTTCGTCGAACTCGAGCACGGGTGGCGCGGGTAGGCAGCATTCCGCGGCAGGTGGATTCGCCTTTGCATAAATCTCCATCGGCTCGAAAGTATTCGTGCGGTGCACAATCCAAACGTGGTCCTGCGCATCCACCGACACGCCAACTGCCATGCCAACGACCCAATGATTCGGGAGCGGCTTCGGCCACAATGGATCCACTTCGAACCGCGGCGCCTGTACTCCGGTCGCTTCCGCCTTCGCTTTTTTCTCCAGCATGACGGAACCGGCCGTCAGCGCCGCGAGGAGCGCCAGAAAAATCCCTCCGACTAGAAAGTTGCGTTTCATGTCTCCTCCTGCTTGTTTGGCACTCATCTTAAAAGCCGAATTCCGAGTTGCGCGTCGCGCCGGTGCCGTTCCTAAGCCTTTGCCTGCCAATTCAGCGTCACTCGTCAGTAGGCGAAATGGTCATCCCGCGTCGCGCGTTGTGGCAGTGTCGTTCAAGAGAATTGCCCACCCAAACGCTCATCCCGGCGGAGGGGTCGCTGTTCGGATTCAACTGGTCTGCGCCAGCCGGAGATTCTAATTTATTTGCCGGGATTCACAAGCATTATCAAGGCTCGCAAAATATTCCGACGAGCGATGTGGAGGGCGGCAGCCTTGCTGCCGCTTTTCTTCGTGTGCCTACATCGCTGTGTCGTGAACGAGGTTCCAGGCGCCGCCCAGCTGGCGAGGTTGCTTCGCCGGTGCATTTTGCGGGCGGCTTCGCGTAGAATGCCTATTCCTTTTTTGAAGCCAAGTCGCCTGAGGGGCACAGCACATGAGGAGTTCGACGGGCACGATTCCTAGGCTTGCTAAGAAAGCGGCGGCAGCAGCGCTGCTGGTGGCTGCCGCACCCGCTCTCGCCCAGCAAACCGTGCCGCGCGATCCCGCCGAGCCGCCACAGCCGAGACCGCAACCAAAAATCTTGCCGCGGCCCTTAGGGGCAGTCTCCCGCCAGAGCATCGACGAAAAGTCAATGCGCGTGCTCATCCACAACCTAGTGAGCTGCGGCACGCGCCTGACGCTTTCTTCCTGGACCGACGCGAAGCGCGGCATCGGCTGTGGCCGCGACTTCGTTGTTGCGCGGCTGAACGAAATCGCCAAAGAATCCGGTGGAAAGCTGCAAATCGTCGTGGATAAGTTCGAATCCAAATCCGAGCGCACCGGCCTCAACCCCGTGCATCTCGAAAACGTCTACGCGATTCTCCCTGGCTCCGACCCCAAGCTCTCGAAGACGGTTTTCATGGTCGTGGGCGACGTCGACTCGCGGCCTTCCAACGTCATGGATCCCCAAGCCGACGCTCCCGGAGCGGACGATGACGGCTCCGGGACCGCCGTCAGCGTGGAATGCGCGCGGCAACTAAGCAAGGCCGCCGCCAGCGGAAAGGCGAATTTTCGCGCAACGCTTCTCTTCGGCGTGCTCTCCGGCGAAGAGCAGGGGCTGCTCGGCGCCTACCGGCTGCTGGATTGGAGCAAAGAGCAGGGCTATACCGTGGGCGCGATGCTCGACAACGACATTGTCGGCGCCGATCCCGCTCCCGGCGGGCCTCATCGAGTTCGCGTTTTCTCCGGCAACGGCGAAATCGAGGACGCCGATTCTCCGGCGCGCGAACTCGCCCGCGCGATCGAAGAAATCGACGGCCCCAGCGCGATTCGAATGATTTTCCGCCAGGACCGTTACGGTCGCGGCGGAGACCATTTCCCGTTCTACAAAGCGGGTCTGCCCGCGGTGCGCTTTACCGAACCGCTCGAAGATTACCACCATCAGCATCAAACGCCGCGCACGGAAAACGGTGTCGAGTACGGCGACTTCGAGAAATATCTGAACTACACATTCATGGGCAACGTGGCGCGCGACAACGCCGAAGTCCTGCGCCGGCTCGCCATGGCTCCCGCGCCGCCAACGAACGCGCGCCTCAAGGGCGCAGTCACGCCCGACGCGAAAGTCGCCTGGTCCGCCGAAGACGATCCCGAGCGCGCCGGCTTCGAAGTCCTGTGGCGTGAAACGACCGACCCGCGCTGGCGCGTCTATGGCTTTGTTGCGGAGCCGGGCGAGGCGGTCTTGAAAGGTGTTTCCACCGACAATCACTTTTTTGCGGTGCGCTCGGTCGGCAAGAATGGCGCACGCTCCATCGCCGTGCCAACGGAAATGGAACGCCGCGCGCCGCCAGGACCAACGCCGAGCAACCAGTAATCAGTTCACACCACGGGTGACGAACCTGGATAGACGGCAAAAGCGCGGTCCCCGGTCATCGGGAAGCCGCGTTTGTTGCGGCCGAAGGATCTCAAGCGAGCTGCTGGCACGGGACCAGGGGTTCTACAAGGAGAGAACAAGCGATGCGAAAGTCTCTGCATTTGGGTGTTTTCGTCGGGCTTCTCATTTTCGGGCTGGCAACACCGGTGATCGCGCAAGCGCCACCAGCGCCGGCTCCTGAGCGCGGCGCCAGAGCGAGCGAAGCAAAAGCCGACGAAAAGTGCGACGCCGCGGCAACGAAAGAAGAATCGACCGTAGCGGAGCACTCCATCCGCGTCGGCGGCCAAACCCTCTCCTACAAGGCGACCGCCAGCACCACGTTGCTTAAGAACGACAAGGACGACCCCAGCGGCCTTCTCTACTCGGTGGCCTACACCAAGAACGACGTGAAGGACCTTGGCACCCGCCCGGTTTCGTTCTTGTACAACGGCGGGCCGGGCGCCGCATCCATGTGGCTGCACATGGGCGCGTTCGGGCCGCGCCGCGTGTACACGGTGAACGGTGCATTCACTCCGCCCGCACCTTACAAGCTCGTAGACAACGGGGAAACTCTGCTGGACAAGAGCGACCTGGTGTTCATTGATGCTATGGGCACGGGCTACAGCCACGCGGTCTGCAAAGCGCAGGAGAAGGATTTCTTCGGCATTGACGAAGATCTCGAAGCCTTCGCGCAATTCATCGTCACCTACCTGAGCCGCAACGACCGCTGGAATTCGCCGAAATTCCTCATCGGCGAAAGTTACGGCACGTTTCGTTCGGCCGCGCTTGGCAATTATCTGCAATCGCGCGACAGCGTCCACCTGAACGGCATCGTGCTGATTTCCTCCGTGCTCGATTTGTCCTCGCTCACGTTCACGCCCGGTGACGACCGGCCTTACCTCTTCTACCTGCCCAGCTACGCCGCCGTCGCCTGGTATCACAAGGTCCTCAAGAACCGCCCTGCGGACCTTGCGCCGTTCATCGAGGAAGCGCGCAAATACGCGCAAGGCGATTACGCGGCGGCACTATACAAGGGCGCAGGGCTCTCCGCAGCTGATAAAGCGGCGGTGGCCAAACGCCTTTCCTATTTCACCGGCCTCTCCGAAGACTATCTGATGAAAGCCGACCTGCGCGTCACGCTCAGCCAGTTCCGTGCCGAGCTGCAACGCAAGGAAGGTCTTACCACCGGCCGCATTGACGCGCGCTTCACCGGCTACACCTACGATTTGCTCGAGGAAAATGCACAAGGCGATCCCGAGGGACCCGCGGTCGGCGGCGCCTTCACCGCACTCGTCAACTCCTACAATCACGACGAGCTGAAGTTCGGCAAGGACAAGGTTTACCACAACTCCGCGAACGCTTTCGGAAGCTGGAACTGGACGCGCCGCGAGCCGCGAAGATTCGGCTTCCCCGGCGCGCCCAATGTGGATCAGGACTTGGCGCAAGCAATGATCACGAATCCCAAGCTGCTTGTGCAAGTCGAGAACGGCTACTACGACTTGGCCACGCCGTTCTTCGCCACCGAACACACCGTGGAGCATCTCGGCTTGCCCGAAGCGCTCCAAAAAAACATCAAGCTCGATTACTACAGCGCGGGCCACATGATGTACCTGCAGGATCAAGACCGCGTCAGCCTGCACAACCAAATCGCAGCCCTCATCGAACGCGCCACGCAACCCTAAGGCGATCGAAGGCCGAACAATCAACCTCGGCTAGATTGGCGCCTCGGCGACCGGTTGCGCGAACGTGATGAAGTGCCCGCCGGGGTCCTGGACTGCAAATTCCTTCATGCCGTAAAACGCGGTTCGAACGGGCATCACCAGGCGCGCGTCCTTCATCGCGGCGAGGACGGCATCGAGATTGTCCACCTCCAGGTAGAGATACGTCGGCCCTTTGCGCGCTTCCGCCGACATGGACGGCGGCGCGTCCTTCTCCACGCTCGAGTAAGTCTGGTACATCACCTCGACCGAGCCCTTCTGAAAAATCACGAAGGCGAGTTCGTCGCCGTCCGGAACCTCGATAGACTTCTCGAATCCGAGTCGGTCCACCCAGAAAGGGATGAGCGGCTCGAGTTCCTTGACCAGCAGAACCGGGGTGATGCGCTTGACCTTCATGGGTGTTCTCCTGAGTTCGATTGCCGTTGGAAACGGAGAATCGGGATGGCAGGGCGCGACCGCCGAGGGGGAAACCGAGGAACCCGGGTGGAGACGCCGTGGCGCACGGGCGGGTTTTCTCCTTGACCTGACCTTGACCGGCAAGCTAGTCTAAATTAGACTAGACACTAGTCTAATTTAGACTAGCTGAAAATGGCAAGCAGCAAAACCTTGGAGTCCAGGAGCTTTTATGGCGACCACACGGCAACTTGGCGATCTGCTCGGGATCGGCCCGGCAATGCTGCGCGACTTCGAGATGCTCGGTATCCGCAGCGTCGCGCAACTCGCAAAGCAGGAACCTCGAAAGATGTACGACCGCCTGAACCGGAAAACCGGTCAGCGGCAGGACCCCTGCGTGCTCGACACCTTCTGCGCGGCGGTAGCGCAAGCTCGGAGCCGGCGATTGGCGGCGGAGAAGTGCCGGTGGTGGTACTGGAGCAGAAAGAGGAAGTCAGCCCATCAGTGAACAAGATGCTGAGAAAAGGCAACGGGGACGCCGGGAACACGCGGCGAGTCGAGCACTCGGCTCCGAGAGAACCGTCGCCGGCCGGGCCGCCAGGCCCGAGAAGAGCCAGGAAACTCTGGAAGCTAACCACACCGGACCTGGTGCTGCTTAGTTTGCTTGCCGAGCGCCCGATGCATGGGTATCAGGCGAACCTGGAATTGGAGCGGCGCGAGATTCGAGTCTGGGCAGAGGTTTCGCGGCCCCAGGTGTACTACTCGCTCGAGAAGCTGGCAAGCGTCGGATTGCTTCGGAAATCGGAAACCAAGGAACCAGCAGCAGGGCCCGAGCGCAGCACCTTTGAGACATCGAGAAAGGGCCGCGAATTCCTGGCCAATGCTCTGGAGCGAGAAGATTGGGCTACGCAAAAAGAGCGTCCGCCGTTCCAGACGTGGATTGCGCTCTCCTGGCAGGCGCGGCCCGGTGTCTTTGAAAAGCAGATCGAGCGGCGGCGCAAATTCTTAGAGCGAGAACTGGCACGCGAAAAAGAAGTGCTTCGCTCCATTTTTGAAGAGGTAGGACATCCCTACCATGAGGCGGTGTGGATGGTGAGCTTTTGGATGGACCAATACAAACTAGAGCTGCGCTGGTTGAAAAAACTGAAGCGCGAGCTTCCCCGCCGCGCCTCGGCTCGACATCCCACTTACACATGACCCAAATGGAGGCGCCTGGCCCCACTCATGCTTGTCCCACTTCCGGCGCAGGACGCTACCTTGCTGGGATGAGTTGGGCGGCAGACGGAGCGGTCCAAACGACATCGCCCTTGTCGTTGTAAAACTGCAGTGAGGGTTGACCGGGCAAGGCTCCATCGCTGGGCATCAGGTACGTGCCGCCCCTCTTTTTTGAGTCGACCTTGGGCGAGAGGCTGAGGCGCGCATAAACGTGGCCGTCGGCGTCTTTGAGGGTGAAGTCCTGAGCTTCGACGGTGCGGACGCGGAGCACCTCCGGTTCGACGCGATCCGGCCTTTCCGCAGCGGCGACACCCTCGGCGTGCCTGGTGCTCAGGAGCAACAGGGAGATAACCAACAGCAGCGCGATCGCGCAGGCGGATTTCCAGCGGCGATTGGCGGCTTCCAGTTTTTCGATGCGAACCGCTAGAGTCTGAACATCTACTTCCGAAGAATTCATGGCCACCTCCTCGACAACGGGCAGGGCCATCCCTTGGGCGTTGGACGATGGGCGGGTTTCTTCGTGAGCGCAGGGAGCGGGCTGCGTCTCTCCTACCGTCCACACCGCTAATGCTAATCCTCCCGGCCCTGGCTCTCAAGCCGAAGCGGCCCGCCTCAGAAGGCGAGCCCTACACCGCCTCAAAATGGCGCCATGCCAACCGGAAATGGCAAGCCAGTGGGCACGGAGGCAAAGAAAAGGACCGGGCTTCCCGGCCAGAACGGACACGCGCAAACCGCGAAAGACCCTCCACTACAAGTTCAGGGAGGCGGAGAAGGAGATGCGGGATTTGCTGGATTCGGCGCGCTCGATGCGTTCGATACGGAAGAATTTTTCGCGGCGCTTCTTGAGATCAGCTTCGACAGGCTTCACAAACTTCGGTGGCACAACCAGAATCATTCCCACGCCCATGTTGAAAGACTGCAGCAGCTCGTCGGTGTCAATCTTTCCGACCTTCGCGAGATATTTAAAGATGGCCGGAACGGGCCAGGAGGCGAGGTCGATTTCGGCTTTGACGCCGCTCGGCAGCACGCGGGGCAAATTCCCCGGGATGCCCCCGCCGGTGATGTGCGCAAGCGCGGAAACCCAGCCTTTTGCGAGGACGCTTTTCAGAGCGGGCGCGTAGCACAGATGCGGCTTAAGGAGTTCCGCGCCGATTTTGTTGCCCACTTCTGCGACGTAGGTTTGCGGTTTCAGTTTTTCGACTTCGAAAACAAGCTTGCGCGCGAGGGAGTAGCCGTTGGTGTGCAAGCCGGACGAAGGCAGCGCGATCAGCGCGTCGCCGGGCTGGACCGCTTTGCCGGTGAGCAATTTTTTGCGTTCGACGACGCCGACGATGAAGCCCGCGAGGTCGTATTCACTTGGCGGATAAAAGCCCGGCATTTCCGCGGTTTCCCCGCCGATCAGCGCGCAGCCGGCTTTGCGGCAAGAGCGGCTCATGCCTTCGACGAGCTGCTCGATGACCTGCGGCTCGAGCTTGCCCATGGCCAAATAATCGAGGAAAAAGAGCGGTTCGGCGCCCTGCACTAGGATGTCGTTGATGCAGTGATTGACGAGGTCGCCGCCGACGGTCGAGTGCACGCCCATAGCCATGGCCACTTTGAGTTTCGTGCCAACGCCATCGGCGCTCGAGACCAGCACGGGCTCTTTCCATTTTTTGTGATCGAGGGCGAAGAGCGCGCCGAAGCTGCCGATGCCGCCGAGCACGCCGGGAGTGAACGTGCGGCTGGCATGATGCCGGATGCGCTGCTTGGCTTCGTCAGCGACGGCGATATTGACACCGGCATCGGCGTATTTCATAGGCGGCGTGACCCTGTGACCCGTGTTCCGTGAAGGCGCAACGCAACGATGGAATGTGGCGTTAAGAAGGCGCGTTAGGAACCGAATGCCGGCCCTACGACCGGCTGAGCACCCGAATCAGAAAAATGCGAGTCCGAGGACCCGTTCCTGCAAGGACGGTCTAGAGACCGCCACTCCAAACCCAAGTCTTCCCGGTTGGAACCGCAACGCCCCCACAGGGTCAGGGCAAATTCCAGCCGCGAAAGGCTCGCCACTACAAAAACCAAAGCGCCGGGCGGGGTACGGCGCGACCTGCAAAGTATAACTTAACCGGGGCTTCCTCAGAACGTGTGGAAAATCCGCCGCCAGCGCACTTCACCGGGATGCAAGATGGCGTTGGCATAGGCGAAGAAGCGCTCGCGAAACTGGCCCGGCTCCCAGGCTTCCGGCGAAACGTCGAGGGACATGTAGATCATGACCGGCGTGCCGATGATGTCGTTGCGCGGGACAGGTCCCCAGAAGCGGCTGTCATAGGAATTGGCGCGATTGTCACCCATGACGAAATATTTGTCCGGCGGCACGGTGTACGGGCCGTGAAACTCGTACGTCTCGGTGGGACCGGTGGTGTATTTCTCGTTGAGGCGCTTGCCGTTAATCCACACAGCACCGTCGTGAATGTCAATCGTGTCCCCGGGTAGACCGATGACGCGCTTGACGTAATCGGGCGTGTCGGGAGCGAAAGGCGGCTTGAAGATAATGACTTGCTGCCGTTTGGGATTGCGCCACAGAGGAACGTGCCAGTTCGTGAAGGGAATGCCGGCGTCGTAGCCGATGCGGCTCATGATCAGGTGATCGCCGATGAGCAGGGTCTTTTCCATCGAGCCGGAAGGAATGACCCGTGCTTGGCCGATGGCGCCGTTAATCAGCAGAAAAACGAGCCCGACCCAAAACCAGGCGATGATTTCGCGCTGGATTTTCGTTTTCACCGGAAGGTTGGCTTCCGCTTTCTCGACTTTTTTCTTTTCTGTTTTTTCGTTGTCAGCTTTCACGATGCACCACCACCGGCCCTTCTCCGGACCCGGGTTCCCTCTCCATTGTAACCGAAGCTTCCTGTTTACCGTTCGAATTGGACCCGCGAACTTCCAATTGCACAAGATCGGTCGGGTAAACCCCCGTATAGCAAGACGTACAGAACCGGCCTTCGGTGTCGACGACGGCTTGTTTGAGGGAAGAAAGAGAGAGATAGCCGAGAGAATCCGCACCGAGGAATTTGCAGATGTTTTCGGGAGAGTTGGAAGAGGCAATCAACTCTTCGCGCGTGGGCGTGTCCACGCCGTAATAGCAGGGGGAAATGGTGGGCGGGCAACTGATCCGCACGTGGACTTCTTTGGCACCGGCGTCGCGGACCATGCGGACGATCTTGCGGCTGGTGGTACCCCGGACGATGGAATCGTCCACGAGCACGACGCGCTGGCCTTCGATGAGGCTGCGCACGGGATTGAGCTTCAGCTTGACGCCGAAATTGCGGATGGCTTGCGAGGGCTCGATGAAGGTGCGGCCGATATAGTGATTGCGAATCAGGCCCATGCGGAAAGGGATTTTCGATTCGAGCGCGTAGCCCACAGCGGCGGGAACGCCGGAGTCGGGCACGGGCACGACGATGTCGGCTTCGACGGGATGTTCGCGGGCGAGCAGGCGGCCAAGCATTTCGCGGCTCTGGTTGACGGACCGGCCAAAAATAATGCTGTCGGGCCGCGAGAAGTAGACGTGTTCGAAAATGCATTGCTGATGCGGCTTTTCGGGCGCAAAGTGGATGGACTCGATGCCGCATTTGGAGATGCGCAGCATTTCGCCGGGCGCGATTTCGCGGACGTATTGCGCGTTGAGGAGATCAAACGCGCAAGTTTCGCTGGCGATGAGCCAGGCGGCGTAGCCGCCGGGGGTCGAGAGCTTCCCGAGGACCAGCGGCCGGAAGCCGCGGGGGTCGCGCACGGCGTAAAGCTCGTCGGTCGTCAGCACGAGAAGCGAGTACGCGCCTTCGAGCTGATTCAGCGCGTCGCCGAGCGCGCCGGAAAGATTGCGGGTTTGCGAGCGTGCGAGGAGATGCACGATGACTTCGGTGTCGCTGTTGGTCTGGAAGATGGAGCCGCGATGCTCGAGTTTGCGGCGCCACTCGGCGGCGTTGGTGAGGTTGCCGTTATGGCCGAGGGCGACTTTGCCCTTGTTGCAATCGATCACGATAGGCTGCGCGTTGAGCAGGGCTTTGTCGCCGGCGGTGGAGTAGCGCGTATGGCCGATGGCAAGACTGCCGGGAAGCTTCGCGAGCACTCCTGGCTGCTGGAAAATTTCTTCGACTTCGCCCATGGCGCGATGGACCTGCAGTTCCGTGCCGTCGCTCGAGACGATGCCGGCGGATTCCTGGCCGCGGTGCTGGAGGGCGTAGAGACCGAGGTAGACAAGATTCGCGGCTTCGGGGTGGCCGAAGACGCCGAAGACGCCACAGTGGTCGTGGAAGTGGTCGTCGAGAATAAGATCCGGTGCGCTCATAAAGCTACCTTTGCACCTCGAAACTCATCGTTCGCACCTCGCCTGTAACCGATCGCGAACACCGCCAGGCTCGAAGCGACGATGATTCGCGTGTGCCGAACTTTCATTTTCTGCCGCCTGTGACCGCGCGTTCGAGAGAGTTGGCCCATGCATCGCGAAGTGGCTTGATGGGAGACTCGATCACCGCGCTCCCCTGGTGTTCGATGCGCAATGCCTTATCGCCGGTGACCTGGCCGATTTGGCGCGCTTCAACATGGTATTGTCTCGCAATGGCCAGAAGGGCGGCAAGGCTGTCGGGTGAAACGGAAACGATGGCGCGGGCGCCGCGTTCGCCAAAAAGGGCGAATTCGGCGGGGGCGGAGTCGTTGAGACTGACACTAGCCCCGAGACCGCCCGCGCAAGCGGAGGCCGAAGAAAAAGTTGCGAAGCAGGATTCCGCGATGGCCACGGCGAGGCCGCCGTCAGAAAGGTCATGTGCAGAATCGAGGACGCTTTCCGAAGCGAGGGCGACGAGGCAATCGATGAGATGCTTTTCGGCGGGGAGGTCGATGCCAGGCGGTTGGCCGGCGACGATGGCGGCGATGGTCTTGGAGTATTCGGAAGAGGAGAATTCGCGGGCGAGAGACACGGAGGGACCTAGCCGGGATTCCTGGCTGCGCTCGGAATGACCGGATGCCTGGTTGCCAGGATGGGCCGCAGCAGCCTGCGCCCCTACAAGAGAGTTGGAAGAGGGCAGGTCATGTCGTGCCCCTGCGGATGAGTTGCGAGCGGCCGGGCGAAAGCCCGCGGCTACGTTTCCGGCGGCAAAGCCGTCGAGGAGGATAATGAGGTCGCCGGGGCTGCGGAAGGCGATTTTGAGGACGCGGGAGGGATCGTCGAGGATGCCGAGGACCCCGATGACGGGCGTGGGATAGATCGATTTGCCTAGGGTTTCGTTGTAGAAGCTGACATTGCCACCGGTGATGGGCGTGCCAAGAGCGGTGCAGGCTTCGGCGATGCCATCAATGGCTTCGCTGAATTGCCACATCACTTCGGGCTTTTCGGGGCTGCCGAAGTTGAGGCAGTTCGTGGCGGCAATGGGACGCGCGCCGCTGGCGGCGACGTTGCGCGCGGCTTCGGCGACGGCGTGCATCGCGCCGACGCGCGGATTGAGCTGGCACCAGCGGCCGTTGCCGTCGGTCGAAAGCGCGAGGCCCCGCTTGACCTCGTTGGTCTGGGGATCCTTGATGCGCACGACGGCGGCGTCACTGGCGCCGGGGCCGGCAAGCGTGTTCGTGCGCACGGAAGTGTCGTACTGTTCGGTGATCCAGCGCTTGGAAGCAATCGCCGGCGAAGCCAGCAGCTTCAGGAAATTTTGTGCGAGGTTTGTGCCTTCCGGCGCGAATGGGAACCCATCTTCTTCGGATGCGACGCGTGGGGCAGGAGCGGCGAGCGGGCGGTGGTAAACCGGCCCTTCTTCCGCGAGCGGATGCGCGGGAATTTCCGCCGCCACGCTGTCCTTATTTTTTATGCGCGCCAGGCCGCCTTCGGTGACGCGTCCGACAACGACGGCGTCGAGGCCCCACTTTTTGAATACGCCGAGCACTTCCTGCTCGCGGCCGTTTTCCGCGACCAGCAGCATGCGCTCCTGCGATTCGCTGAGCATGATTTCGTACGGCGTCATGCCGGTTTCGCGCTGCGGAACTTTCCCCAGATCGATTTCAATGCCTGTGCCGCCGCGCGAGGCCATTTCCACGGTCGAGCAAGTGAGTCCCGCGGCGCCCATGTCCTGAATGGCCACGACCGCGCCGGTTTGCATGGCTTCGAGGCACGCTTCGAGCAGGAGCTTTTCCATGAACGGATCGCCGACTTGCACGTTGGGGCGCTTCTGCCGGGATTCTTCCGTGAATTCGGCGGAGGCGAGCAGCGAGGCGCCGTGGATGCCGTCACGGCCGGTTTTCGCCCCGACATAAATCACGGGATTGCCGGAGCCTTTGGCCTTGGCGAAAAACAAATCTTCCTTGCGGGCGATGCCGAGAGCCAACGCGTTGACGAGCGGATTTTGCGAGTAGCAAGGCTCAAAGGCGACTTCGCCCCCGACCGTTGGAACGCCGAAGCAGTTTCCGTAGCTTCCAATGCCGCGAATGATCCCGTCGAGGATCCGGCGATTGTTGGCGGCCTGTTCTGGCGTGGTATTTTTACCTGGCGTGATTTCGCCGAATCGCAGGGAGTCGAGAACTGCGATGGGGCGCGCGCCCATGGTGAAAATGTCGCGGAGGATGCCGCCAACCCCGGTGGTCGCTCCCTGGAAGGGTTCGACGTAACTGGGATGATTGTGCGATTCGATTTTGAAGGCGGCCACAAGGCCATCGCCGATGTCCACGACGCCAGCGTTCTCGCCCGGCCCTTGCACGACGAGTTTGCCGCGTGTGGGCAAGCGCTTGAGATGAACTTTGCTGGATTTATAGGAGCAGTGCTCGCTCCACATCACGCTGAAGATGCCGAGTTCGGTAATGTTCGGATCGCGACCGAGGATTTGTTTGACGCGCGCGTATTCTTCGGCGGTGAGGCCATGTTCGGCGGCGATTTCGGGAGTGACGCGGATTTCTGTGGGTGCGGTGGCCATTTTCTAGAGCCAAGCCAGCCCGGGCGCAGCATGCCGCGCCCCTACAAACTCAGGAATCGCCCGAGAGACGGCGGCGCTGCGCTTCATGCGGTTGCCCGCGCTGCCCCGACGAGCGCTTCGACCATGGAGCGGAAAATCACCAGGCCGTCGGCGGAGCCGAGGGCCAATTCGACGGCGCGCTCGGGATGCGGCATCAGACCGGCGACATTGCGCTCGCGGTTGCAGATGCCGGCGATGTTATGCATCGCGCCGTTGGGATTGCCGGCAGCGTCGTTCGAGCCGTCGGGCGTGGTATAGCGGAAAAGGACTTGGCGATCTTTTTCGAGCGCCGCGAGAGTGGAGTCGTCCGCGTTCCAGTTACCGTCTGAGTGCGCGATAGGAATTTTGAGAATCTGCCCTTTCGACGCGGCGTTGGTGAAAGGCGTGTCGGTTTGCTCGACGCGAATGTAAACGTGGCGGCAGATGAAGCGCAGACCGCTGTTGCGCATCATGGCGCCGGGAAGCAGGCCCGCTTCGCAAAGAATCTGGAAACCGTTGCAGATGCCGAGAACCAGCCCGCCGCTCGCGGCGAATTTCTCGAGCGACTTCATCACCGGAGAGAAGCGCGCGATGGCGCCGGTTCGCAGATAGTCGCCGTAAGAGAAGCCTCCGGGCAGAAGGATGGCGTCGCAGTTCCGGAGGTCTTCGGATTGGTGCCAGATGAATTCGACGGGCTTCTTGAGGACGTTTCCGATGGCGTAAAAGGCGTCGTGGTCGCAGTTGGACCCGGGAAAAACAACGACTCCAAATTTCATGCGGCGGCAGCCCCCTGTGGCATAGCGGGAACTCCTATTTTAGCACAAGTTATTGGGGGGGATGGCACCCGGCGGGAAGCACCGGGGAAAAAAGCCGTCGCCGCCCTATTCATTTTTGCAATTTTGTTGTATCAGACCGTAGCCCATCGGACGGCTCAAACACCGAGCACCGCGGAGACCTTTCGGCGAGGAGGATTCCTTTGCGCGCATTTCGATCCATGTTTTATACCGGGACGGTCGTTCAACTGGTTAGCGTGGCGGTGCATTTTTTCGGAATGACGCGAAAACATCAGCCTGCCAGCGGTCAGGAAAAGATGCTCTACGACCTGATGCACACTTACCGGTTTGATCTGGGAGCGGGTTTTGTACGAACCATGAGTGACTTTCTCTTGGGGTTTGGTTTGGTCTACGGCGTCTTCTTACTATTTCTTGGTTTGATTAATCTGCTGGCGATTCGCCAGGCGGGAGATTCTCGTTTCCTGCGGTCACTTTGCTGGCTGAACGTGATGTGCATGGCGACGGTTGCGGCCATTGCGTTCCAGTTTTTCTTCCTTGTGCCGCTGCTGTTCTCGTTGGTTCCCTTTCTCGCGTTTTTGGGCGCGGGGCTGACCTCGCCTCGGCAGGGTTAATTCTATCGGCGATGTTTTCTCTTGCTGCGGCGCGGACGAGGTTCCTTCTTGATGGTGCGGCGTGAGGACTTCTGCGGTTGCAGCGTGGAAGCGAGTTCGCGGCGTTTCTTGGTGGCCCAGCCCGGTTTATTGATCTGGCGGCCCCGGCCGATTCCCAGGCTATCGTCGGGCACGTTTTCCGTAATCGTGGAACCGGCGGCGACATAAGCGTGATCGCCGATGCGCACGGGAGCGACCAGAACGGAATCACTGCCGATGAAAACGCCTTTGCCGATGTGCGTGGGATGTTTTTGGAAGCCGTCGTAGTTGCAGATGATGGTGCCCGCGCCGATGTTGGTCTTGGCGCCGACCTTGGCATCGCCCAGATAAGTAAGGTGCGGAACTTTTGCGCCTTCACCAACGATGGCCTTTTTTGTCTCCACGAAATTGCCAACGCGGGCGCCGGGTTTCACCTGGGTGCCAACCCGCAGGCGCGCGAATGGACCGATGCTTGCGCCATCCTCCACGCGGCTCTCGGCCATAAGCGAATGCGCTTCGACCTTCACGTCGTCGCCGATGACGGAATCCACGATGACGCTTCCGGTCCTGACGCTGCAGCGCGCGCCCAGTCTCGTTTTGCCGAGCAGCTGGACGCCCGCTTCGATGACCGTGTCTTCACCGGCGGTCACGTCAGGATCAATCAGGACCGTTTCCGGCAACTGAATGGTTACGCCGGCATCCATCAGCTCGTTGCGCTTCCATTCGCGGAAGATGCGGTCGACTTCGGCGAGGTCGGCGCGCGTGTTGCAGCCGAGAACTTCGCGCGAGTCGCCGGCGACTTGCGCCAGCACGGTTTCGCCTTTGCCGCTCATCACCGCAATGGCGTCGGTCAAGTAAAGCTCGCGGTGCTTGTTGTTCGGTTTCACTTCGGCAAGCGCGGGCCAGAGATTTTCCAGAGTGAAGCAGTAAATCGCGGAATTGATCTCGTTGATTTCGCGCTGTTCGTCGGTGAGCTGCGATTCCTCGACGATGGCCGAGACAGCCGTTTCGGATTTGCGGACGACGCGGCCGTAACCCGAAGGGTCGGCGACCACCGCGGAGAGAATGGTGGCCGCTGCGTTGCCGTTGCGGTGCATGGCGATCAGCGCTTTCAAAGTATCGGTGCGCACGAGGGGAGCGTCGCCAGGAAGGACCAACGCAAATTTCGCGCGGCCAAGGGCGCGCTTCGCCACTCGGACGGCGTGGCCCGTGCCATTTTGAGGATGCTGCAAAACCGTGACGGCCCACAGCGGCTCAACCACGGCGGCGACTTGCTCGCCCTGATGGCCCACGACCACCACGGTGTCTCGCGCTTTGAGCGGCTGGCACGCGCGAACGATATGTTCCACCAAGGTGCGTCCGCCGGCCTTGTGCAGGACTTTCGCGAGGTTGGACTTAAGGCGAGTGCCCTTTCCCGCGGCGAGGACAATTACGGCTAGGTCATGATTAGACATGGTTAGCAACTCATTCTGCGGGAGGCGCAAGTTTTTGGCAATCGGGGGATGGCCGGAGCGCTTCTAAATGCTAATCGCCGGGAGTGGCCGGAACCGGGGAGAGGGCCGCCTGATAGGCCTCCTCCTCCGCGCGGGCAGCTTCGGACGCTCCACCGGTGGTGATGGTCCACAGCGATGGGTCGGCCAGAAGCCGGCTCACAAGCTGGGTGTGCAAAGAATGGCCGGCTTTGTGCGCTTCGACGCGCGCTAGCAGGGGAAGGCCTGCCAGAGCGAGGTCGCCGATGAGATCGAGGGCCTTGTGGCGGCCAAATTCGTCCGGGAAGCGCAGGGGACCATTCATGATGCCCTCCTGGGTAAGAACGATGGCATTCTCGAGTGAGCCGCCGCGGATGAGGCCCATGGCTCGCAGGGGGGTAATGTCGCGCTCGAAGCAGAACGTCCGCGCGCGGGCAAGCAATTGACGAAAGGTGTCCGGCCCAACCAGCATCTCGACTTCTTGCTGGCCAACGAGAGGGTGCGGAAAATCCACATAGCAGCGGACGCGAAACTCCTCGGCCGGGTAGATGCCGATGCGGCGATCGCCTTCGCTGACCTCCAATGGTCTCAACACCTTCAAGTAGCGGCGTTTGCGACGCAGCTTGCGCAGTCCGGAGTGCTCCAGCATTTGCATGAACGGCTCGGCGGAGCCGTCGAGAATGGGAATCTCGATGGAATTGATATCGATGTAGACATTGTCGATTCCGCAAGAGTAGATGGCCGCGAGAAGATGTTCGGTAGTGGAGAGAAGGACACCCTGCTTCATCAGGCTAGTGGCATAGCTGACGCGCGCGACGTTGTGTCCCTGTGCTTCAATGGGGAAGTTGTCCAGGTCCACGCGGCGGAAAACGATCCCGGTTTCTGCAGGAGCCGGCATGAGGCGCACACACCCATCGACACCGGTGTGCAGACCCACACCCTCAACAGAGGATTCTCTGGATATCGTTGTTTGGAACATTCCCCACATTTATTCTAGCATTTTGCTAGCCAGCTAGTAACGGTGTTGTGCTTTATTATCAACGGATTACAACCACAGCTACGGCGTCGGAATCGCTTCCTGTGGTAATTACACAACAATCCGCTCCTTTCACGTGTCCGTTTACCCAAACGCTTCATACCAGCGGAGTTTTGCCAGGCTTCCTTTTCGTTTGTTGGCGCGTCCGAACCTCTGGCGGTGCTATACTTAGAATTCGCATTTTTGCAGCAGCGAGGACTGAGCATGAATCGAGCGGCGCGCATTGGCATTTTTTCGTTGTCGGTGTTGATCTTCTGCTATGCGGGGATTGGGCACGTCCTCGGCAGGACGTCCGACGACAAGGCTTACAAATCGCTGACGGTCTACGGCGAAGTGCTGCAGAAGATTCAGCAGGACTACGTCGATGACCCGAACATGCGCACGGTGACCGCCGGCGCGCTCCACGGTCTGCTCGAGTCGCTTGATCCGCAGTCGAGCTACCTGACACCACGGGAATATGAGGAATACAAAAAGAAGATCGGCAACCCCGGCACGGGGGAAACCGGATTGACGCTCAGCAAGCGCTTCGGATACATCATCGTGCTGTCGGTGCTGCCGGGCAGCCCCGGAACGAAAGCGGGGATTCGTAGCGGCGACTTGTTGGAATCGATTGGCGGGTTTACAACGCGGGACATGTCGGTGGGACAAGCGCTGAACCTCTTGAATGGCCAGCCGGGCTCGGGCATCAAGGTATCCGTGATTCGCCGCGGCAAAGCCACTCCGGACGAAGTGGACCTTGTGCGCGAAAAGCTGGCGACTCCGAAATTGATGGTTCAGAAAGCGGACGCGGACATCCTGGTGATGCGGTTTCCGTCGCTCGACGCCGGACGCTCCGAAGAAGTGCGCAACCGGCTGCTGGAGGCGGAGAAGCAGGGAGTCCACAAAGTGATTTTGGACTTGCGCGAATGCGGGCGCGGCCCGGTTTCGGAAGCCGTTTCCATCGCGCGGCTCTTGATTCCGTCGGGAACTCTGACCACCTTGCGTGGCCAGACGGTTTCGAGCCAGGTCATCTCTGCTGAACCCAAGCAAGTGATTTGGAAAAACCCGGTGTCGGTGCTGGTGGACACGACCACTTCGGGAGCCGCAGAGGTTCTTGCTTCTGCCATCCAAGCCAATCATCGCGGCGACGTGGTGGGAGAGCGCACGTTCGGCCTGGCTTCCGAACAGAAGCTGATTACCCTGGACGACGGAGCGGCCCTGATCCTGACCGTGGCGAATTATTACAATGCGGACGGGAAATCGATCCTGGAAGCAGGCGTTACACCCACGGAAATTGTGCGCGCTGAAGGGCAGGATGATTCTGACTCAGGGGAGGACGATGCCGCGCCCGCGGCGGGTCCGAAAGAACCGGGATGGGGACCCCGCCCGCTTTCTCCGGAAGATCCCATCTTTCACCGTGCCCTCGACTTGCTAAAGGCACCGGCGCCCGCGAAGAAGGCTGCTTAATAACGAAGTGCGGCAAGTACCAGCTGGTGTAGAGCGGGCCTTCACGTCTAGCTATGCGTTTTGCATCGTTTTCGTTTTGGCGGTTTTTTTGTCCCTTCTGGCATCCGGCTGCAAGAAATCACAGCCCTTGACTCCCGCAAGAATCCACGCGATCACCAGGGAACTCGCTAACGCCGCCCATTCTGCCGCGCCAGCAGGAACTCAGATTCGAATGGATCTGCAAACCTCCGAGAAAAGCCCACAAGCTGCCGATCATTTGGAGATCACGCTTTTGTCGGATGGGCTCGATGCTTCGCGGTCTGAGACTTCGAAGATCGAACGCTCCCTGGATGACGTGGCGACGCGCAACGGCCTGACAAGGAATGCTTTGCTATGCCGCGATGGAATTTGCTTCTATTACTCGAAATCCGGCAGGCAAACCCATTTGGTGCATATCCACGTGAGCGCCAAGCTTCCTCTGCGCGGCAACACTCCAGGCCGATCAAACGGGGCGAAGCTTGCCATTATTCTGGACGACCTGGGAAACGACCGCCGTGCCGCCGACGAGATCTTTGACCTGCCTTATCCGCTCACCCTTTCCGTTCTGCCGAATCACGAGCACTCCCAGGAAATCGCCCAGGAAGCAGAGCGCCGGGGCTATCAGGTGATGCTGCATCTTCCGATGCAGGCCGTGGCCACCGAGAAGCCGGAGGCGCGGGAATTGCGCCCGGGCATGCCCGCGGGGGAAGTGTCCAAGCTGGTTAACCAGTTTCTTCAAGACACTCCGGGGGCTGTAGGGGTAAACAACCACCAAGGCTCGGAAGCCACCTCCGACCCAGCGCTGATGCGAGAACTGATGCCCGTGCTGCGCGACCATCATCTCTTTTACATTGACAGCCGCACGACGGCGGCGACCGTGGCTTACGAAACGGCGCAGAATTCGCGCGTGCCGTCAGCGTTTCGGAATGTCCCTTTTTTGGATGACGTTACCGAGGTTGGCGCCGTCCGCAAGCAACTGGAAATGGCGCTGCGCGGGGCGCGAGAAAAAGGAGAGGCTGTGGCGATTGGCCATCCGCATCCCGCCACTCTTCAGGCGCTGCGCGAGGTGCTTCCTACCGCGCAGTCAGAAGGAGTACGCCTGACGTTCGCGTCGGAACTCGTGCACTAAGCCGCGGTCGGCGTTTGAGGCTCGCCCGCCGCGTGTTTCTTTGCCGGAAAGAGAAAATGGATCAGCAACGCAGAGATGGCCATGGTCAAGAACCCGAAGACGCTTCCCTCGGGCCCAATGCTTCCTCCTGTCAACCAGGTTGGCCCGCTCAGCACCGCACTGGAGAGATGGTGGTCAAAGACGAAGCCGCTATCGGGAACAGAGAAAAGAAAGGTCTCCCCAAAATCAAAGGCGGCATGCCAACCCACGGCCAGCCAGAGATTTCCCGTTCGCCGCAGGGCGAACGCGAAGACCAGGCCGGTGACCACGACATTCGCAACTCCGACGATTCCTTCTCCCGGGTTTCTCCAGTGAGCGGCACCAAATAGGACGGACAGACACACGGCGCCAGGCCAGAAGCCCGTCCCTCGCGTCAAGGTGTATTGGACATATCCGCGAAACATGAATTCTTCGGAAAAGCCCACCAGAAGGAACGCAACGGCCCACAGCAGTCCCCAACCAATGAGACCGGCGCCGTCGAGGGCCAGGCTTCCAAAAGAATATCCGCCAAATGCAGCAATCAACCCAACCAGCAGGCTCACTTCGCACAGACCGAGAAAAATGCCTTGCCAGAACAGTTTCCCAAAAGTGTGGCGCAAAGGAAGACCGTAAACGCCCGCCGGGAGGCGTTCCAAGCGCGCCATCACAAGAGCGGCGCCGTAAACGGCTGCGAAACTCACTAGTTCTCCGAGCGCCACCGATTGCGGCGAGTACGAGCCTCGCCGGTATCCACCGAGAAGCAGGACCACCATCGCGAGCGGATACCAAATCATGAGTCCAAACGCGGTGTACAGGAGCAGGCTCCAGCCGGCACGCAAACCATGGTGGTGAAAGAAGATTTTGCTTGCCAACCCTTGCGGTGGCAGGGACGGGAAGGCGGGAGTTGAAGATTCGCGGGCAGATTCAGGCATGGGCAGACCTGTTCAACAAGCGCAACCTCAAACGCGAAGCGATTCTATCTCAGTCCAAGAGGTTTCTGCGGATGGTTGCAAAGGAGTGGAGCTATCGGTGAAGCGGAATTTCAGCGGCTCCAAGAATCCGCAGGCTGTTTTTTTCCTGTACGAAGGCGACGGCTTTCAGATTGTCCCGGTTCCATTCGTTGCGAATAGGAATAGCCGCGTCTCCTGAAAACGCAACATCGCGATCGGGCTTGGCCTCGCCGACCTTTCGCATCGAGCGAACGACCGCAGCGTGACTCAATTCATGGCCGGCATTTTCGCCGCGCGTCACCGAAGAGTGCAGACCGGTTTCCGTAATCGCCAGCCACACTTCGGCCGCGCCGCCTTTGGCGGAGGGGGCGAGCTTCCCGATTTGCACGGAAAAGTTCTCCGAGCCCGGTTTGTCTGACGGCCCCTGAGATAAGCTCACGGGAGTCCTCGCCTTGGCCGATTCCTGGACAATCGCTTGGAGCGCCAGTTGCGGACGTCCGCCCGAGCATTCCACGCTGCCGTCCACTACGATTTGCGGGGTGTACGGGTTTTTATTCCCAAGCACGCCCGCGTAGGCGTCCTGCCGAATCGTCCAATGGTGGGAAGAAAAGGGGTCGCGCCAGCCCTGGTCGTCCCAGTAATCGACATGTTCCTCAAGCGCGACGATCTGAAGGTTGTGCGCCGGACCTTGCTCGGCCAACTTTGCCAGAAAGGCATCGGCCGGAGGGCAGCTGGAGCAGCCTTCTGAGGTAAACAGTTCGACCACCACCGGGGCTGCCTGCGGTGCAGGAGGTATGGAATGCTCTTGCGAGCTCAACTCTAGAATCCCGAACGCGACCAGGATCAAGACCGTGGCAGCCACTGGCAACTGAGAGACTAAGGCCTTCATGACATCCCCATGCAAATCCACGAAGCTATACGATACTCGCAAATGAGAAAGGTTACCGCTGGAAAAAGCACACCAAAATGGAAATGGGAAACAGCCTAACCGTTATGATAGAGTACATGAGTTATGTCCCTCCGCCACGGACCCGCGCTCCGGTTCATCGGCGGCCGTCTGGCGCTCGACTTTGTTAACGGCGTTCCCCGGAGAGCGGAATTATCCTGGGACCAACTCGTTGCTTTCCTGGAATCGGCGCGAATCGTGACCCCCGAGCGCGGCGGTGAACTCCTCGCCCTTAGCCGTTCCGACCCTCAAGCGGCCGCGTCGCTGCTCGGCAAAGCCCAGCGGCTGGCCGCGGCCCTTCGCAAGGCGTTTGATGCGGTTCTGCACCGCCAAAAAATCCTGCGCGAGTGCATCGAGCCCGTGAACGAGATCCTCCGCATCACGGAGGGGCACGACGAACTGGTTGCTGCCGACGATGGCTGGGAGATGCAGTTCGTGGCAAGCGAAAGCGGGCTGGAGTGGTTGCTTGCCGCGGTAGCGCGTTCGGCCGCCGAAATCATTGGGGAAGGTCCGCGGGCGCGTCTCCGCCTGTGCGCCAATCCGAGGTGCGGCCTGTTTTTCTACGACACCTCGCGAACGCACCGGCGGCGTTGGTGCTCGATGACCGTGTGCGGGAACCGGCACAAGGTCGCCGCGTTTGCGCGCCGGCACGCTTCGGTCCGGCACGCAAAACCCTGACAATCGCGCCAAGCGCTCTCCCCATGGTCAGGGAACGTACTTGGGTTTCTGGCCTTTGGACCACGGGTCGTAGGTGTGGGCAAAGACCAGACGCTCGGCCACCGGAGGATGCGAGTAAAGCCAAAACGTAATGAACGGCGGGGGATTCGGATCGGACAAATCGAGTTCCCCGAGAACCTGAAAGGCGTGCGCTGCTACCTCCGAGGAATTCTGAATCAATCCATGAGTGATTTCGAGCGCGTAGACGTCGGCGGCATGCTCCTGCATCCGGGTGAACCAATGGATGGCGGGCGACGAAAAAAACAGCAGGACTTGCAAGAGTAGCAACAGAACGACGAGAGAGGCCCAGTCTTCGGCGCCTGAGATTTTCCACTCGTGGCCCCAGCGCTCGAGCGCCCAATGGAGTCCACGGAAAAGAAGATAGAGAGCGATCAGAAGAGCCGCAGCTCCTGCGAGGAAGCCCTTCACCACGTGCCCCAAAACATAATGGCCGAGTTCATGGCCGACGACGAACAGCGTTTCGTCATTCGACGTCTTTTGAATCAGCGTGTCCCAGATGACCACGCGCTTCGATGCCCCCAGGCCGGTGACGTAAGCGTTGACCTCGTTCGTTTTTTGACTCGCCACCATCAGAAACATGCGTTCTGGCGGGATGGGAACACCCGCGCGCCTTGTCAGTTTTTCGATGGAAGCGACCAAGTCCGCGTGCTGATTGCTCAACGGCTCGAATTTGTTGAACAGCGGATCGATTACCAATGGCGTGATCACCAGCAGCACGAACAGAATAAGGACCGCGGGCGGCCAGAAATACAGCCACCAGCGCCGCGGACTAAATCGCATCACCGCAAATAGAACCAGCACCACCACCAGCCAGAGCGCCAGGCTCACGAACTGCCCCTTGGCCCAATCCCAGAACCACGAGCTCCAGCCTTGCACGGATTGTTCGTAATACAGAGAAAGCCGGTGCCAATAGATTCGCACGGGCAGGCCCAGCACTCCGACCAGCAGGCGAAGAAGGGGAACGAACACTAGCCCTTGTACCCAGCGGTTTTCACTGGCGCCTTCCGCGAGGTCTCGCAAGCGCGCGGCAATTCCCAGCCGAAGGATGAGGAACAGGAAAATGCCGCCTAAAATATAAGACACAAAATAGAGCGTATAGTCCGCGCGGGAGTAAGCCACCGCTTTTTTATATTTCTCGTGCGAGAGAGTGTATTGCTCGGTCTTCGCCTGGTCGGGTGTGTTGGTGACCAGCGGCGGAATCTCATTGGGAGGGGGCAGCTGCGAGGAAGTCTGAGCCACGCGTTCCTGCATCACGGAAGAAGGCTGCGGATTCCCGATGGAGCGCGGGGCAGAAAGCGCTGGGAAAACGATCAGCGCGGAGAGAGGCAGCACGAAACGGGGACATCGATTCCACCGCCTCATAAATGTGTCCTGAAGTTTATGTCAAGCAATCCGGGCATAGAAATCGTAGCAGCCAAAACGTGCCGCGAGTATGCCGCACAGCCTTTTCGAGTGCAAGAAATCATCCCTGCCATTGGACGGAGGGGCCGGCAAGAACGTTTCTCGGACGAGAGAACGCAAGAACGTTACGGCACGGTAGCCGGATGAGCGGTTTTGAGGCCATAGTTGCGGACGGCACCGGTAGTCGCAAGCCCAAGGTGAACGAAAGAAGTCCATCGTTCCAGCCGGTGATGTCCATAACGGTGAAAGAGATAGGAAGCGCCGACGGAGACGCCGGTTGCTGCGGCTTCGACAGTTGCAAAGGCTCGGTGATTGTCTACGATATCGTTGGTGAGAAAAATCTCTTGCCGGCCGCGGCGGCGCATGTTCAGGGTTGAAAAGTAGTCGAGCGTGCGCGCCCCGCCAACTCCCGCAAGCAACCAGCGATTCTCCTTGTCCCAGAAGCGGTGAGGCGGCCAAGCATCTTCCTTGAGGGGCTTGCTCGTGGCGGTGGGGTCTTTGACCACCCTTGAGGGACACGGCTCCTGCTTCGTGGCTTCTTGTGCGCCAGCCGCCCTCACAGCCGAAAACGGAACAAGAAGAAGTAAGCTGAAAAAGTGGATCCTTTGCGAGGTGGTCACATTCTGGCCTGTCGTCCTACTTCGCTCCAGGACTGCGTCTTATCACAGTTGCGGCACGAATCGTATGGCAAAAACGTTTGCAGGCTCTGTTGCCGAATTGGCAACGTCGCTTCCCAGCACGTTGTCATTCCTTTTCCTTGCAGGTATCTTCAAATTTGGCCCAGCAAGTATTTGCAAGGAGTACCCATGCCGCGCTCCATACTTTTGCGATCCGTCATCGCTGCTGTTGTCGCCGGCGTGATGGTCCCTGTTGTTTTGGCTCAATCGCAGGATTCTCAATCCGTCGCCGAAGCCGCCCGCCGCGCTCGCGAGAAGAAAAAGGATTCTTCGAAAGCCACGAAGGTGATCACCGACGAGACGTTGGATGTGAAAAAGGGGGACGTACAGAGTGCCGTTGCCGAGGAGCCTAAGATACCCGGCGCACCGGATACGAAGACCCCGGCTGGTGCCGGCGGGCCTAACGCCGCTCCGGCGAGCGCCGCAGCCAAAGACGAAAAGCGGGAAAAGCTAAAGAAGGAACTGACGGAATTGAAGGAACAGATCAAACAATCGCTGATGGACCTGGATCTTCTTCAACGCGAAAACCGTCTGGATCAGGACGCTTACTATTCACAGTCTAACTATGGAAGCGACACAGCCGGCAAGCAAAAGCTCGACGGGGAAAAGCAGCAGATAAGCGACAAGCAGCAAGAAGTCGCCCGCCTAAAAGCGAAGCTTGCGGATTTGCAAAGAGAAATGGGCGAATCCTCATCCTCGCAGCCTTAACGGAATAGGACGTTGCCATCCTAGCCTGCTTGCTCTGCGCGATTTCCCGCGCGGAGCCTTAGTCAATTCCGTGAATCCGCAGGCTGACCAGCTTGTCGATGGTCAGGTCCTTCATGCCGCGCGACTGCAGTTTGCTGATGAATTCCGGCGTGACTCCGTGAATCCGCATGGCAATCAGTTGATCCGGCTCCGGATGCGAGTATCCCAGCTTTTGCACCTGGCTGATGAACTCCGGCGAGACGCCGTGAATCCGGAAGGCAATCAGCCTGTCCAACTCGACATGGTCGTAGCCGCACTTCTTCAAATCCGCCATCCACTCTGGGGACGCACCGTGGATTCGCATGGCGATGAGCTTGTCCGGGTCGGCCTCGTAGCCAGCCTGACGAACGCTGCGCACCATCTCCGGCGAAACGCCGTGGATGCGGAACGCAATCAGTTTGTCGCTGTCGGTCACGGTCAACCCCGCGGCTCGAAGATCAGAGACAAACTGCGGGGAAACTCCGTGAATCCGGAAAGCAATGAACTTGTCGCTATCAGAAAGATTCACGCCGGAAGAGCGGATCTGATCGATAAATTCAGGCGTCACGCCATGAATTTTGAAGGCCATCAGCTTGTTCGTATCCAGACCCTGCAGATTCTTTGATTTAATTTCCCGCGCGAACTTCAGGCTCACGTCGTGAATGGCCATGGCCCATTGCTTATCATCGTCGATGCCTGCGAAACCAAGGGCTTTCATTTCTTGCGCGTATTTTGCATCGGGGATGAAATGGAACAACCCCGCGCCCTCGCCGTCCTTCACGTATCCTTCACATTCGAATCGGCCCGCATCTCGCGTGATGGTGAAATGCACGTCCTGGCGGCCTGGCTTCGAAAGATCCAGGCCCGTAAGTTCTTTCACTTCCCAGTTCGAGCTCGAATGGAAGTGATGGCCGCCGCGCGAGTCCATAATCGACACTTCCACTTTTCCCGGTTCGTCCGAGCGGTGAATGGTCCAATCCCCGCTTTGCGTTTGGCCACGCAGCACCGAGGTCAGCCCGAATGCCGCGCCAGCCACGATAAGAATCAGCCCCATCATGCGATTGAAGTTCATGGTACCTCTCCCGTTTCCGTCTTCTGCCAAACCTAGAAAACGTCCGCGTGCTTCAGCGCCATCAGTTTGTCCAGCGTCAGATTTTGAAACCCGTGCTTGCGTGCCTTCTCGATGAATTCCGGTGTAATCCCTTGCACTTTGGCGCCAATGAGATCATCCACGTCGAGATCCTTGAATCCGGCCGCTTGCATGGACTTTACATATTCCGGAGTGATGCCCTGCACCTTCATCCCAATCAGTCCGTCCACGTCGGGTTTCAGGCCGGTGGCCTGCATGGCTTTGACATATTCCGGGGTGATTCCTTGCACTTTCATGCCTATGAGTTCGTCGGTGTCGGGTTGGAATCCCAAAGACTGCATTCCGCGAACGTATTCCGGCGCAATCCCTTGCACCTTCATTCCGATGAGGTCATCGGGGTCAGCCTTGAGGCCCAGTGCCCGCATTTCCTTCGCGTATTGCGGAGTGATGCCCTGCACTTTCATGCCGATCAATTCATCGGTGTCCAAATTGGAAGCGGTGCTACGCATTTCGCGGATGTATTCCGGGGTGATTCCCTGCACCCGCATTCCGACCAATTCATCTACCGTGGGGGTCATCCCCAGGTCGTGAATTTCCTTCACATACGCGGGCGTGACGCCCTGGATCTTCAGCGCAATCAGCTCGTCGACGCTTAGGTTCTTCAGTCCTACGGCGGCCAGGTCATCAATGTACGACTGCTTCGTATTCGCGGCGATGTTAAAGAGATAGAGTTCATCGCTAGACTTCGGCTGCTCTTTGTCTTTGTTCTTATCCTGATCTTTGTCAGCCGGTTCGGTTGAGGCGAACTGTCTTGCCGAAGTCGAAGCATTCGCCGGCCGCACTACGATCGTGCTTCCTTGTTCTTGCCCAACGGCCAAGTTCCTTTGCGCCTGATTCGCGCTTGTTTTACTTTCGAGCGCGGCATGCGCCACTCCGAGGAATGCGTTGCCGGCAAGCATCGCTCCAGCCAGGCAAACTACGCCGACGGCCATGCCCGCCACACGGAATTTTGCGGTCGTCCCATCGAGTCCCAGCAACCGGACTACGCGTTGCGAAAGCGGGCTGCGGTTTGCCGCCATCATCAAAGGAGGAGCGGTGCGCCATTCCGCCATCAGCGTAAGAGCGCGCGCATAGTTCACCGCATCGCCGCAAAGCGCAACGGCCTCGTCATCGCAGCAATGCTCCCGCGCGATTCGAATCCGCTGGCTGACCCACCAAACCGCGGGATGGTAGAAAAGCAGCGTCTCCACGGCAATCTGAAAAAGATTCACAAAGCAGTCCAGCCTGCGAATGTGCGCCAGCTCGTGCGCGATCACGGCTTCGATTTGCTCCTCGGTCAGGCCGCTTAACGCCCGCACCGGCAATAGCACGACCGGGCGAAGCCATCCGAATGCCGCCGGAGCATCCACGCGGTCACATTCGCAATACCGGATGACGCGTTCGAATCCCATCTTGAGTTGCAGCGCGATGCATTTCAGATAAAGCTCTCGCCCGACGGGCTTGATCTCTTTGCGCCGCATCCGTTCCATCAGGAACAAGCCCCCCGCCGTACGCAAGCTCAACACCAGGACTCCCAGGAACCATGCCTCCACAAAAAGGATGACCGCGGGTTGGTTTGTTCGAGTAGCGAGCGACGGGGCGCTCGGACCTGGTGTGACGGATACGCCTTCGACCGGTTTCGCCGCGCCGGCGGACATTCCCTGCGCCCCGAATCGAACGGCCGGATCCTTGGGCTGCCTCAAATCGCTGAAGGTGATCACCGGCGCGGCCATCATCAGCACGAGCGTAATCACCGCGAGGGCATAGCGGGTGGCCGCCTGCCGGCACAGCGTGTTCGCCAGGGTAAAGAGCGCCGCCAAAGCCGCTCCTTGCCATACAAAGTGGAGCAGCGTCCAGCCAAGCGCTTGCAGTAATTCGGGAGAGATTCCGTGCGCCAGGGTTGTCATCGGTTTCTCCTCTCGTATTCATCGAGTAGGCGGCGCAATTCTTCCAGTTCCTTCCTGGAGGTTCGCCGGCCCTCGAGGGCATGAATCATTAATTCGCTGGCCGAGCCTTCAAAGACGCGTTGCAGGACGTCGCCCACAAGTTGACGTTTGGTTTCCGTTGCCGGCTGACAAGCTTCATAGACGTGGGCGCGCCGCCCTTCGTCTCGGCGCACCGTCCCTTTCGCGGTCATAATCTGCAGAAGTTTCAGGACCGTGGTGTAGCCGAGGTCCTTCTTCTCGCTCAGCGCCTCGTGGACTTCGCGGACCGTCGAAGGCCCGCGCGCCCACAGCACGCGGAGGATTTCGAGCTCCGAGGCGGTTGGCTTTTGAAAGGGTTCCTTGAACATGGCGGGAGGCTACTACGAAGAGTTTCGTACTGTCAACGAAAATCTTCGTAGTTTTAAGGAACGCGATCGGGCGCTCGGACGTTCGAGGTGCGCCGAGGGAGTCGTTTTTACTTGGGCTCGAGCACCAGGGGCAAGCCGTTCTTGGGATTGCCTATGACCACCACCTTGGCGTTTGCGCTGGTCGCCAATTTCTCAGTTGCTTCGATGCCTTTCCACTCGAGCAACTGATTGCTGATTCCCGTGGCCACAATCTTCTGGAAGTCCGCGATGCCCTGCGCCTCGATGCGCTTGCGCTCCGCCTCCTGTTTTTCTTTTTGCAGGATGAAGTTCATGCGAAGCGCATCCTGTTCGGCTTGCTGTTTGGCTTCGATCGAGCCTTTTAGCATGGCCGGCAATTGCACGTCGCGCAGCAACACGTTTTCCACGATCACTCCGTGCGGGGCCAGTTGTTTCGTCAGGCGATCTTGAATTTGTTGCTGCACCAACTCGCGCGCATTGGTATAGAGCGCGTTCGCCGTGTGCGCCGACGTGGACGCGCGAATCTCTGAGCGCAGCATGGGCTCCACAACCTTTTCTACATACTCAGGCCCTACGGATTGATACACCTCGGCGGCCTTGCTTTTGTCCAGATGAAACAACAGCGAGGTATCGAGCGCGAGCATCAAGCCTTCGTTCGACGGAACGTTTGCGCTCTCTTTGACGGATTGCGTTTGGATCGAAAGTTTTTGCACCGACTTCAACGGGTTGACCAGATGAATTCCCTCACCCAACGTTTCCCCGGTCACTTTGCCGAAGAGCGTCAGCACCCCCACGTTTCCCGTGGGAATCGACGTTGTGCTCGCCATCAACAGGATGAACAGCACGATCAGAATCCCAAGTTGCAGGATCCTTTTTCCAACCCCGCTCAGGTTCGGCAGGGGCGCACCACCACCGAGTTCAAACCTTGGACTAGGCATTTTTCCCTCCGTCTTGCGGCTCGTCGGCGTGCAAACGGAGCCGCACCACCCTCATTCCTTAATACGCAGAAGTGCGCCGCCCATTTTCCCGGCGACTTCCGCGGCTCCTTGCTGCGCGTGTGTCGAGTGCCGTGCCCTCGGCCAGCCAGGAATTCGCCGAGAGCAGCCATCGTTTTCCACAGCTGCAACCTTACCACAATATCTTGTGGTGTTTTTCTCTTGACACCAAAGGGTGCTCGCGGCAGAATGCGCCATCAAGTTCGCTGTTCCCGCGCGGCCCCCTGTTTGGTGACCTGAGCCGTGGATCTCAGGCCAGGTGTTCTCCTTCGCGGGGGACCGCGGCACGCAGCAGGGCTGCCAAGGGCTCCGCGATTTCGCCGCGCGGCTGCCAGTGTGGTTGTCGGCCGTGAAAATTGCGGCCTCTGAGGTGAGACTATGCAGTACTTGCCCGGCTTGACCGTGCAATGCATCAATCCGCTTTGCGAGGCCCGCGGCCATTGGCTCCGCGTGGATGTCACCGCCCCGGTTGCGAACGACGGTCGCTGCCCCTGCTGTGGGGATTTTCTCCGCAACGTTCCGCCACCGCTCGGCCCGCGCCTCCGCATGCGCCCACGCCCGCTGGCGGCGCGGCCGCTCCGTCGACGGCCGCGGTAAACCAGAGATTGCGATAGCCCGGCTCCGCGATTACCCTGTCGTCCCTTTTGCGGGATTTGTTCCGCGGGCCGAAAGAAGGCAAGTTCTGACGCCTTCCAACCAAGTCCATCGCTGAGCAGACCCCTTCCAATATCCGCGCTGCTGGATTCACCGTGGAGGTCAAGCCCGGAGCCAAAGGGAAATGATTGGCTCTGCTGGGCACGCGCCGCATGGTTCCTGGCATTGCTCGGACGATAACTTAGCCTTCAACGAGGCCTTTTTCGAGGATTTCCTCGTCGCTGAGCCACAGATCGGGGATGTTGGCGGAGCCGAGGCGGAGGATGTCTTCGAGGGCGCCGCGCACTTCGCGGAGATGGAAATCCACGCCGATGCGCTCGAGCAATTCAATCAGCTCCTGCGCCCCCACGGCCTCAACCGGCTTCGGGCGGATGCCGTTCTGATTCACGCGATGAAACGTCACTACGTAAATGGCCTGCGGGCCGGCCCCATGGCGGTCAATGTGGAGGAAACCCCGGGTTTTGGGCTGGGCCGGGGCGAGCCGCGCTGCCACTCCTGAACCGGAAGGGTGTGCGCTCATCGTGTTGGCGTTCTCACGGCTTGCCCGAGGTTTCCTTTCTTTGGATTTGGCTCATCCCGGATTTCGCTTTGTGAGATCGGCGCTCAGCTGCAGCCGCTGGTGCTGCCGCAGTTCTCGCATTTGTAGCAAGCGCCGTTGGGCACCATCAACATGCCGCACTCGGAGCAAGTCGGCGCGCCTTCCTGAGCGTTGGTCGGTTTCATAGTGGACGAGGGCGCCGGAAGAGAAGAGAGCGCGGGGACAATCGCCGGGGCCGGAACGGCAGGCCCGGAATTCTCGGCATGCGTCGCGCCGCCGCTGAGTTTTAGGTAGTCGGGAGAAATAAAGCGTCCCCCGAGCCACCGCGCGATGTAATCCAGAACGGACGAAACGAAACGGATGTTCGGATTCGCGGTGATGCCCGAAGGTTCGAACCGCGTGTTGAGCAGCTTGTCCACGAAGACCTTCAGCGGCACGCCGTATTGCAGGCCCAGGGAAATGGTCATTGCCAAGCCGTCCATCACGCCGGAAAGCGTCGACCCTTCCTTGGCCATCTTGATGAACACTTCGCCCGGCCGGCCGTCTTCGTACATGCCCACGGTGATGTAGCCCTCGTGGCCGCTCACGCTGAATTTGTGCGTGACCGAGGCGCGTTCGTAGGGCATTTTTTCGCGCTGGGCGCGCGCAAAGAGTTCGCGTTGCACCGGCTCCAGGGCTCGAGCAACCGGTGCAGCTGCTGACTTCTTTTCTTCCTTCTGGGCATCCTTGGCCGCGCTGAGGGGCTGTGAACGCTTCGAATTGTCGCGATAGATGGCCACCGCCTTCAGCCCCAGGCGCCACGATTCGAGGTAAGCGTTCGAGATGTCTTCGATGGTCGATTCCTCGGGCATATTGATGGTTTTCGAGATGGCGCCGGAGAGGAACGGCTGCGCGGCCGCCATCATCTTCACGTGCCCGGTCCAGCTGATCGAGCGCCCGCCACCCTGCGGCGCGAGTGAGCAATCGAATACCGGCAAGTGTTCTTCTTTCAAGTACGGCGCGCCTTCGATTTTTCCATGCTTATCAATGTAGGAAACGATTTCGCTGGACTGTTCGGGCGTGTAGCCGAGCTTCAGCAGCGCTTGCGGAACCGTGTTGTTGACGATCTTGATGAGTCCGCCGCCGACCAGCTTCTTGTATTTCACCAGCGCCAGGTCCGGCTCGATGCCGGTCGTGTCGCAATCCATCATGAAGCCGATCGTGCCGGTGGGCGCAAGCACGGTGACTTGGGAATTCTTGAAGCCGAATTTTTCGCCGTGCTGCAGCGCGATGTCCCAGGATTCCTGCGCCGCCAAAAACAATTCCGGCTGGACCTGCTCCGGCCGGATGCCGCGCATGGCTTCGCGGTGCATGCGAATGACGTCCAGCATCGGCTCGCGGTTGACTTGGTAGCCGGGGAATGCCCCCATGCGCTCGGCGATGCGCGAGGACTGCGCATAAGCTTCGCCGCACATCAGCGCGGTGACCGCACCGGCCATGTCGCGACCCTCTGCGGAGTCGTACGGCAGCGCCATGGACAGAAGCAACGCGCCGAGATTCGCGTAGCCCAGCCCGAGCGGGCGAAAAATGTGCGAATTCTCGGCAATCTTCGGTGTTGGATAGCTGGCATTGTCCACCAGGATTTCTTGCGCGGTGATGGTCACATCCACGGCATGCCTAAACGCCGGCACATCGAACTGGCCGCTGGTGGTAACGAACTTCATCAGATTCAGCGACGCGAGGTTGCACGCGGTGTCGTCCAGGAACATGTATTCCGAGCAAGGGTTGCTGGCGTTGATGCGCGCGGTGGACTTGCAGGTGTGCCAGCGGTTCACCGTGGTGTCGTACTGCATGCCTGGGTCGCCGCAGTGCCAGGTGGAGTCCGCAATCTTCATCATCAGATCGCGCGCGCGGAGCTTTTCCACGGGCTGGCCATCGTGGACGTTCTTCGTCCACCAATCCTTGTCTTCGACCACAGCGCGCATGAAGTCGTCGGTGACGCGCACGGAGTGGTTGGCGTTCTGGAAGAAAATCGATCCGTAGGCGTCGCCGTCAATCGAGCTGTCGTAGCCTTGCTCGATCAGGACGTGGGCCTTGCGCTCTTCCTTCCTTTTGCATTCGATGAACTCCACGATGTCGGGGTGGTTGATGTTCAGGATGACCATCTTGGCGGCGCGCCGCGTTTTTCCGCCGCTCTTGATGACGCCTGCGAAAGCGTCAAAACCCTTCATAAAGCTGACTGGACCGGAAGCAATGCCGCCGCCGGAGAGCGTTTCCTTGCTGCCGCGCAAAGTGGAAAAATTCGTGCCGGTTCCCGATCCCCACTTAAACAGCATGCCTTCGGTCTTCGCCAAATCCATGATCGAGCCCATGTCGTCTTTCACGGAGTTGATGAAGCAGGCCGAGCATTGCGGCTTGGGCTGCACGCCAACGTTGAACCACACCGGGGAATTGAAAGCCATCTTCTGCTCGACGAGCAGATGGGTCAGTTCGTCCTGGAACGCATCACGAGAAGCGGCATCAGCAAAGTATCCGCCCTGCTCGCCCCAGCGCACAATGGCATTGGCCACGCGGCCGATGAGTTGCCGCACCGACGATTCGCGCTCGGGCCTGCCCATTTTGCCGTGGAAATACTTGCTGGCGACGATGTTGGTGGCGGTTTGCGACCAGGTCTTGGGCACGTCGACATCTTCCTGGCGGAAGATGGTCAGGCCCCTTTCGTTGCCGATCAGAGCGGTGCGCTTTTCCCATTCGACGGCGTCGAACGGCGACTTCTTTCCATCCGTAAAGTACCGAGGAAAGGCCAGGCCTTTCCCGATGCGCGCGGCAGGTTTCTCCAAGGCCGCGTCCGTCACTGGGAGATTTCCGCTCAGAACATGCTTCACGGTTGCCATTTGTCCCTCCGCGCCTCGGATCCCGCCAAACGTGCGGGGGGACCCTATTATTTTACTCCCCTGCCGGGGGCCGTGCTTGGCCTGCTTGTCGCAGGCAGGTCTCGGACTGAAGCCAGCGCAACCTGATTCAAGGGTTCGTGAAGCGACCAAGCGAAAAAAAGCGACTGCCGAGCAGTCGCAGGTCAAAATCTGTGCGAAATATCAATGCACCGCCGCCGGCCGGTCATTCCGCACCGAGCCTCACAGCAAGTGCTCCGCAACTTCCGACCGCGGAGCAGGGACTTCGCGCTCGCTTGTTCGCTTGAAACCGGGCAGCTTCCCGTGTGCGCCCGGACCTTTCCTTGGTCTCGACTCGGTCCGCTCTGGCGCTTCACGTCCCCCGAATCTGGAAATGCAGTATCAACGGATGCGAAAATCCTGTCAAGAGAAAAACGCGAGATATGGTTAACAATTTTGCACCACCTTCTATTTGTAGTGGTCCCTTTTCCGCGCAACTCCAACCGCTTCAACACTTTTTGCACAGTTTCTCCTCGCGCTAGACTACTGGCATCAAACTCATGATGAAGCGAGCTCTTTTTGCTTTGATTTTGCTGAACCTTGTTTCTTCGCAACTACTTGCGCAAGAAAAAGCTTCCGCCGAGCCGCCCGCCCCTGCCGCCGTTCAGACCCTTCACGGCGAGAAACTGCACATCGCGGGAATTCACAACGCCGGAAAAATCAACGACGTTCTTTTTCGCGGCGCGCAGCCAAAAGGAACCGGGCTCACCGAGCTGAAAAAGCTGGGAATCACGACCATTGTGGATTTGCGGGGAGAAGATCGCGAGAAATACGAATGGGAACGCGAGGTATCTGAGTCCCTGGGCATGCGCTTTGTGCACCTGCCGGTGAGTGGATGGTCGCCGCCAAGCGATGAACAGGTGGCGCAATTTCTTGCGTTGTTCCGGGATGATCCGCGCCAAAAAGTTTTTGTACATTGCCGCTTCGGAGACGACCGCACCGGCGTTCTCGTGGCCACTTACCGCATGGCCGTGGACCAGTGGTCGCCAGAGCAGGCTATGAATGAGATGTATTTCTTCGGATTTAACGGGTTCTGGCACCCGTCGATGAAGAAGTTCATCCGCGAATTTCCAAATCACTAGCATTCCGCGCCAGCTCCCGCCTCGCCGGCGCAAGCGCTCTCCCGCTAAAGCGAGTGTAGCTTTGGCTGAGCCACAGACCTGTACTTCCTCCCGCCGCCCTGGTGAAGTGGTTTATGTACAGTAAGTTAGGACCTGTACTGCCCTTTTTATCCTAGTACTACCGTACCCCGCCAAAACGTTACCCTTGCTTCATTCCGCCGCAGCGTCGGCTGCTTTAACTTGAAACCCTCGATGGCAAAAGCCCTTCTGCGGGAGAGACGGCGATGCAGGTCGGACGCTACGAAATTCTAGAAATCATCGGCGCAGGAGCTCACGGACGCGTGGCCCGCGCTCATGATCCACTCATCGGTCGTCTGGTGGCCATCAAGCTTTTTCCGAAGGAACTGGCGCACGGAGAAGCCCGGCACCGCTTCATTCAAGAAGCACGGGTCGTCGGTCAACTCTCTCATCCAGCAATTATCACGCTGCACGACATGGGCATTGACGAGGCAAGCCACACACCCTTTCTGGTGATGGAGTATCTGGAAGGTCAGCCACTCGATCGCATTCTGGACAAGCGAAGCGTTCCCTTTCAGAAAGCCTGCGCTTGGGCTGGGCAAGTGGCCGGCGCGTTAGGAGTAGCGCATAAGAAAGGCGTGATTCACGGCGACGTCAAGCCGGCGAACATGCTGATCACGGAAGACGGCCGCGTGAAACTGATGGACTTTGGCATGGCGCGCCTTGCCAGTCACGATTCGAAAACCACTGCGCTTGCAGGAACACCGGCCTATTGGTGCCCAGAACAAATTGTGGGCAAGCCGCAGGACGCGCGCTCCGACATCTTCTCTCTGGGAATCGTTTTATATGAAATGGTGACTGGACATCGCCCTTTTGACGCAGACTCGCTGCAGGGCATTTGCACGCGGGTGCTTTCTTCGACGCCGCTTCCCCCATCGCACGCAAATCGTTCCTTGCCAGCCGCCTTCGATGACATTGTGGCTCGTTGCCTGGCGAAGGATCCCGCGAATCGCTACGCGAATGCGGAAGCTCTGGCCCAGGAGCTGTTCCCCCTGGCACGGCACACTCCGATTCCGGGTCCCGCGGCGCAGGCCAGCAATGGGAACGGGTTACGCGATCGCGCAGGCCGCCTCCTGCGCTCCGCCTAAATGATTACATTCAACAAAAGCCGTTACGAAGCCCTGGAATGCATCGGATCAGGAACCACCAGCCGTGTGGAACGTGCGCGCGACAACGTCATCGGCCGAACGGTGGCCTTGAAAACCTTCGTTCATAGTTTTGGCGAGGACCTCGAAGAACAGTTTCTGCGCGAAGCCCAATTGGTCGGCCAGCTCTCCCATCCCGCAATCGTCCAGCTTTACGACGTGGGCATCAATGCGGAAGGAACACCGTTCCTGGTCATGGAATACGTAGCAGGAACGACACTGGAAGAGCACCTGCAATCTCATTCGCTGACCCTCCAACGCGCCTGCACTTGGGCGGCGGATATAGCTCGCGGCCTGGGTCTCGCGCACCGCGCGGGAATCATTCACGGCGACATTAAGACTGGCAACATCTTCGTGACCTCCGAAGAGAAGGTAAAGTTGGGCGACTTTGGAATCGCGCAACTGGCCACGCAGGTCTCCGGTTCCGGCCGAATAAAAGGTACGCCGGCTTATCTGGCACCCGAGCAAATCCTGGGCGCATCGCAGGATCAGCGTTCCGATCAATTCTCCTTCGGCATCGTCTTTTATGAACTGCTGACCGGCGCCCGGCCGTTCAATGGCGATACCGTCGGCGCGGTCTGCTCGGAAATTCTTTA
Source organism: Candidatus Acidiferrum sp. (assembly GCA_035262885.1). Taxonomy (GTDB): domain Bacteria; phylum Acidobacteriota; class Terriglobia; order Acidiferrales; family UBA7541; genus Acidiferrum. The sequence continues at coordinate 96,674 of DATFRZ010000133.1, forward strand.
TTCCGAGCCCCTGCCGCCTTCGAAACGAAATCCGGCAGTGCCGCTGGAACTGGACCGCGTCGTCGCCCGTTGCTTAGCAAAGAATCCGCTCGAGCGCTTCGATTCTTTCCAGCAACTGGTGACGTTTCTTTATCCCTACACGCGCGCGAGGCGCCGGCCCCCCACTCTATCGGTTGGAAAAAGCTCCTGGTGGATGCAGCCGTCAAAACATCGCGAGGTTTGGATGGTGGCCGCTGCCGCGGTGCTGCTGACCGCATTCCTCCAGGTTCCCGAGGCGTTGCGGGCACACTTTGGAGATGTGCCAGTTCCGCCGCCCTCTTACTATCGTCCCGGCGTGCCGTACGAAGCGTTCAGCTACACGAAACAAACGCCGCCTGTCGAACCCCAGGCCGAGCATTCAGACGAAACGCCCAAGCGACCGGGGAAGAAAGAAATTCAGCTACGCGTGGTTTATTCTGGAAAGGTTGCGTTGGCGACGCTCAATCGTCCCGGCGACTCCGAGCAGTCCGCTTCCCGCCAGTCCGCAAGCGTGCACCAGCTAGCGCACATTCCCAGTTCCAATAAATAAGCAGGACGCTCGAGTAGGCCCTGATCCAAAGCTTCCGTTGAAGTGAAAGGAGCGATCTACGCAGCTATTCATACCGCAACGCTTCGACAGGGTCCAGCCTTGAGGCCTTCATGGCCGGCCACACACCAAAAACCAGCCCGACGCTGACGCTCACAAGGATTCCAGCGACGACAGCCCACAGGGGAACGCTTCCCGGCCATTTCAGTGTGAAGCGCACAAGAAGAACCAGCCCATTTACCAACACGAGGGCCAGCACGCCGCCGGCGCCGGTCAAGGTCATGGCTTCCAATAGAAACTGCCAGGTGATGTCCCCGCTCCTCGCGCCAATGGCCTTGCGGATGCCGATTTCACGTGTTCGTTCTGTCACGCTGACGAGCATGATGTTCATTACGCCGACGCCCCCGATCAGCAGGCCCACCGCGCTCAGCACAATCATCGCCAGATAGACCATGAGCATGATTTTGTGAAACTCCGCTACCTGCTCTTCTGCGGTGCTGATTGCAAAGTTGTCCTTGCCGCCGAACGGCACTCCCCGCCGCCTCTCCAGCACTTCGCGGGTTTGATCCACGGCTTGTTGCAGCAATCCGGGAAAGGCTTGCATGCGCATGCTGACTTCGTCAGCGGACGGATACAACTTCTTCATGGTACTGAGAGGGATCAAGATGCGGCGGTCCTCATCCCCCATCCCAAAGCCGCCTTTGGGCTTTTCCACGACTCCAATGACCAGGAAGTCCGCGCCGTCAATCATCACATCTTTTCCGACGGCAGGTCCCTCCGGAAAAAGCACGGGAGCAACGTTTTCTCCGAGCATTACGACTTTTTCTCTGTGCAGGTCATCGCCCTCGCTGATGAACCGGCCTTCCAAGGTCGCGGCGTTGGCGTAAACCTGGCCAAAGTTGGGCTGCACACCGCGAAAATCGATGGCTTGGACTTCTCCAGCTTTGGTTCGCACCGAGTGGGTCTGCGTCCAGGGTGGCAGCAGGAACGCGGTGACATTCTTTACCGCCGGGCAGGCCTCCAGAATGGCGCGCTGATCGTCCAGGCTCAGCGCCTTCCTTAAACGCTCTTCCAAGGGCGGGTTGCCGTGCATTCCCTGGCTCCATCGGGAAATGAACGCTGTATCCACGCCGTACTGCTTGATATTTTCCTGAATGTTGTAATCGAAACCGGTGATCAGCGCGGCCACCAGCATGATCACGCCAACGCCGAGCACGACACCAAAGACGGTCAGCGCGCTGCGCGTCTTGTGCGTGCGCAGGGTGTCCAGCGCTTGCTTCAAACTTTCGCCGTGCTGTTGAGCCATGGCTGTTCCTCAGGTTTCCGCCCGCAGTGCTTCAATGGGGTCAAGCTTGGCGGCTCGCATCGCCGGATAGATTCCAAAAAACAGGCCCACCGCAGTCGCGAGAAGCAGGGAAAGAACCACTGCCGACACGGGCGTGGTCATTGGAAAAGATATCGTCACTTTTACCAGCCAGACCGCACCATAGGCCACAGCAATCCCGATCAAGCCACCGACAGCCGCCAATACCGCCGATTCCGCCATGAACTGCAAGAGAATGTGATTCTTCCTGGCCCCCAGGGAGCGCCGAATGCCAATTTCGCGCGTGCGCTCGGTCACGCTCGCCAGCATGATATTCATGATCACGATGCCACCTACAACCAGAAAGACGCTCACGAGCGCCATGGCCATGAACTCGATATTCCCCATGAGTTGGTGCCACAACGACATGATCGAATCGGAGCCCAGGATCGCGAAATTATCCGGCGCATTGAAAGGCAGATGCCGCCATGCGCGCATCAGCATGCGCGCCTCATCTTCCGTGGCGGGCAGCATTTCCGCGTTGGGAGCTTGCACGAAAACGGTGACCCAATCGTTTTGGCGATGCCAACCCTTCCGGTAGGCGCTGAGCGGCATCATCATGTAGTTGTCTTGCGACTGGCCAAACGCGGTTCCAATCGCTTCCGCCACGCCAACGACCTGATAGGAATGCGTTTCCGCGCGAATCATCTTCCCGATGGGGTCCACATTTGGGAAAAATTTCTTCGCCAGATCGGCGCCGATGAAGGCTACCTCGGAGTGATGATCTTCGTCGGCTTGCGTCAGAAAGCGCCCTTGCGCCACGGTGAGGTTGCGCACATCTGCAAAATTCGGCGTAACCCCCAGCACGCTGGTGTTTTCGAGCATTTGATCGCCGCTGCGTGTGGTTACATTACGGTCCTCTTCCCCTGCGACGGACTTGGCCGTATGCAGGTTGTCCCGCAGCCGCTCGAATTCTTCCAAAGTGATCAGTGGGCGCTTCTGCGCCTTGATCCAGGCATCGTAGCTGGTGATGATTCCGAAGCGGTGCACCAAAAAGACGTTCGCGCCCAAATTTGCGATGCGATCGGCAACGTAAGTATTCAGGCCGACGACTGCGCTCATCACGGTAATCAGGGCGGCAACGGCCAGGATCACTCCCAGAAGTGTTAAAAAGCTCCTTAGCTTGTGGGAGCGCAGGGCGTCCATAGCCAGGCGCAGGGTTTCACCTAAGGTGACGGCGGCCCGGCGGATCCGGCCAAGCCTTCCGGCGGCATCCACCGCAGGCGGAATCGCTCTGGGAACCGAGACAAACCTATCTATGGGGGTAACGCCCAAGACGGCCTCCGACCTCACTCGGTACTACGTTTTTCGCAGCCTGTTCGTTCCAGAAACACCACTCGTCACTCCTTAGACGTAGGAAACGGCCCCTTTGCTTCGCCCAACCCCCGGGGGTGCTGTGGGTGCAAGTTAGGGCTCCAATAGCAACGGTAGCAACTTTCTATTGTACCTGCTTGGGTTTTTGAGAAGGTTGCTCGGTTTAAAAAGCAAGAGGTCTTGACCTTGAAGGCGGGTTCAAGACAGACCTCATTTCTTTTATTTTCTGTTAGTTAGGCCCCGGGAGTGAGGTACAACAATAGTGCCGGCCGGCGAATCCAATAGATGAGCCAGCCACGAGCGGCATTCCGCCCGCCGTTAGACGCTCAACGATGCGTATACGAGATATCACTCCCTTCGTGTTTTTTCTGCTGGCCGCGCCTTCCCCTGCCGAAGGCCAAGCTGCGCTGCCGGTGTCGGAGCCGTCGGCCGCTCCCGAGCCATCCAAGCTCCTCAACCGCGTTATCAGCAATCAAAAAAAGGACGAAGCGGCCCTCGACCTCTATGAGCGCCTGGAACGGCTGGAGACGCGAAAGAATGCCAGCGATGCGGTTCCCGCAGCGGTCAAGATTGCCCGCGTCATTCCCTCAGGCACAGGAATGGACAAGATTCCCGTAAACGCGGATGGTCACCCCTCGGACGCTGAGGCGTATCGCGCCCGCCTCGAATCTCTGGAGCACGCCCTCGCGCTCATCGTCACGAACCACCGCTCGCAGCGCGATGCCCTGGAAAAATATGCGAAAAAGAAAAAAGAGCGCGACGATCTGATGGATGCGGCGCGCAAGGCATTTGACTTTACCTTCCTCGCCCGCGAGGCGCGTGGCGGCCGCCTTCTTGCCAAGTATGAAATGACGCCCAATCCCGCGTTCAAACCCAACTCGCGCCTTGCCTCCATTTTTCCCAAAGTGCACGGATACGTCTGGATTGACGAAGATGCTGGCGAGCTTGCCCGCATCGAAGGAGACGTCACCGAGGATATTTCCATCGCGTTGTTCCTGGGAAAAATCTATAAAGGCAGTCATTTCATGCAGGAACGCTACGAGGTTCTGCCCGGACTCTGGCAAGCCAGCTTTTCGCAGTACGATTTTGACGGCCGCAAATTCTTTTCCGGCTTCTCCATGCACGAGCGCACGTTTTATTCGCATTACCGCTACATCGGTCCGCCCAGGGAGGCTATCGAGGCCATCCGCAAGGAGTTGGATCGTGGCGACTTGAACAAGGCGGACTCCGCCACGGCGGATCCCTGAGGCATTCCCCGTAAACTGAAAACAAGGTTTTGACGAATGAGGACTTATCCTCCGCGCCCTTCAGGATAAGAAAAAGGATCTGCAGGCCAAAGTCGATGCGCTTTATGATGAAGCGCGGAAGAAGGGCGTTGAGCCCGGTGAGCTTCCCTGACCTCCGGAACGAACTCCCGTCGCTAGGTTAATCCTTCGCGGCGGGCTTCTTCGTTTCGAAGCGAATTTCCTTCAGCATTTCCGATTGCCGATACAACTCCGTTTTCCCGGCTGGGAATTTATTCATGTTGAGCATGAACGCCAGAACGTCCGAGTCCTGCTGGCGCGTCAGGCTGCCCGGCTTGCTCTGCGGCATGGTCTTGCGGATACGGTCGAACAGATCGCCCAGCGTCAGGCCATTCCAATTCGCTTGAAACCCGCCGCCGGTCAACGGAGGAGCGGATTCGCCGCCTGTAAGCATCTCGCCGTGGCAGGCGCCACATTCCTTCTTATAGACCGCCTCGCCGCGCTTAGCTTGCTCTTCGGTGTAGACACCGTCCCAAACCGAACGGGATTCTGCCGGTTCTTGCGCCCACAACACGCAAAACGACGACACCATTACCGCGCAGCTCAACCAAAAGGGCGGTCTCTTCATTCGCCCGCCGACGGCAGCGCGTAAGCAAGGTACTCGCCCGAATACGGCCCGCCGCTCACGGCCACTACGATGTACTGCTTCCCGTGGACCATATAAGTCATGGGCGAGCCGCTCTGCGGTGCCGGCATATACACCGCCCCCACTTCTTTTCCTGTGACTTTGTCGTAAGCGCGCAGCATGGCTCCGCGGGGGTGCTCCGACGTTGTGGTCACTTGCCCTTCGCCGGCGATCACCAGCGTTTTCGTCACCAGCGTCCCGACGTTGTAAGTCTCTTGGCCGGTCCTCGGAATGTTCATGCCCTTTAGATGCTCGGAGTTGCGCACGACGTCCGGCGTTTCCCCATGGGCAATCTGCCAAGTGATTTGGCCCTTGTCGAGACTGATGGCCGAGATCGTTCCGTAGGGCGGCTTCACCAGCGGCAAGCCGTCAATATCCAACCGCTGGTATTGGCTTCCAGCCCGTCTCTTGGGTGGTTTCGGCGAATCCGCGCCGGCGTTTTCGCCGGGGCCGCGCAAAATTTGCACCTCTCTCCCGGCGACACCAGCGATGTACCGGAGGTCGGAGACTTCCTTGGGCGACTCCACTAGCCCTATAGGTTCAATGCACGAGTTGCACGCGTACACGTACACGGTATGAGTTTCCGGGTCGTATGACCCGCCGGGCCAATTCGTTCCACCAGAAGCCGTTCCCATCGTGAGCGTGCCGAGCGGTCCTTCGAGTTTGCTCACCGTCGGCGGGGCAAAGACCGGGCCCAACTTGTATTTCGATACGATTTGTTTCGCCTGTTCGCGCAGCGCCGGAGTGAAATCGATCAGGTCATCCGTAGAGACTCCGTTGCGGCTATACGCGGCGGGCTTCGAAGGAATCGGCTGCGTTGGCGAATACCATTCACCGGGTACGTTGCCTGCTTCCACCGGCTTTTCGGGCATGGGCCAGATGGGTTTGCCGGTGACGCGGTCGAAAACGTAGAGGAAGCCTTGTTTGGTGGGCTGTGCTACCGCCTTGACCGGCTTTCCATCCACCGTGATGTCCGCGAGGATCGGCGCGGAGGAAATGTCCATGTCCCAGAGGGGATGATGCACCAGCTGAAAATACCACTTTCGCTCGCCGGTTTTCAGGTCCACGCACACGAGCGATTCGCCGAACAAATTATTTCCCGGCCGATGCCCGCCGTAGAAGTCACTGGTCGGTGACTCCACCGGCAAATACACGAGGCCAAGCTGTTCATCCACGGTGATCTGCGACCACACGCCGGTGTTGCCCGTGTATTCCGCCGAGCCTTTGTCCCACGTGTCGTAGCCAAACTCGCCCTTCTTCGGAATGGTATGAAAAATCCAAAGCCGCTTGCCGGTGCGCACGTCGAACCCGCGCACATAACCTTTGTTGTTGCGCATGCTCCTTGGCGTCATGCCTTCGCGGAACGCCGCGCCGACCATCACCGTGTCCTTTGCCACCACGGGCGCCGACTGAATCCCGATTTCACCGGTTTCCAGGTTGGGCACCCATTCATGGTTGCTGTTCCAGTCCGAGATCGTTTGGTCATCGTCGAGCTTGAGGTCCACCACGCCGTTTTCTCCAAACGAAGGGACGCGCGCGCCGGTCTTGGCATCCAGGCAGATCAGCCGGAAGCCTGGGGTCACGTAAAAAATCCGCTCGTCCACTCCATCCGACCAATACGCCAGCCCTCGCCCCGAAAGCTGCCGCGGTGCAGCGCCGCCGCGTTTGCCTTCATGCTCGCCGTGAATCCACAGCAGCTCTCCGCTTTCCGCATCCAGCGCAATCACCGCGCGGCGCGATCCGGCGGTGGCGTAGAGAACGCCATTCACCATCAACGGCGTTCCTTCGAGCTTGTATTCCGGCCGATCGCCGAAGTTGTCGGTCTTGATGCGCCAGGCGATTTCGAGATTGCTGAAGTTGGAAGCGTTGATCTGGTCCAACGGTCGGTACCGCGTTCCGGCAAGGTCCGCGGCATAGGAAGGCCACTCCGTGTCCTTCGGATGGTATTGCGCGAAGGCGGTTGCCGGAATCAGGCTCGACATCAGCAAACACGCGAATGGCAGACTTCCGCCTTTTGCTTTTCTTGGAAGCATCTCCGCTCTCTCCTAGAACTCTGCGCTTTTGCGAGCGCTTACCGCATTGTTGGATTTCAGGCGTTAAGTTACGCGCCAGTCCATGCCCGCAGAATCCTACTGCAAAGTATCGGTTTTTTTCACCCTTGTTTTTTCGAACACCTTAGCACCGCCCCTCGTTCCTGCGTTGCAAATCGAGCCTCGCCTCATTTGCCGGGCAGTCCCACCCAGCGCTATGATGCGGCCGGCAAGAATTCATTCGGAATCTCCGTGATGTAGGAGTCGCCATGTCCATGCCGACGACCCGTTTGAGATTCGCCGCCGCTTCTCTAACTTTGCTCGCGCTGTGCCTTGCTGCGGGATTTGCCGCCGCTCAGGATCGCACCGTCGTTTTGAAGGCGTCTAGCGTTCTCGATGGCCAAGGGAAGATTCTCCACAACACCATCATCGTCGTCGAAGGCGGAAAAATTGCCAGTGTTGGCGGAGCCGCTCCTCAAGGTGCAGTGACCTACGATCTCTCCCGGTTCACAGTTTTGCCCGGCTGGATTGATGCCCACGTCCACCCAACCTGGCATTTCGACGCCAACGGCAAACTTGCTGGCGAGAACGAGCCTAAGGAACGGACCATCCTCGCAGGGGCCGCGAACAATTGGAAGATGCTCGCCGCAGGCTTTACCACCGTGCAAAGCCTTGGCTCGCCTCTCGACCAAGACCTCCGCGACGCCATGGTTCGTTACGGTTTGCCGGGTCCGAGACTCCTTACTTCCCTCGAGCCCATCAGCGGTAAAGGGGACGCCACCGGCACGCCCGACGAGTTGCGCGGCATGGTCGAGCAGCGCCACAAGGATGGCGCAGACGCCATCAAGATTTTTGCCTCAGGCAGCATCCGCCAAGGCGGCAAGCCTACGCTCTCGCAAGATCAGCTGAATGCCATTTGCGACCAGGCCAAGAAAGCGGGTTTGCGCACCGTCGTGCACGCCTATGGGCCCTCAGTCCGCATGGCGGCGCTTGCCGGCTGCACAGAGGTCGAACATGGCCTTTATGCTACCGACGAAGACCTGCGTTTTCTCGCCGAGCGCCGGACCTACTTCGATCCACAAGCTGGGCTGATCCTGCAGAACTATCTTGACAACAAGGCCCACTACCTCGGCTCCCCTTATTTCTCGGAAGAAAGCTTCACCATTATGGAAAAAGTGCTGCCCGAATTTCAGGAACTCTTCCGCCACGCGATTCGCACGCCTGGTCTGAAAGTTCTTTTCGGCACGGACGCCGTTGCCGGCGCGCACGGCCGCAACGCCGAGGAGTTTCTCTATCGCGTGCAGACTTGCGGTCAGGATCCCATGGCCGCACTGGTTTCCGCCACCTCGCTGAATGCCGAAGCCCTCGGCCTGCAAGATCACGTCGGCTCGCTTGCGCCCGGTCTCGACGCCGACATCATCGCCCTCGATGGCGACCCGCTCAAAGACATCACTGCCGTACGCCGCGTCCGTTTCGTCATGAAAGACGGAAAAGTCTTTGTGAATCAGCCGCCAGTCCAAAACAAATAAGCGACAATGGCGCACAAACGTTTTACCGTTCTCGTCCTACTGCTCCCTCTTTTTGCCGCCACAGCTCAAGCCAACTCGTGGAAAGTGCAAACCAGTGGCATGGACAGCAACCTCCGTGCTGTCAGCGCTGTCCATTTTTCTACCGAAAAAGGAGTGCCGACGCCCGTGGTTTGGGCCTCCGGTTCAAATGGTGTGATTCTCAAATCGGTCGACGAGGGTAAATCCTGGCAACGGCTGCATGTCCAAGGCGGTGAGACCCTCGATTTCCGCGGGGTGGTTGCCTTCAACAACAAAACTGCCTACCTCATGTCCAGCGGCGAAGGCGACAAATCCCGCATCTACAAAACCATCGACGGCGGCGAAACTTGGGAGCTGCAAGTCACCGACAAGCACAAGGAATTCTTTCTGGATTCGATCGCTTGTCTCTCTGAGACGCATTGCGTTGCGCTGGGCGACCCCATCGGCGGCAAGTTTCTTCTCCTCACCACTACAGACGGTGAACATTGGAAGCCCCTGGCCACCACCATCATGCCCGCGTCCCTGCCCGGCGAAGGTGCTTTTGCCGCCAGCAACTCGTGTCTCGCACTCTTCGGTGAGGAGATTTTCTTCGCGACCGGAGGCCTCGTCTCCCGGGTCTTCGTGTCGAAGAATCTGGGCCTCGCATGGTGGGCGGTCAATACGCCGATCGCTCACGCGAATGCCTCGTCGGGAATTTTTTCTGTGGCTCGCCTCCCTGGGCCCGGACCTCGCGCTCTCGTGGTTGTTGGCGGCGACCATAAGGACCCTGCGCGGGCCTCGGCAGTTGCCGCATTTTCTGGTGACCGCGGGAAAGCTTGGAAACTCGCGAAACGGCAGCCCCGCGGCTTTCGCTCCGCAGTGGCGGCACTCGACGGTTTGCGCTTGATCGCCGTCGGACCAAACGGTGAAGAGATCAGCGAAGATCGCGGAGTCCACTGGAAGCAGACCGACTCCCTCAACCTCAACGCATTGGCCATCCTCGATGCCGCACACGGATGGGCGGTTGGCCCCAACGGCACGATCGCTCGCTTCGTCAGTCCCTAGAATGGAGGCTCGAGAGAGAGCATCTCTCGCCAGTAACTTCTTGGCTCCGGGTTTCAAGTGGTCGTATAGTTCTTCCTTCTTGAATTTCAACAATGAACTATTTGCGGAGGGTCTCCATGCCAGATGCAAGGAACGCTAATCCAGAATCCAAGCTCGATCAGGACCACCCGCCCGACCGCCGCACTTTCCTCGAAGGTGCCGCGGCAGCCGCCGCCTTGTCGACGATTCCCCGCTGGGCGCAAGGGAATCCCGACGACTTCTCCGCCATTCGCGCGGAAATCGAAAAGCGCCACGAGGAAGCCGTGAAGCGCCTGCAAACCTGGATTCGCCAGCCCTCCATCGCCGCCGAGAATCGCGGCATGAACGAAGGCTGCGAGCTGATGATGCAACTGCTCCGCGAAGCGGGCTTCAGCGGCGTCAAAAAAATGCCCACCGACGGCCAGCCCGGCGTTTTCGCCATCCTCGACGCCGGCGCTCCCAAGACGCTCGGCCTTTACTTCATGTACGACGTCAAGCAAGCCGATCCCGCCGAATGGTCTTCTCCGCCATTTGAAGCCGCTCTCCTCGATAGGCCCGGTCTCGGCAAAATCATCATGGGACGCGGCGCGGTGAATCAGAAAGGCCCGGAAGCCACGTTGCTCGCCGCGTTTCAAGCCATTCGCGGCAGCGGCAAAAAGTTCCCCGTCAATCTTGTTTTCGTCGCCGAAGGCGAGGAAGAAATCGGCTCGCCGCATTTTCCGCAAGTCGTTCGCAACGCCGAAGTCGCCGCCGCGCTGAAAAAGTGCAGCGGCGTGTTCATGCCCTTCGCCTCCCAGGGACTTGACGGCGAAGTCTCCATGTTCCTCGGCGCCAAAGGCGTCATCGAATGCGAGCTCACTTCGAGCGGTGAGCGCTGGGGCCGCGGCCCGCGCAAGGACGTGCACTCCAGCAACAAAGCGCGCCTCGACAGTCCCGCGTGGCATCTCGTCGAAGCGCTCGCTTCGCTGGTCTCCCGCGACGGCAACGATCCTGCCATCGAAGGCTACACCGCGAAAGTCCGCGCGCTCTCCGACGCCGAGAAGAAAATGATCGCGGAAGCCGCGCGCCGCATGAACGAAGCCGAGGCCAAAAAGCTTCTCGGCGTCCAGCATTGGGTCCACGACGTCAGCTTCCAGGAATCCCTCGAACTGCTCGTCTCCCGCCCCACGGTGAACATCGAAGGCCTTGTTGGCGGCTACACCGGCCCCGGCGGGAAGACGATTCTTCCCGGCAAAGCCGTCGCCAAGCTCGACCTCCGCCTCGTTCCTGACATGACCGCCTCCGAATCCCTCGCCTTGCTCAAGGCGCATCTCGCGAAAAAAGGTTTCGGCGATATCGATGTAAACATGACCGGCGGCTACGACCCCAATTCCACGTCCGCCAATTCCGCGGTCATTCGAGCCGCCACCGCGGTCTACAAAAAGAATGGCATCGACCCTGTGATTCTTCCGCGCCTCGCGGGCTCCTGGCCCGGATACGTTTTTACCGGCGATCCGCTTCGCTTGCCTGCCGGACATTTCGGTCTCGGCCACGGCAATGGCGCGCACGCGCCGGATGAGTATTACGTCATCGAATCCAGCAATCCCAAAGTGCAAGGCATGGACGGCGCCGCG